>CALCMD010000056.1 GCA_937965795.1 uncultured Lachnospiraceae bacterium | reverse complement strand
CTCCGAAACACTTTCTTTCTCATTGTGGCATGAAAAAGCGTTTCTTATATAGAAAACAACTCAAACTTATCCTTTTTCACATAAAAAAGAAAAAACCTAACACTTTCTTAACTTCCCCAGACTACATTCCAGTGATATGATTACTGTAGGGAAAGTACCTGATTTTAATAAGGGAGTATTTAGAGGGGGAACCATGAACGAAAACATCATGCAGCAATTGCTTGCAGAAAACACAACACTGAAACAAGACAATGAGAAACTATGGAAAATTATTCATGTACAGCAGGAGACCATCGACAAACTATGGAAACTTTCAAAGAATGCCGCCTGTCCATAGCGCCTACAGAACCTGCCACCGAAAGCTTTTTCCGGATAGCTGGCAGCACAAAAAGGGCTGTTGCAAAATTTCAAACAGCAACAGCCCTAAGGTTCTTATGATACGTATCCGGAAAAAACCTCTTCGACCGCCGCCTCATAAGCCGCGGCAGTCTGAGATTTCTTGATTTTCTTCCAGCATTTCTCACCTTCTTCGAAAGAAGAAATCAGATAACTCCAAAATTCTTTCATCTTAAACACGGTATTCTTATCGCCAGACATGATGCTGCGATAATCATGATAAATCTGGTCATGAAATTTTCTCAGCCTCTCCTTTCCGGCTTTTTCATGCCCTTTCACCTCTCCGGCAAGTCCGGGATTCTTTAAAATTCCTCTCCCAATCATCACTGCTTTCACCTGCGGATAACGGCTGCCAAATCTTTGGATTTCTTCGGCTGTACATAAATCCCCATTATAACAGAGCGGATTCGCACTGTTCTCGCAGGCTTTTTCAAAAACTTCCATGTTTGGATGATTTTTATAAAAATCCTGCCGCACGCGCGGATGAATAATCAGTTCTTCCAGAGGATAACGATTATAAATTTCCAAAAGCCCCTCGAATTCCTCCGGCTCATAAATTCCGATTCGTGTCTTTACAGAAATCCTCATATCCAAATTTGCAAACACCGTATCAAAAAAACGATCCAGTTTTTCTGGTTCCCGCAGAAATCCGGCTCCCCTCCCTTTGGAAACTACCGTGCCGGAAGGACAGCCCAGATTCAGATTTACTTCCTCATATCCATATGCCTTTAACGCATTTGCCGTCCGCACAAAATCCTCCGCGCAGTTTGTCAGAATCTGGGGAACAAGCTTCTGCCCCGTATGATGTTCCGGTAAAATCTCATTCTTTTCTCTGTCATTAAAATCCTTATGGATGTGGGGGACAAGAAAAGGCGTGAAATACTTATCCATTGGATAAAAATATTTGTGATAAGCATTTCGATAAACCCAGGTGGTGATTCCCTCCATCGGCGCCAGATAATAATTCATCTTTAAAAGCCCAGATCCTCAAGGATTTCCTTTGCCTTTGCCACGCAGTTTTCGCATCCGTCCACCGATACGGTCCTGTCTGCCAGACTTACCTCATACGTGAGTCCTGCTTTATCAAATGCCTTGCTGATTCTCTCCACACATTTTTCACAGTGCATCTTTTCTACTTTTAATACTGTCATTTCTGTCTCCTCCTATTTCATCAACTTTTTTATTGTTTCACACAGCTCGTCAACAGCTTCTTCTTTTCCGTCTCGTATGTCCTTTACCACGCAAGTATGAATGTGACTGGACAGAAGAACCTTATTAAATCCATTCAGGGCTGACTGGATGGCGGACACCTGATTCAGAATATCCACGCAGTATCGCTCTTCTTCCACCATCCCTTTGACGCCTCGAATCTGTCCCTCAATGCGGTTTAACCGGCGAATCAGCTCCCTGTACTCCTCTGTTTCTCTGTGTTTGTGCTTTTCACAGCAATTTTCGCTCATAGGCCATACCTCCTGCACAGAACCCTTATAACTTCAATCTCTTCAGCCGCAGCGCATTGCTAACTACAAATACCGAGCTGAAAGACATGGCAAGTCCGGCAATCATCGGATTTAACAGCGGCCCTCCGAACGCATAGAGCACGCCTGCCGCCACCGGAATTCCCAGGCTGTTAAAAATAAAAGCCCAAAACAGATTCTCTTTGATATTTCGAATCGTACATTTGCTCAGGCGGATTGCTCCGTACACATCCCGAAGATCGGATTTCATCAATACAATATCGCTGGATTCCATCGCTATATCACTGCCGCTTCCGATGGCCGTTCCAATATCTGCCTGCGCCAGCGCCGGGGCGTCGTTAATACCGTCTCCTACCATCATGACTTTTCGACCCTGCTTCTGCAAATTCTCCACGACCTCCGCCTTATCTCCCGGCAGCACCTCCGCAATGACCTCATCTACGTGTACCTGCTTTCCGATATAATCTGCCGTATGCTTATTATCTCCAGTCAGCATACAGACCCGGATGCCCAGTTTCCGGATAGCGTCGACCGCCTCCGCACTGGTAGGCTTCACAGTATCCGCTACGCTGATGATTCCAAGCAGGCTTCCGTCAGCCGCCACAAACATTGGCGTCTGCCCTCTTCCCGCGATCTCATCCGCCTCTTTTTCCATATTTCCCTGGGAAATTCCAAGTTCCATCAGCATTCTCGCATTCCCAATATAAATTTCCTTTCCATTTAAAATGGCCCGGATACCCTTTCCGGTCAGACTTTCAAACTGCTCTGTCTCTCTTAACTCCATCCCCCGTTCACGGGCCGCTTCCACAATCGCCGCTCCCAGAGGATGCTCAGATGGGACTTCACAGGACGCTGCCAGAAGCAGAAGTTCCTCTTCTTTCATCTCCCCTGTGATGATTTGGATTACTCTTGGCTTTCCCTCCGTCACGGTTCCCGTCTTGTCCAATACAACGGTATCTATCAGATGCGTTCTTTCCAGCGCTTCCCCGCTCTTGATTAAAATACCGTTTCCGGCGCCGACCCCTGTTCCTACCATAATAGCGGTAGGGGTCGCCAGTCCCAGCGCACAGGGACATGCAATCACCAGCACAGAAACAAATATCCTGAGAATGAAAGCCAGATTCTGTCCCGCAAGCGCCCATCCAATCGCCGCAGCTACCGCAATCAAAAGAACCGCCGGCACAAAATACCCCGCTACCGTATCTGCGAGTTTTGAGATCGGCGCTTTCTTTCCCTGTGCGTCCTCCATCAGCCGGATGATCTTCGACAGAGTCGTGTCTGCCCCCGTTCTGGTCACTTCGATCTGCATAGCTCCGTTATAATTCATACTTCCACCGATGACTTCGTCGCCGGCTCCCTTTTCCACCGGAAGGCTCTCTCCGGTGAGCATGGATTCATCCACGCTGCTTCCGCCCTTCACCACGATACCGTCCAGGGGTATCCTTTTTCCAGGACGAATCAAAAGAATGTTTCCCTTTTTCACCTCATCGGACCGCACTTCCCGCTCCACGCCATTCTCTACCAGAACAGCCGTATCCGGCGCCAGTTCCATCAGCTTCTGAATGGCTTCGGAGGTCTTTCCCTTACTTCGCGCCTCCATATATTTTCCAAGCATAACCAGAGTCACGACGACCGCCGCCGATTCATAGTACAGATTCTCCACATACCTGTGGTCAGACAAAATCAACAGCGTATTGACCAGACTGTACAGAAAAGCGCTGCCCGTCCCGATTGCCACCAGTGAATCCATATTTGGATGCCCTCGAAACAGTGTCCTGAATCCTACGATATAAAATTTCCTGCCGCAGATCAGCACGATCACCGTCAGAACAAGCTGCACCAGAGCATAATTCATCGGCTCCGTGTGCATTCCCAGAGCTTTCGGCAGTGGAAGATGAAACGGAAGCATGTGCCCCATAGAAATGTAAAGCAGCGGCGCCGCAAAAATAACCGCCGTCACCAGTCTCCGCTTCATCACATGAAGAGCCTCTTCCTTTTCCTCTTTTTCTCCGGCTGTCCGTTCTTCAAAAAAGGGTTCTGCTTCAAACCCGGCGCGTTCCACCCGTTCCATAATCATCTCAGGCGTCAGCTTCGACGAGTCGTACGCAATGGTCATCTTATTGGTAGCCAGATTCACTTCACTGCTGACGACTCCATCCAGTTTCCCCGTCACCCGTTCCACCGCACTGCTGCAAGAAGCACAGGTCATTCCTTTAATAAGATAAACTTCCCTCTTCACAAAATCACTCCTGTCCTGTTTTTATACCCATAGGGGGTATATGTATATACTAATAGGTCAGGCGCATCCTGTCAAGAGGGAAGTTCCAAAAACAGACAAGCTTATTTCTCAATAAATTCCTTTAATGCTGCCTTGTCCTCCGGCGGCAGCTCCTGTCCACTGAAAAAATTAGACAAAAACATGATTACAGAGCCTTCAAAATGTTCATCTACGAACTTATGGGAATATCGTCTCTTTAATTCTTCCTCCGTAATTAATGCGGAATAGTAACGTTTTTGCCCCCGCTTCTGCGCTTTTACAACTCCTTTCTGCTCCAGACGTGTTAAAAATGTATAAATCGTCTGCTGTTTCCATGTGTGCCCTTTTTCATCGTTGCAGTATCCGATCACATCCTGCAAAATCACTTCGTCCTCCTGCTGCCACAAAAACTCCATGATTTCAGACTCTGCTTCAGATAATAAATTAAAACTTTTCATTTCCATGCCCTCTTTCTTTTTATTTGTTATACTTCTTATGATAAGACGAAATCGTAATATTTTCAAGAGGAAAATTATAAAATTTTTCTAAAATATAGTCATATTTTTCCCTTCGGCAACACATCCGGCAATCATTTCTCCCCACGCAAGGTAATCACCACGTATTCACACCGTTCCTGGGTGCGGATCGCATACCCCCACCCGGCAACGCCGGAGGATACGATAACTTTGCAGCCGTCACGCTCATACTCTCCATAATTTAAAATTCCTGTCAATTCAGATAAATAACCCACAGGCCATATCTGCCCTGCATGGGTATGGCCGGATACCTCCAGGTCTACGCCCTGTGCGGCATTTTCTCCGGCTTCAACCGGCTGGTGGTCTGCCACGATGATAAATTTCTCCCGGTCGGCGTCCCGCAGGATTTCTTCCACAGACGCCCTTCCTGAAACATTTCCCCATGCGGCGTCATCCCGCCCGGCAAGCACCAGCTCCTCACCAAGTTCTACACAGGCATCCTGTAAAATATGGATTCCTCCGGCTTCCATGGCTGCCTCCAGCTCTTCATTTGTAAACGTACGGTGATCGGTATACGGCTGCCTGTCATGATTTCCATAAACATAATAAACACCGTATGTACTTTCCAGGCTTCCAAGCACCTGAAATACCTCCTGCATGGAAGCTTTGGAGGTTCCCTCTTCCACGATGTCGCCGCCCAGAACTACGACGTCCGGATGGACGTCATTGATTTCCTTCACCTTTTCTTTGAGGATATCCGGACGCTGTATGGTATCATAATGAATGTCACTCAAAAATACGATCCGGTATTCCTGTCCGAGCTTATCCGACGTCACTGTATACTCCGTCCTCACGACGGAACGCATGTTCATATATCCGAACGTCAGAAGCGCCGCAAAAATCAGAAGGGGAAGCGCTCCGCTTATGCAGGCCGTCTGAAACCCTGCATACAGCTTTCCTGACTTTCTCTTCCCCCATACGAGCCGGATAATCCAGGCTGACAAATCCACAGCCAGAAACAGGACGACCAGATGCAGGATCACCACCGCTCCTGTCGTCCATATATTCACGCACAGAAAAGCAAAGAGCAGCGCAGCCAGAATCCGGACGGCCCGCACCCATTTTTTCTCTATGTCCACTTTATAAAACTTCAGCAGCTTTCCGGAACGGTAATACACATATATCCCGGTCAGCGCCATACCCACCATACCTATACCCAAAAACCAGATCATGCCATTATCCTTTCTGTTCTCTATTTTCCCACAAATTCCTTTTTCTAATCATTCCCCGCTGCTTTTCACTCCTCCAACTGTTTCTTCAAATATCTCCCAACTACATTCGCAAAGTTCCCGATATTCCGGATATAGGCGAAATCCTTCCCGAAAATCCTCCTCTCTGCCTGCAAATCCTGCTCTTCCCCTACGAACACCCCAAGCACCGCTATCCCTTCGCCGCGCAGTTTCCGCACCTCGAAAGCCGTATCCTTCACGGCAAAATCTCCAAAATACGGCGCCGGGTTTCTGCTGTTTGGACGGTTTACGATAATGTCATTCGGTCTGCCGTCGCTGAGCACAATCAGAATCTTATGCTCCTCCGGACGCTCTGAGAGACCAAGCGCCGCCGCGCGGATCGCCAGCCCGTCCCGGTTATTCGAGGAGCCGTAAAATTCAAAAATCCTCTCATCTGCTTCTGTTGCTTCGTCATATTCCCGAAAACGGCGCATCACCGTATAATCCCAAAAGGTGCAAAAGCCCATGACCCGGTGGGGAATCTGCACAAGACTCAGCGCCCTGCTGATAATGAACGCCTGCAATGCCACCTGGCTCTGTCTGGCCCGCTGGGAACCGCTGGCGTCGATCAGTACATCTACCACGAAATCCATGCCATCCTGCCAAAATTCCCGTTCGAACAGCTTTCTGTTGGCCGTTCTGCCTATCTTCCAGAGCCTGTTCGGAACGATCTTCCCATATTCAGCCAGATTCACTTCCCGTTCGCTCCGCAGCAAAAGCGAACGTTTCAGGGTATCCCTCAAAAGATCAATGTTCCGTTTCGTCACCCGGTAATTCTGTCTCCAGGTACGCAGATTGATCTCCTTCGTTTTCCGGGCATACTCCGACTGGGAATTTACCCGCACCATATTTTCCAGAATTCCATCCGTAAAATACAGCGTGCAGTCCCCGTGCAGTCCCCGGCACACCTTATCATTCAGCCGCTTCTGCTCCTGTTCCTTCAGATAGGAACGGCCATAATTCAGTTCAATATAGGAATACATCTTTTCTATGGCTTCCTCATCCAGAAAAACAGCGCCGCCCTGTCCACGCTTTTTCTCTTCCTTTTCTTCCTCCGAAAGCTTTGTTACAGAGTCCGCCATCTGATTCAGATACCGCTCAAGCTGATCCTCCCGCATCTCCTCATCCAGATAATCCTGCCAGTCAAAGGTCTTTAGCTGCTCCTTCGTCACAGCCATCACTGCATCCAGATTTCCATGTTTTCGTTCAAATCCCTGGTCAATATACATATTGTAAAGCCCGTCCACCGTCCGAATCAGCTCCATCGTGTCCGCCGCTCCCGCCAGCGACACAATGCTTTCCGCCGCTTCCCGGACACGCTTCTCCGTCCGCCTGTCCCCCGTCACATACCCACGCAGAAGCGCCAGCTTGACGCTGCCAAGAAAAGAAGCCGTCATGTTTTCAAATTCACCCTCAAGAAGGTCCTCAAACGCACGCCTTCGGATATCCGGCACGCCGATCCTCTCCTTTGAAATCTTCGGAAACACGGCGCTGTCCACACAGAGCTGTCCAATCTGTACCAGAGAAGTCTCCTCCGCCCCCAGATAAACCTTCTTTGCCAGATACAGCCCAAACAGGTCTTTATCAAAATATTTGGAAAATGCCCCCTGCTTGACGGCGTCATAAATAGAAATGTATTTTGATTTCAGAAAAGAGGACACATCGAGTTCCGTATCCAGCTCATAATCCCCGCTCACCGTCCACATCAGATTTCGGATTCGGTTCTCCACTTCCATCCTGTAAAATTCATCCATGTCCCTATGCCCCCTTCTGGCAGATGTATCAAAACACGTCCTCCGCCGTCCAGGAGCCCGGAATCCGCGTCATGACGATATCTTCAATCATTTCCCGTTCAAAAATATCAAAACATTTATTTGTGATTCCCATAGCGATTGCCATCTGCGGGCTGACGCCGCCTTTCATGACTTTTACCGCTGCCAGCAGCCCTCTCAAATCCAGAGGCTTCGTGGAAATCTCACTATTCTGCGCTTTGAGCTGCAAGTCCAGAAAAAGTCCGGAAAACTGTTCCAGCGCCGCCGGCTTTATTTCCGGAAAAGAAGTCTTTAGAATCTGCGCCAAAAGCTCTTCCGTCAGCGGTGGCATATTGATAACCAGAAACCGAGAGACCAGCGCTTCATTGAGCTCCTTCGTCCCCGCATAACCATAATTCATCGTCCCGATAAACCGCGCCGCCGGATGCAGTTCAATTTTATCATATCCCGGCACGTCGATCACTTTCCGGTAGTCCAGTGTAGCGTGAAGCACCGAGACCGCATCATTTTTCGCCATGTTGATTTCATCCAGAATGCCAAAGCCTCCATAAGACGCACACTGATACACTGGCCCTTTGCGAAGCTTTACTTCATTATCCTGAAACGTGTCTGTCCCGATCAGCGCACTGCTGTCCGTATTCACATGAAAAGAAATGTTATAGACGGGACGCCCGAACAGATATGCCAGATTCTCTGCCAGAATATTCTTTCCCGTAGCCTTCGAACCACTCAAAAGAATATTTTCACCCTGCAAAAGTCCTACGATCGCCATTTCCAGGATTTCTTTCCCGAAAAACGGCATTTCTGGCTTTACCAGCCTGTTTTTAACCTGTTCCTCCACCGGATAGCGTTCCCTGAATTTCTCTATTTCCTTTATCAAAGAAGGGCTGACGCCCTGCTTCTCTAAAAATTCCTGTCTGTAATCACTCATCCTTTTTTCGTTCCTTTCTCCTTGCTTTCTGTTATTATAGCACGCATCCTTTCGTAAAAACAGTCCAAACGCCCCGAAAAAGAAATGTAACCGTCCATGCACCAGCCATAGGACAGCGCACGGTTCCAGTTGAAATGCTGTTCGCTCCATGCTAAAATGTGACCGTTACCGCACACGGCATTTTGAACAGGAGCGATCATATTTTGAAAAAAATTCTTATCATAGAGGACGACACAAATATCAACAACCTGCTGAAAGAAGCCCTGACCGGTCAGGGTTATCTCTGCGACCAGGCTTTCTCCGGAACAGAAGCCAGGATGCTTCTTCAAATGAAGCCCTATGCACTCATCCTTCTGGACCTGATGCTTCCCGGCATTCCCGGTGAAAAGGTTCTGGAAGAAATCAGAAGAATCGGAAACGTCCCGGTCATCGTACTGACGGCAAAGAATGAACTGGACGAAAAAATAAATCTGCTTACCGAAGGGGCAGACGATTATATTACAAAGCCTTTTGAAATCAAAGAAGTCATTGCCCGCGTACAAGTACAGTTCCGCCGTCTGTCACAGGCTCCGGAACAGATGATTCTTTCCCACAAAGCGCTCGCCCTGGACAGAGACACGTTCCGGGCCAGTATCGACGGAATGGAGCTTCCTCATATTACCAGACAGGAATTTGCCATTCTGGAACTGCTTCTGAAACATCCAAAACAGGTATTCAGCAAAGAAGATATTTTTGAATATGCCTGGGAGGAGCCCTACATGGGAGAGACCAAGACGCTGGATGTCCACATCAGCAACATCCGCAAAAAAATCAAAACGCTTACCACCGAAGATTACATAGAAACCGTATGGGGCATCGGCTACCGTTTAAAGCCCTGATTCTTTACTCTTTTTTTACTATTTCTTTGCTTTTCTTTTGGATTGTTCCGGTAAACTAAGAGCAGTCAAGAAAAGGAGATGAAAACATTGAGCGAATTTTTACTTAGCACGTCAAACCTCACGAAGCAGTTCGGACATCACAGAGCTGTAGACGCAGTAAATATCCACATTAAGAAAGGTGCGATCTATGGCTTTATCGGCAGGAACGGCGCCGGGAAAACCACCTGCCTGCGGATGATCAGCGGCCTCGCAAGCCCGACGGACGGAGAAATCGAAATGTTCGGCTATACCGGAAAGGATTTAAAAAATATCCGCTCCAGGGTCGGATGCCTGATTGAAGCTCCTGGCCTGTACGGAAACATGACTGCGTACGAAAACCTGAATGTCAAGTGTAAACTGTTCGGCATCAAAAAGCCCGGTTACATTGATGAAATTCTACATACGGTAGGTCTGTCGGAAACCGGAAAGAAAAAGACAAAACACTTTTCCCTCGGCATGAAACAGCGGCTTGGAATCGGTCTTGCCCTGATAGGCGAACCCGACCTTCTGGTACTGGATGAGCCGATTAATGGCCTCGATCCTCAGGGAATTGCTGAAATCCGCGATACAATTCACCGTCTGAGGGATGAACGGAATATGACCATCCTGATCTCCAGCCATATCCTTGAAGAGCTTTCTAAGATTGCCACCGATTACGGAATTATCCATGACGGCTGTCTGATCCAGGAGCTGACACGGGAAGAACTGATGAAACGGTGCAGCGAACGAATTGAGCTGACACTCTCCTGTCCGGAACAGGCAGTCCCCATCTTAGACCGGATGGGATTTGTGAATTATCAGATTGTAGATAAAGAGCATATCCATGTATTTGAACGGCTAAACGAAAGCGCCGCCCTGAATACAGAGCTCGTAAAATCAGGAATTCCCGTACGGGAGATTTCTTTAACAAACGAAGAGCTGGAAACTTATTTCCTGAATCTGACGGGAGGTGCCAAACATGTTTAATATGGTTCGAATGGATTTATACCGGATGTTCCGGACGAAAGCCCTGTATGTGATCTGGATTGTCATGGCGGTGACCATGCTTCTCACCACTTCTTTAAGCCTGATTTCACAAGAAATTCCTGAAGCTCAGGAATACGCACAGGAGGAGACAGAAAATGTAAACCTCGGCATGAGCGTGAGCCTTCCCACCCGCCCTGGAGCACAGATCACGGTACTGGATGAAGTCTACGCAAATACGACAGCAAAGTTCACGGCCCTGTTCCTTGTCATCTTCGCAGTGATCTTTGCTACTGCTGACATAAACAGCGGATACATCAAAAACATTGGCGGTCAGGTGCGAAACCGCGGAGCTTTGTTTTTATCAAAGGCTGCCGCAATGCTCGTATTTACCGTACTTACCATAATCGGATACGCGCTGCTTCAGGCGCTCTTCTGCCGGATATGCTTCGGGTATCTCGTCTGGGGGAATATTTGTTCGCTGTTATGGTATCTCGGTATCCAGATTCTGCTCCACTACGCGTTTACTCTCATCTGTATGGCAATCGCAGTAGTACTGAGAAATAACGTTTTCAGCATGATTATCGTGATCTGTCTGTGTGGCGGGATTTCGGCATTAATCTACGGCCTGATTGATAACCTGGTTCAAAAACTGGGAATCCAGGGTTTCCAGGTCATGAAATACACGGTAACCGGACAAATCGCCCTGGTGCCTATGGAACCTTCTTCCGGCGATGTTCTGATGCCTGCTGTAATCTCCGTGGTGTTCCTTCTGGCTATGGCATTCATAGGAAGTACTGTTTTTGCAAAAAAGGACTGTTAGCCCATGTATCTTATCATCGGAATTTTACTTATCATCAGTTTCATACAGGCATTCCTTCTATGGAAATACCAGCGGCAGGTGAAAGACATCTGCCGCCAGATGGCGTTTCTTTTGAAGCATGACAGCAATATGCTGATCACCCGCGACCTGGATTTCGGAAACATTGGAAAGCTGGTCGATATTCTGAACGAATATCTGACGTTAAAGCGCAGAGAACATGCACAATATCAAAAAAAAGAACAAATCATTTCCGATACCTATACGAACCTTTCCCATGACATCCGTACCCCTCTCACTTCCCTGGACGGATATTTCCAATTGCTGGAGGACTGTGACAGCACGGTTGACCGGCAAAGATATCTGGCAATCATCCGGGAACGCATCGAAAGCCTGAAAGAAATGCTGGAAGAATTATTTACGTTCACAAAGCTGAAAAACCAAACCGCTCCTCTGGAACTGAACCGCTGCTGCGTAACTCAGATTTTAAAGGAAACCGTATTTTCTTACTATGAGGACTGGACAAAGCTTGGAATAGAGCCGGAAATCCTGATTCCAGAAGAGCGCGTGTATATGCTTGGAAATCCCCCGGCACTCCGCCGCATCATCCAGAACGTGCTGAAAAATGCCATAGAGCACGGCGAAAAAAAGATCAAAATTACCCTGAGCGCCACCGAAAATCAAATCCTCCTCTCCGTTAGCAATCAGGTGGCGCATCCGGAGCAGATTGACGTTTCGATGATTTTTGAGCGTTTTTACAAGGCGGATGCAGCGCGCAGCAGGACTTCTACCGGTCTTGGACTTGCCATCGCAAAAGAACTGGCGCTGCGGATGAACGGGGAAATTACGGCTGCTATTACGGAAGATATCTTCTGCATCACAATCCGGTTTTCCGATTCCTGCCCTCTTCCTTCCTAAAAAATGAATCAAGAGGAGATTCCTATTTTTTTGTTGAAACTCCTCTTCCATTTCGGTATACTGAAAGAAAAACATCCAGAAGGAAGAAAGAAACATGAACAATATTGATTTACATGTACACTCTAACTGCTCGGACGGCACTTTCACTCCCGCAGGGCTGGTTTCTTACGCATTAAAAAAGAATTTGGCGGCGATCGCACTTACTGACCACGATACGATTGACGGGCTTTCCGAATTATGTTCCGCCGCTGCCCAGACAAGCCTTGAGGTCGTCTCCGGAATCGAATTTTCTACGGAATTCCACGGAAAAGACGTCCACATCGTCGGTCTGGATTTTGACTATCAGATGCCGGAGTTTTTAGAACAGCTTACACGTTTTCAGAATTCCAGGGATATACGGAATCAAAAAATGATTCAACTCTTACAGGAAGAAGGAAGCGATATTACCTGGGAAGCTATGAAAGCGGAATATCCAGATGCGGTCTGGACGAGAGCGCATTTCGGAAAATATCTGCTGGAGCATGGCTTTGTCTCTGATATTAAGGAAGCCTTCTCCCGTTATCTGGCGGATGACGCCCGCTGCTTTGTCCCCCGTGAAAAAGTAACTCCCGTCCAGGCCGTCCGTCTGATTCGTCTCGCCGGAGGAATCCCCATTCTGGCGCATCCCATGCTGTACCATCTGGACGATGCCTCAATGGATGAGCTGATTACCAGCCTGAAAAAAGAAGGGCTGATCGGTATCGAAGCGCTGTATTCTACCTATTCAGCAGAGGATGAAGCACATGTGCGTATGCTGGCCAAAAAATATGATCTTGTTCTTTCGGGCGGTTCTGATTTTCATGGAAGTGTGAAACCAGACATTGATCTTGGCAGCGGCAGAGGAAACCTGGAAGTCCCTTATGAATTTTTAACAAACCTGAAAGCAGCACGAAACCGTAAGGCGCCACAGCCATGATACGATAGATCCATCATAACACTTATTTGCATATTTTCAGGAGGAACTATGAAATTCAGAGAATTATATTTTAAGGGAGAGCTCCCTTTCGACGCCATCTTTGATTACACGGAAGAATGGAACTATAGTGATGAAACCTGTACCTTAAGAGAATATCTCGGTCTGACTGCCGAGGAAGAAGATGTCTGGATTTCCGAGAGCGACGACGCCCTTGAAGAACTGCTGGAACAGGAAAAAAATCGAAAAATTATTTTTCTCGACCTGGACGGCACTCTTCTCAATGACCGGAAGGAATTTACTCCCGGAAACAGAAAAGCCATCAAAGAAGCCCTGAAAGCCGGACACAGCGTCGTAATCGCTACCGGACGCCCGCTTTTCAGCGCTCTGGCGCAGGCAGAAGATTTGGGACTCGTGGGCAAAGGCTGCTATATCATCTCTTATAACGGAGGTGAAATCTATGACACCGAAAAGAAAGAAAGCCTGTATCGAAAAACAATCCCGCTCTCCTATGTCCGCTATATCTTTGATGCCGCCAGAGAGATGGGGCTTCACTGCCAGACTTATAATGATGTAGAAATCCTTACGGAAACGGATAATCCGTCTCTCCAGTACTATATGAAACTCACAAAGGTGCGCAGCCGTGTCGTTCCAGACGTCATCACAGAACTTGGAAAAGACCCTGTAAAGCTGATTGTCATTGATATTGACGACCATGAAAAGCTGGTTGATTTCCGCAATCGGACTGCCAAATGGTGTGAAGGAAAGCTTGACCGCTTCTTCTCAAGCCCCATCTATCTGGAACACGTAGCGCCTGGCATCTCGAAAGGACAGGCTATTCATTTTCTTTGTGAGCATCTTGGAATCCCTCTGGCAAATACCATCGCCGCCGGGGATGCGGAAAATGATATTTCCATGATTCAGGAAGCCGGCATTGGCGTGGCTATGGCAAATGCGGAACCAGCCGTGAAAGCAGCGGCGGATTATATAACCAAACGCACCAACAATGAGGATGGGGTCTCGGAAATTATTGGAAAGTTTCTATTGGGGGATTAGCCTCCCCCACTTTTTCAAAATGCCGTTATCACAGACAGTACGTCTGCGGGCTTTTCCAAAAAGTAATCTGCCTTTATGGACTTACTATGGCTGCCCCATACTGCCAGAGCAAAATCAATCCCGGCGTTTTTTGCACACCTGCTGTCATACGCGCTGTCTCCGACATAAAGTATTTTTCCGCCGCTCATTCCTGATAATTCTTTATATTTCCAAAGCGGCGCAGCATTGGGTTTATGTTCCTGTGTATCATCTGCACAAACGATTGTGCGAAAATACTCTCTGATACTGAGCTGACAAAATTCCTCTTCAAATCCTTCTCTTGTCTTTGAGGTAACGATTCCCATTTTCACACCCCTTGTTCGCAGATTTTCTAATAATTCCGTGATTCCGTCAAAGACCATAACGGTATCTGCATATTTGCGCATATTCTCAATCCACAGCTCCAGGGTATGCGAAATGTCTTTGACCTCAAGGATTTTCAAAGCGTCTGCCCCGGTAATGCCCAGTGCAAATGTCAATTCAGAGACAGGTATCTCTTTCCCGCATAACGTCCTCAGGGTTTCCTGCAAGGAATTCAGAACCGCATACTCCGTATCGATCAGCGTACCGTCAATGTCAAAAACAATGTGTTCATACTTCATATTGCCGCTCTCCCCCTTCTAAAAAATCACTTTTCTCATAGTACATGGTTTTCCTCCTGACGGAAGCTGTTTTCTACAATCCCCGGAAGCAGGTCATAAATAGAACAGCCAATTTCCTTTTCAAATAATGCCTTGATCTCTAAAATTTTTTTCCACCTGCTGATTGTCGCAGGGTGGACGCCATACCGGAGGGTAACATCCACAAACCTCTTTTCCAAAAGGCAGAAGCCCGTTGGCATAGCCAAAGCATCACAGAGCTGCACTAAGCGGTCGTAATCATCGTAGACTGCATTTGCGACAAACTCTTTCATAAACTGGTAATCCTCATCGCTTACATCGAATTTACCAATAGAAGTATGGATATCCTGAATCATAAACGCATGAGAGATACAAATCTGCGCTGCTTTTTCCCAGCCCCGCTCCATACAGTAACGGTAACCGTCGATCAGATGCTTTTCTGAACTCACCCCGGCATATCGGCCAATATCATGTAACAGACCGAAAAGATAAGCCTGTTCCGCAGATAAATGTTTACAGCGCTCCGCAATATTTTTACAGGCTTTTGCTACATACCGGGAATGGTCTGTCCATGCCCCCGGATTGGACTCTGACGCTTCTTTTAGCGCAAGTTCCACATTCTTTTTATTAAATTCCATGTTTCCCTCCTGCTTCAAAGGGGGCTGGCAGGCATCCAAAACCTTCCGCCCCCGTTATGAAAAAGTATTTACAGACATATCATCCTGGCTTCTTAGCAACAAAGCGCGGCGTTCATGCGGTTTATTTCTGAACAGAGAACGCACGCAGTTTCAAAGAATCCATACGCTTCGTGATGTCTAAAGATAAAAACAGGCATTCGCCTTTTTCTTTCCATTCGTCTACCAGTTCCGCCTGCCTGACAGGGTTTTGGCGGATATTTTCTGTTCCGCCGCCTGGATATACAATGTACACTTCACTGCTACAGGCATCCACTTTCTTCAGAAATTTCTGCATATCCGTAATTTTTACATCCATTCTGGCCATAAGCAAACCTCCTATTTTAAAATAATCATTGAGCGAGCTCCTCGATTATCATTATCGTGCAGTTTGCTTCAAAAAAATATTTCATTTCCGCCTTTATATATCACCATCCTGCCATTTTCTTCGATATTCGGACGGCGTACAGTGTGCGTATTCCCGGAAAACCTTTCCAAAATAGCTGCTGCTTCCCAGACCGCAGGCATGACTGATAACCGTAACAGATTCTTGTCCTCTCGCCAGCATCTGACAGGCTATTTGCAGGCGGTAAGTTTTTATATATTCCACAGGCGTCATGTGCAGGCAGTCATGGAACACTCTGAAGCATTCCCGTTCGCTTAAGTATGCCGCTGCTGCAAGCTCCTGGATAGAGATTTTTTCGGGATAATGTTCATGGATGTAGATCATCATCAGCTTTATCTTATCGTTATTTTTGTTTCGTTCCCTGTTTTCTTCCCGCATAGGACGGGATAATTCAAAAAGCATTAACCAGATTTCCGACAAAGCTTCCCGCAGCTTCATTTCATATCCAAATTCCTTATCTGAAAATCGAAATGCTTCAAGAATGAGTCTCAAAACTTTTTCCTCTGCCGCATTCCCCGGAAAAAGGGGAATCATCTCAATCTGCGGAGCCGTTACGACAGGCGTGATATATTTTTTCTCTATTCTGCTTCCCTGCTCCCCGGAAAGCAGAGAAGGATCAAAAATATGAAGGAGCTGACTGCTTTTCTCTGTCCGTGCGACTGCTTTTGTCATATGAAGTACGTTTGAGTTTACCATGCCGCCGCTTCCCGCCGGAAACAATATTTTTCCTTTCGGCGTGTAATACTCAAGGCTGCCGCTCTCCATATAAAAAAGTTCCACTGCCCTGTGCCAATGCCACGGTACAAAACATCTTATATATTGGTCAAGCTCTGCTCTTGAAGCAATGTAAGGAAAATCATTTGAAAAACCGGGAAGCAGTTCCTCCTTGCTCCCTGTATGAAATTCAATCCCCTGTATTTCTCTCATGTCTATTTATCCTGTATTTTTTATGTTTGTCAAATGGATTTGGCAATTATTACGGTACTTTTCTTTTTTCATCATACACTTTTATGCAAAATAAATCAACGATTTACCATCCCCCTTTAAAAATAAATATCCTGAGCTCTTATTTCAATTCTTTTTTACGATTCCCTGCTGTATTCTCTACCAAAAGATACCGTTTTAAGCTTTTCATATATTTTTGATATTCCTTATTGTACTTTCCTTCCGACACTTTTCTTTTATTAATAAAATATCCGGCGCTTTTGCACCATGTCTCATGTTCTTCATTCTCATAGCCATACTGTGCATAAAAGAATTTTTTGCTGCGCAGCCGTCCTTTTTTTAATGTATAAAAATAAGTTGGTGTATAAGAGGCTACTGGATAGCAACTATAGATACTTTTATATTTTTTACTTATCTCAACACCATTTGAATAGTCCTGTTTGATACACGTACTTCCTGCGTATACGACTTTCTTATTCTTTATCGTAAAAATATATGCAACCGGCCAGCAAACACCCATAGAATTAGATTTTTCTTTTATAATCAGCTCTTTGATACCATTTCCGTCAATATCAACAGCCTTGAAATAAGCATTCTCCAACGTGATTGTTTGTGGATAAGTATTCCTTATTTGCGTTTCTTTCTTTGATAAAAAAGTATGATATAGTGCTTTCACTTTTCCTTTGCTGATTTTCGATGATGCGCATACGTTTGTTGAACCTTTCGCTTTTTTCTGCAAAAATTTTATTACTTTTCAAATTCTGTATATGGTATATGTACATGTACTCCATGGCATGACCATGCGGAACCCTATCTTCTATTTTAGCTGTAACCCATGCTCTTCCCTCCTCTGTATCAATCTTATTATGATAATAACATATATTTATTGATTATTCAACTATTTAAAACATATATCTATATGCTAATAAATTTAATTTTAAGGTTACACTATCCTTGAGGTGACAACATATGAATGAAGAATTTATCCGAAACAGAATCACTCAGCTTCGGCTTCAGAAGGGAGTATCCGAATATCAGATGAGTTATGCTCTCGGACACAGCAGAGGTTACATTTATAATATTTCCTCTGGAAAATCTTTGCCGCCTATGGGTGAATTTTTATCTATTTGCGATTATTTTGATATTACTCCTATGGAATTTTTTAATGAAACAGAAGAACATCCTGAATTGATCACAAAAGCTATGAAGGAACTTCACACGCTTTCCGAAGAAGATATTTTGTTGGTTCTAAATTTAATCCATCGTTTAAATAAGCATGAAAAAAATTCTGGCAGTTAAAATCACCTGCCAGAATTTTTATTCTATGAAATCGCATGGGTGTTTAAATCACTCTTTTATTATATATTCGAAAAATACTCTTCTATCACCTCAAGCGTCTCTCCGATTTCCGTCTCCGTATGCGCGTCTGACACGAACATCGCTTCAAACTGGGACGGCGCCATATGCACCCCGTGATGGAGCATATACCGGAAATAGGCAGAAAACGCCTTTGTATCCGACTGTTTTGCCGTGGCATAATCGGTAACCGGATGTTCGGTAAAGAACACACATCCAAGAGAAGCCACGGAATTCACCTGGTATTTGATTCCTTTTTCGAGTAAAATTCTTCGGATGCCGTCAAACAGCATTTCCCCCTTCTGGTTCAGGCGTTTATAAATCTCCTGATCTTCCCAGAGAATCTGAAGCTGTGCAAGCCCTGCCGCCATCGCAATCGGATTTCCGCTTAAGGTTCCCGCCTGGTAAACCGCTCCCGCAGGAGCTACCATTTCCATAATCTCTTTCCTTCCTCCGTATGCGCCCACAGGCATACCCGCCCCGATAATCTTCCCATAAGTAACCAAATCCGGACGGACGCCGTAAAAGCCTGCCGCACCGCAGAAACCGAAACGAAATCCTGTAATCACCTCATCAAAAATCAGAAGCGCGCCGTGAGCGTCACACAAATCACGAAGTCCCTGCAAGAATCCCTCCTTTGGCAAAACCACGCCCATGTTGGCTGCTACAGGCTCTACAATTACTGCCGCCACCTCGCCCCGGCTTTCCTCCATAAGCAGTCTGACACTGTCTAAATCATTATAGACCGCAATCATCGTATCCTGTGTGCATCCTTTGGGGACGCCTGCGCTGTCCGGCACGCCGCTGGTCATGACGCCGCTTCCTGCGCTTACCAGCATCGCATCCGTATGTCCATGATAACAGCCCGCAAACTTGATGATTTTTGCCCTTCCTGTATAGCCCCTCGCTACACGAATGGCGCTCATGACTGCCTCCGTGCCGGAATTTACCATACGAATCATCTCCACATGGGGAATCCTTTCACAGATAAATTCCGCCATTTCCACTTCTCTTTCTGTGGCGCAGCCAAAGCTTAAGCCGTTCTCACTGGCACGAATCACCGCTTCTCTGATTTTCTCATGGTTATGCCCCAGAATCATAGGCCCCCAGGAGCCGATGTAATCCGTATACGCATTTCCATCCGCATCAAAAATCCTGCATCCTCCGGCTCTCTGAATAAACCGGGGCGCTTCATCCACCGAACCATACGCCCGCACCGGGCTGTTTACGCCTCCTGGTATCCTTTTTACCGCTCTTTGAAACAATTCTTCCGATTTCGTCATTATCCGATTCTCCCTTCCTCAATGAAACGGGCGATTTCTTTTGCAAAGTAAGTAAGGTAAATATCGGTTCCCGCCCGGTATGCACTGGCCGCCATTTCACAGATAATTCTGTCCTCCTCAATATACCCAAGCCTGGCGGCGGCTTTTACCATCGCATACTCTCCGCTTACGGAATAAGCGGCCACGGGAAGCTGAATCCGGTCTTTCACTTCCCGGACAATATCCAGATAAGACATGGCGGGCTTGACCATAATAATATCCGCACCCTCTTCTACATCCAGAAGCGCTTCTTTTATCCCTTCTCTCCGGTTATGGAAGTCCATCTGGTAGCTCTTCCTGTCGCCAAACGAAGGAGCGGAGCCTGCCGCATCCCGGAAAGGCCCGTAAAAAGCAGACGCGTATTTTACGGCATAGGACATAATCGGGGTCTCTTTA
The DNA here is from genome assembly GCA_937965795.1 of uncultured Lachnospiraceae bacterium. Lineage (GTDB taxonomy): Bacteria > Bacillota > Clostridia > Lachnospirales > Lachnospiraceae > Hominisplanchenecus_A. Next base: position 5,612 of record CALCMD010000056.1, on the reverse strand, counting down.
TGCCCGGTTTCATCCAGGAGAGTCCGGATGGCTCTCACTCTTCCATCCATCATATCGGAAGGAGCTACCATATCCGCCCCTGCCTGTACATGGGAAAGCGCTGTTTTTGCCAGAAGTTTTAAAGTTCCGTCATTTTCCACATCATGGCCGCACAGAACGCCGCAGTGTCCATGTGACGTGTATTCGCACATGCACACATCGGTAATTAAATACATATCATTTCCCATTTCCGCCCTTGCTTTTTCCAATGCCCGCTGAACAATTCCGTCCTGCGCATAAGCCTGGCTTCCCACCTCATCCTTATCATCCGGAATTCCAAAAAACATAACTTTATCGACTCCTGCCGCCAGAAGCTCCTCCAACGCCTTCGGAAGCGTGTCAAGACTGTATCGGTATTGCCCCGGCATCGTAGGAATTTCTTCTTTGATGTTTTCCCCCTCTTTTACAAAAACAGGATAAATCAAAGAACTTTTATCTACTCTTGTCTCCCGTACCATCTTGCGCAGGATTTCGCTTCCCCTTAACCTTCTGGGTCTGATATTCATATCCATCTTCCAACACCTCTGTCCTTAAAATTTATTCTTTTCCTTTAGCTCTGTCACAAGCTCAAGCAGACTGTCTATTGTCGCCTTTTTTGCCATATAAGTTTCCATTCCATACACATCTGCGGCGGCCTTTGTCTGCTTTCCGATACAGGCTGCGCGCACTTTGGTATAATCAAGCCCCGGCGTGGCTTCCACAAAGCCTTTCACGGTCGATGCACTTGTAAATACCGCGCAGTCGATATTTCCTGCCTCAAACTCCCTTTTCTGATCGATGATTTCCTGCTTCTCATAGAACGTATCATAAGTGGCAAGATCGGAAATCTCAAGCCCCGGCTTTTTCGAAAGCTCCTCAAGAATCTCTTTATTTCCGATCTTTGCTCTTGGAATAAGAATGTGCTCTCCCTCCCGGCAGACCTCGCGCAGCGCTTTTCCAAGAGACGCCCCGTCAAAGACTTCCGGTACTAAATCCGCATACAGACCGCGCTCCAGAAGCGCCTTTTTCGTGCCGTTTCCAATGGCGGCAATTTTCACCCCGCCCAGCTTCCGGATATCCGTACCTGATCTTTTCATCTCCTCAAAGAAAACCTTCACCCCGGTAGGGCTGGTAAAAGCAATCCACTGGTACATATCCAACTGCTTCAGCGCATCATGCAGCGCCTCCTGATTTTCCAGCGGTTCTGTGCGGATAGCCGGAAGCTCCAGCACCTCCGCGCCCAAAAGCCGAAGCCTCGAAGCCATCGTGGAAATCAAATCCCTGGGGCGCGTCACCAGCACTTTAAAACCCGCCAAAGGCAGATGTTCATACCATGCAAATTCTTCCGCAAGTGCGCAGACCTTTCCCACCACAATGATGGCGGGCGTTTCAATCCCCCGGCGCTTCACCTCTTCTTCCAGCGTCGATACCGTCGCCACAATCCTCTTCTGTCCGGCTGTGGTTCCTTTCTGGAGAACTGCCGCCGGCATATCCTGATCCATTCCCGCTTTTACCAGAGAATCACAGATGTCTCCAAGCGCCGTTACGCCCATTAAAAAGACAAGCGTCCCTTCCGTATCCACCAGCGCCTTGAAATCAATGTCATACGCCTGCCCCTGCCTTTTATGGCCTGTGATAATATGCAGAGAGGACGTAAAATCCCGGTGCGTTACCGGAATTCCATTGTATGCAGGAACAGCGATGGGAGAAGTGACTCCCGGTACGACTTCATAAGGAATCTTCTCTTTTACCAGAAGCTCCAGCTCCTCTCCCCCCCTGCCGAACAGGAAAGGGTCTCCTCCCTTTAACCGTACGACCCGGTATCCTTTCTTTGCTTCCTCCACAAGAATCTGATTAATCTGCTCCTGAGACATCGTATGATGAGAAGCCCTTTTTCCCACATAAATGCACCTGGCTGTATCGGGAATCCTGGAAAGCACCCCATGACCCACCAGACTGTCATAAACGACTACTTCTGCATTTTGCAGCGTTTCCATACCCTTTAAGGTAAACAGGCCGACGTCTCCCGGCCCGGCTCCTACCAGCCAGACTTTTCCTGTTTTCATTCTGCCTGTTCCTCCTTTCTCCCCTGGCATGTTTCCCGCAGCTTCCGCGCAAGCGCAATGCCAAGCGACTCCGCATCTTCTTTCTTTCCGGTCATTCTGCCTTTCTGATAATTTCCGGTTTCCTCTTCATAGTAAAGCCCTAAAAGAGTCATCTTCTCTTCTTCCACTACCGCATGTGCGGCCACCGGAGACGAGCATCCGCCATTCAGATATTTCACAAAAGCCCTCTCCGCCAGCGCCGCATAAGTTCCGTCCGCATCCTGAAAGCCTTCCAGAAAAGAAAAATCCTCTCCGCGCCTGCCCTGTACCGCCAGGATACCCTGCCCTGCGGCGGGAATCATTTCTTCCGGCTCAAAATAGCGGGAAATCCTGTGGGAAAGCCCCAGCCGTTTCAGTCCCGCCGCTGCCAGAACCAGGGCGCTGTACTGTCCTTCCTCCAGCTTTCTTAACCGTGTCTGCACATTTCCCCGGACGCTTCTGCATTCCATATCCGGATACAGCTCCTTAAGCTGCAATGTCCTTCTTAAACTGGAACAGCCCAGAGGCTTCTCCGGATTCAGCTCCGTTTCTCCCTCCGGCAGAACCAGGACGTCTCTTGGGTCCTCTCTCTTTGAAAATGCCACAAGCGGAAGCTCCTCTGGCGTCTCCATCGGCATATCCTTTAAACTATGTACGGAAAGATCGCTGCGTTTATCCAAAAGAGCCTTGTCAAGTTCTTTTACAAAAAGCCCTTTTCCCCCGATTTTATCCAGCGTACGATCCAGAATCTTATCTCCTGTCGTTTTCATGGTCAGAATTTCCACTTTCATATCCGGATGCTTCTCCAGAATAAAATCCCGCACCATCTCGCTTTGCACGACCGCCAGCCTGCTGTCCCTGCTTCCAATCACAATTTTTCTCATAGATGATTCCGCCCTTCATGCTTTTTTTGCTGATTTCCTATCTTTATTCCCCATAAAGCCGTTCCAGTCCTTCCACACAGTTTTTAAACTCTTCCTGTTTCAAAGAATCACGAAGGCCGAAAATCATTTTATTCACCACTTTTGCGGCGGCCATGTCAATGGCGTTTAAAAGCTTCTCCCTGTCGGCGTCCTCCATCGGAGTTTTCCGAAGAACTTTCAGAATGCGCAGGTTCAGATCCTCCACGGCCTCTTTCTTAATGTCCTGGATTCTTGGAATCAGGTCATGTCCGTCATACCAGTTGTAAAATTCCTCCTGCTGCTCTGCAAGAATCACGCCTGCTTTATCCATAGACGCCTGCATCTGGGGAGAGAGTGCGTTAATTTTAAAACTGTCTATATCATAGAGCGTGATATTAGGGAGCGCTCCCGCAGAAGGTTCAATATCCCTGGGAACCGCCAAATCAATCAGAACCATATGCCCCGGAATCTCTGCTTCCTCCAAAAGCTGCCTTGTCAATGTAAAATTCGGGCTTGCCGTCGCGCTGACTGCCAGATCGCACTTTGGCAGAAATTCCATTCTGTCTCCGTAATGAATCCTTCCGCAGCCCTTCGGGATGCTCACCATACCGCTTCGGTACTGCCTGACCGTTACGGTAACATCCGCCCCTGCTTCTTTAAGTGCAAGCGCCGCCACCTTTCCCATTTCCCCGTTTCCAATTACCATACAGGTTTTCCCTTTCAGATGAAATCCCTGATTTTCCAGGCAGGCCAGCGCCTGATGGATCACCGAAATGTTTCCTCTGGAAAAAATTACTTCTGTTTTCACTCTCTTTGCCGCCGTTACTGCCATACGGAACAGCACCTCCAGCACATTATCGGTACAATAGGCTTCTCTGGCAAGCGCCAGGGCGTCCTTCACCTGGGTAATGATCTGATCCTCTGCCAGAATCTGCGATTTCAGCCCGCTGGCAAGATAAAAAAGATGCTCCACCGCCTCTTTTCCGGTCCTCTGTACAAAATACTCCCGGAAATCAGACGGATTTTTCTCTTTTTCCCGACAGAGGAACTCATACAGGGAGCCCTGCCATTCCTCCTGCGTGCTCACCCAGACTTCCATCCTGTTACAGGTAGACAAAATAATACATCCCAGGACGCCCTGTTCTTTTCTCAGGCGTTCCATCGCTGCTGCTGCATTCTTTTTCGTAAAAGAAAATCCTGCCCGGATATCCACGGAAGCCCTGTTGTAGTCAATTCCAATCATGGAAATACTCATCGTTTTCAATCTCCCATATCTTTCGTCTCTTCATCCGCGCGCCCATACATTTACCTGCGCACGGATTTTGCTTTTTTCATCTTAGCATAGAATTCTTTGGGGTTCAACTATGGATGAAGAATCAACAGGATTCGCAATCATCGTTTTTTCTCCATAAGGTAATTTGTTAAAGAAATTCCATTTCTAATCACCTGCTGTTCCCTGATGACTCTATATCCTCTGTTTTCAAAGAATCCTCTTGCTGTAACAGAAGCGTGGGTTGTTCGTTTATCTCCATCAACTGCCTGTTCTAATTTATCGCAGATAGCAGCAGCAATCCCCCGTCCCTGATAGTCTGCGTGGACAAACAAACGGTCAAGATATCCCGTTCGGTCTATATCCCCAAAGCCCACTATGGTTTCATGATCGACCATCACAACGCTATAATGCTCCTGGAACGATTGGTTCCATTTCTCTAAATCTACCCGCCCTGTTGCCCATGCATCTAATTGTTCTTTTGTATAATCTTTCGCATTTATAACATGAACCGTGTTATAAAAAAGTTCCGCCAATTCTTGACAGTCTGATGATTGAAATGGTCTGATGTACATGCTTCCCCTAACTCCCAATTCCCGATGGATTGCTTTTTATGAGTATCGAAATCATATTCCAAAGGCTTTATCATACTCAATAACCCCATTCAATTTATCCATATTGGCGCTCAGACATACGGCCATAAAGCTTTCATCTTCTACCTCAAAAGGCGCTTGAATCCCATACTGGCTTGCCGGCACATAGCCAGCTTTTGGATAATAATTTGAATGCCCTAAAACAACAGAGTACTTGTATCCTAATTCGGCAGCAATCCTGTGCCCTTCTTTTATCAAAGATAAGCCGATTCCCCTGTTTTGATATTCCGGTAAAACAGAAAGCGGCGCAAGCGCAAGCACTTCCATATGACGAACAGATGCTTTGGTAAAAAGAATATGACCCACCATTTTGCCATCTTCCATCGCAACAAGCGATAACTCCGGAATAAATGATTTGCTCTTCCTCAACGCAACGACCAAATCCTGCTCATTGCCGTCGCAATGTTCAGCGCTTTCAAATGCCTTTTTCACAATTTGATATACCGAATCATAATCCGCTGTTTGCTCCTGTCTGATATACAAAGTATCTACCTCCACAATAAATTCACCATTGCCTTAAAAATAATGCGATATGTGCGAATATATTATACTGAAGGATTTCCATCCGGACAAGTACATTTCCATCCTCATAGGGGTAAATACTGCGAAACTATCTCTTTTATGAGAGTCAAGTTAGTGTATAATTATAGTTGGCAAAAATAAAGGGAAGAAGCCGAAACCTCTT
>CALCMD010000055.1 GCA_937965795.1 uncultured Lachnospiraceae bacterium | reverse complement strand
TACCCAGGGAGGACGAACCCAGCGTGTGCCTGATGCACGACTGGATTTATCTGCCCTCTGCTTAAAAACGTCCCGAATAATACATAAAATTTGGGACAAAAAAGTAGTATATGCTCTGCCCCTTCCCGGCAGCGGTTCTTTCCTTTTTTGAGATTGCTGTATAAATCCTGATCTGCGTGGGAATACTATAAACAAAACTCTCGGAGCCTATTGAAAATTTGTCCCGAATAATATATAATATTCGGGACAAAAGGAGGTGAGCAAAGTGGCAAACGGATATTCCAGGCAGATTCAGGAGCGGATTGGCGCAGCGGCAGAAGGAACCGTTTTTGTCAATTCTGATTTTGCTGATATTGCTGATACGGAAACCATAAGACGGAACCTGAACCGGCTTACACAGGCAGGTACGCTCCGGCGGATTTTGAAAGGTGTTTATGAAAAGCCGGAATACAGCGAAATGCTGAAAGAATATGTAGCGGCGGACCCGGAGGCGGTGGCAAAGGCGCTGGCCCGGAACTACCACTGGACGATTGCCCCCTGTGGGAATACGGCGCTGAACCTGTTAGGGCTTTCCACGCAGGTAACAGCGGTATGGTCTTATATCAGCGACGGTCCATATAAGACCTATGAGTGGAATTCTACAAAGCTGGAATTTAAGCACAGGACCAATAAAGAGATCACGGGTCTTTCTTATATGACGGTTCTGGTGATTCAGGCATTGAAAACTTTGGGGAAAACAAATGTCACTTCCAAAACGATCCAGACGCTTAGCTCCCGGTTGAATGAGGACGATAAAGCCGCTATGCTAAGAGAGGCGGCAGAATCTACGGATTGGGTTTACAATGCGATACGGCAGATTGCCGGGGAGGTACAATAGAGATGAAAAACGTTGCAAGATTTTCAGACAACGATAAGCGGGGGCTGTTCCGTAACACAGCAGATAAGATGGGGCTCAACGATGCCATTGTGGAAAAAGATTTTTGGGTATGCTTTACGCTGGATTATCTGTTTCAACGTTCTCCCTGGAAAGATTCGATTACCTTTAAGGGCGGCACCAGCTTGTCGAAAGCCTTTCGCCTGATCAGCCGGTTTTCCGAAGATATTGACCTGATTCTGGACTGGCGGGTTTTAGGATATGGCAGAGACGAACCCTGGGAGAAACGTTCCAACACGAAGCAGGACGCTTTCAACAAAGAGGCGAATGCACGGGCGGAGGTCTTTCTGGCAGAAACCTTCTGCCCCGCAATCAAAGAAGGGTTATCTCAGGAGCTTGGCCGTGAAGCTGACATTCACATGGACGAGAAAGAAAAGCAGACAGTTATTTTTGCCTACCCAAAACTGTTTACCAATGTGGGAACCTTGCAGGTGATCCGGCTGGAAATCGGCGCACTGGCCGCATGGACGCCGGCAAAATCTGCGGAGATTACGCCGTATGCCGCGGAGTATTACCCTGATGTGTTCGAGCAGAAAGGAACAAATATTCTGACGGTTGCCCCGGAGCGGACTTTCTGGGAAAAAGCTACGATCCTGCACCATGAGGCCAACAGGCCGGAACATCTGGAAATGCCGCAGCGGTATTCCAGGCATTATTACGATTTGTACCGCATGGCTCTGACCCCGGTAAAAGAAGCCGCTTTCTCTCAGCCCGACCTGCTTAAAAAGGTTGTGGATTTCAAAATGAAATTCTATCCCAGGGTATGGGCGAAGTACCCGGAGGCTGTGCCAGGCACCTTAAAGCTGATCCCGCCGGAATACCGGTTCGCAGCGTTAGAGGCGGATTATGATTCCATGAAGGATATGCTGTATGGTGATGTACCTACATTCGATACTGTCATAGCGGCGGTCCGGGAACTGGAAAAAGAGATCAATACCCTGTAACAACTACATAACCATTTATTTGCCGGCTATTCTAAGATGCTTTAGGGTAGCCGGCTTTCTGTTTTCAAAAAGGAGGAATGTCACATTACGCAAAAGGAAGTCAATGCTGTTTTTGACGAGCAGGTGCGGCTTTGCGCCGACACGCTGCAACGGAAAACCAAAGAATACACCGGGGACGATACGGACCGGCTGGGAGCTTTTAAGGCGGCGGCAGCTTTGCAGCACACCACGCCGGAGCGTGCCCTTGCCGGGATGCTGGCGAAGCATATCGTTTCCCTGTATGACATGTGCTTTGACGGTGATACGGATTACGATATAAGCACATGGGACGAAAAGATCACAGACAGCCTCAACTATCTGTTTTTACTGAAAGCCATTGTAAAGGAGGGACATACCAATCAACCGAATTGAAGTAAAGATTTTGAACTGTCAGGCGGTTGCCGAGGCCGAGAAAAACATGGTCTTTGCTGCCAGGCTTACCCAAAGGGGCCACCGGATCGCCACAATGGAGGATCTGATGGCCCTTTATGAGAAGTCATTCAGCGAGAATACCGTGGCGGCCATCAGTAGCCTCCCTCACCCCACGGTCCAAAAATTTGCGGTGATCACTGTGGCCGTTGTAGGGGCAAGCCGGCGCTTCCTGGCACAGATCACCAGGCACCAGAACGAAGTAAAGTTTATGAGCGCGTCGCTGCAATACAGTAACTACGCGGGACAGGCAGATTTCGCGGTACCCTATGAGATTTTAACCGCCCCGGCGGCGGTCCGGGAACTGTACTTAAAAAGCTGTCACGAGGGCATGGACTGTTACGAAAAGCTGTGCAGCGCGGGAATCGGCCATGACGCGGCGGGCTATGCCACACCCCAGGGCCTTCGGAATGTGCTGATTATCAGCGCTACACCCTATCAGTGGAAACACATCATCAGCCAGCGGGTATGCCGGCGCAATACGGACGAAACCCGGATCGTGCTCTTGAAAATCTGGGAGGAACTTTATGCGCTCAGCCCGGCTTTGTTCTCCCCTTCCCAGACCGGACCGTTCTGCCAGATGGACAAATGTCTGGAGGGAAAAATGACCTGTGGGCAGAAACTGGCGGCAACTATGACACCGGAGGATATTTTAAGAAACGACTACCCGGTACTTTTGGAAGGAGGCGGTGCATGAAAATCAAATTGATTGACTTTGGAGTGCCGGAGAGCCGCCGCCCTTTCCGTCCACACGGGAATGACGCCGGCGCGGATGTGTATATGCCCTATGACTGCACCTTGCAGCCGGGAGAAATCGCAAAGGTTCCTCTTGGGTTTGGGATTGAGATTCCGGACGGGTACGCTGGCTTCGTATTTCCACGCACCAGCATGGCGGTAAAAGGGCTGGTCTGTGAGCTGCCGC
>CALCMD010000054.1 GCA_937965795.1 uncultured Lachnospiraceae bacterium | reverse complement strand
CGCTGATCTTTTTCAGCCCGGTATATGCTGCGCCGTTCTTTTTGGAAAAGTAGTATTTCTTTCCTTTGATGGTCTGCCATCCCTTCTGGTAACGGACGCCCTTCTTGCTGAAATAGTACCATTTCCCTTTGATCTTCTTTAATCCCGTGGCTTTTCTGCCCTTTGCGTCATAATAATAAGTCCTGCCCGCTTTTTTCACGAACTTCGCTTTTGCGGCGTCCGCTTTGATTCCCGTATTTATCATAACAAAACCAAGTATAAGAACAAACGCCGTCAAAAGACTGCTCCTGTATGCCCTCCGTCCTGTTTCTTTCCTGTTTTTTAACATCACTGTCGCCTCCCCCTTTTCTAAACATATATACTAAGTAAATCAATATCTATTTCTTCTTCGATTATACGGTCCGAGATATTGATATTTTCTTCCAAATCCCAGATAAATATTTCCAACCGGCCGGCAAATGGCTAATGCAAATCCCTTCGAAAAATCCGCCCCAAACGCTGATGCCATTTTAAACGAACCTGAAATATGTATGAATATTCCAACAATCGGCATGAAAGCCAGAAGGAACATTCCTCCGCTCCCTAATGCCATCTCATACCATACATAGCTGTTATAAAAAGGAATCAGGCATGCCAGGCCCGGATACCCTGCTTTCCTGTACATTTTCCATTTTCCTATAAAACCTAACAGAAGTATGCCCAGGGCAATGGCCACTATGGCGACCATGATAACCATCGTTCTGCCTGAACGCAAACTCTCTACACTGACCGGCAAGTTTCTTTCCATATTTTCCATTCTCTTTCGTGGCACCTGCATAGCAGGCTTACCCTTCCTCCTCTTTCCGTCTGAAATAAGTGGTGCTACTTTAGCTTACCATTTTTTACGGCATTATGCGACTCACCTATCACATATTCAGCGGCTTTTACGCCATATCCGGAAACTTTTTTCATGAAGCCGGGTGGGACGGAGAGTCTGGCTGCTCCCTGGTACTTTCTCTTCCCTTCGTGCCGGAATCCGGCACGGCTTTTCCTTATATCCTCTCTTCTGGTGAGTATTCCATCCCCTTATCATCACATTTATATAGTTTTAAAAAGACATCTATCCCCGATAGATGCCAAAATTTTCATTCCCGCTTTTCTTTTTTACAGATAAGTCTCCACTAAGTATAAACAAAATGTTCTTTCCTTATTACGATCTTCTTAATTCTTTAACTATCATCAAATTCTTATTCAATTCATACATCCTTTTTACATGCACGGTCAATATCAAAAACACAACAACCGTTATGACCGCCACAACCGATGATGAAAAAATAAAAACCACTCCCGCAATCTCTGCTTCACTCCCCTGCCCTGAAACAGCATATTTCATAATCTTTTCTATAAAGGAAAAGAAATACTTCCACGTATCCATGAAAACTGCTATTACGATTGAGAGCATGAATATTGTCATAATATTTTTCCTATGTTCATATTCTGATCTCAGGCTTATATACTCAAAATGTAATTCATCATCTTCCATTTCCTGAAGCCGCATGGATTCCTGCCTGTACCGCTCAAGCTTTTTCCTTCTTCTTTCCTGGTAGGAAACAGACATTACACAGCCTTTCATGCTTTCAACAAATCCAGCCATAACTATCACACTCCTTATCTTTCATAGCATATCTTTTTATCCAACAATGTTTCTATTCCCTTTTGCTTTTTCTTAAATTTACTTCCCGCTGATTTCTCCCCTTTCCCGTGCCGAAATCCGGCACGGCCTTCCGTCAAGGCCTTCAGCTCCCTGCCGCCTTAAAGTCAAGCAGGCGCTCCCTCACATACCTTCCGCCCTCCGCGGCGTGCTTTTCCTGATACTCCTTATGCTTCCTCCTCAGGGTCTTGTAGGAGATTCCAAACATCCCCGTCACTTCCCCGACCTTCTTCCCGGACAGCAGGGCTTCATAAACTTCTTCCATCTCCAGTTTCTTCCCCCGGCGCCTGTACCTTCCTTCCCCAAGCAGGGTTTTTCTGGCATAAGGGCTGTCCTTTTTCCCTTCCCCCTGAAGTTGCTTCTGGTAATCCTCATGCCTGTTGTACAGGACACGGGTGCTGACATGGAGTTTTTCTGCCACCTCTTCCGCCGTGCTTCCTGCATCGATCTGGTCATAGACCCACTCGATCGGGACCTCAGACGGCTTTCTGCCGTTCCCCCCGTATCCGGCCAGCCTGCCCCTCCGCTTGTCCTCCGGGAGCCCCTCCTGGTACTTGTTGTGGTGCCTGTACAGCGTCTGGCTGCACACCTCATACGCTTCCGCCAGTTCTTCCATTGACGCCCCCATGTCCAGCGCTTCGTACACCTGCTCCATATCGATGTACTTTTCCCGTGGGGCCGCCTGCCCTTCCACGCCATATCCTTTTTTCTGTAATACCGCCACAATCTCCGATAACGCCGCGTCCATCCGTATCCCCTGTGGGATGATGACGCGGAGGATCCCCTGTGGCTGTATGGCCATTTCTCTGCCCATCCAATCACTCCTCGCTGCACCGGCTCCCCGTGTGCCGGAATCCGGCACGCATCCTTTTCCGGAAAGCCACGTTTTTTTCTTTTCCGCCAATTCTATCATAACACCGGAAGGCTCCTGCCGTCCAGGTCGGTTTAGGTCGGTTTACGTCGGCCTTCCCCATGCCGTTTCCCTTTTTCCCCTTTTCTGTATCTTTTCCCCTTTCTTTCTGTCCATCCCCCCTTGTCTGCCGTCTTTTTCTTCCGGTGAAAATCCGTTCCGCATAGGGCAGCCCCTTCCGGACAGACCCAACAAGTTTATCTTTTGAAGTTTTCTGCCGCAGGGCGGCAGGCGAATGTGGTTTTTTTCGTATAGAAAGAATAAAGTATAAAAAAGGGATAAAATATACTGTTGAGCGGCAGATTCTCGTCACCACCAACAGCACTTTTTTGTATCCTCAA
>CALCMD010000053.1 GCA_937965795.1 uncultured Lachnospiraceae bacterium | reverse complement strand
GTGGTGATTTTTTTAAATTTACCTCTTGACAAAAGTCATTACATATCAGTCTTTCTGTCGACGCTCCTTGGCTCCCTGGCAGAGCTGGGCTACGGCGGTTTCCGCCTGTTCCAGATGCGCTGCGTATTCCGCCTTGATCCGCTGGACATTCTTTTCATCCTCTTGTCTGGCGCTGGCGATCATGTTTTGCAGCGCCGACTTGATTTCTTTTCGCACTGCATCAAGCTGGGCGGCGAAGCCGCCGGTTGCGTAACGTACGGCGCGGCCCATCAGCTTGTCGCTGGTAAAATATGCCTCCTCCTGCTCTGATTTTTCCTGTAAAGCAGCCACGGAAGATTGGTATGTAAAATCAAATCCGTCAAATGTTTGCCGGATGGTTCGCTCATCTAAATATGTGGGAACCTCATACTTCTTCACAATGGCATCCATGCGGGCGGTGTCTTCCTCACAGGCGGTCAGGGTTGTGAGCGATGGCTCTATGCACGTCCGCTTTTTTGCCAGCGCCTGGAGCGTATGGCAGCGTTGCACTGCCAGCGCCTTGCCCAGGTAGGACTCTGCACATTCTGCATCGATATTCAGCGCCTGCTCGAAGAAACCGTCGGCCTTGCTCCATTCGCCGTCCTCCAGAGCCATATTACCCCGCTTCAGCAGGGCAGTCAGATTGCCTCCCTCGCCCTGGACGATGACCGTTTCCTTTTTCTTTGGCTTTTGATCCGCATCCAGCACCTTGCTGATACCCCGGATCAAGTCTTGAATAAAACCGATTTTGCCCATGTCATAGGCCTGGAGAACTGAGAGCTGTTCCGGCAGGTCGTATGGATCCATGTCCCGGTAGCAGGGGATCAGCAGTCGCGTGCGGTCTCGCTTCATCAGCGCCAGATAGCGGCTCCACTCGTTTTTTACCCATACGGCGTTCAGGTGTTCCGGCTTTGTGCTCACTGCCACCATGACCCTGGCGGAGTGGAGGGCGGCGAAGATGTACGGCTCGTACTCTTGCCCCGCCTTGTCCTCCAGGGTGATGCGGGCGAAGAACACCCGGTGCCCCTGCTCGGTAAGCTGGTAGTAGATGTCCTGGGCCAGAGTGGAGTCCACGGTTCTTTCCCCATTCTCATCGGACTCCTTGTAGCAGATAAAAACGTCGAAAGGCTCCTCTTTCTGCACCGTGGACAGGATGCCCCGCTGGATGGAGGCAATCTGTTCGCCGTTCCGTTCATACTGTCGGCGGGCTACGCCGTCTGCGTGGGCAAGCGCCGCCCGGTAATCTACGTCTTCCAGGAAGCTGTCGAAGCTGGCACGGTGACAAGTGGGCAGATAGTAGCCGCTGGTGGGGTCTTTTACGTACTCAATACCAAACCGGCACAGGGCGCAGCACCAATGAGCCTCCGCGTCGTCTTCGCTCTCCTGGATAATGTGTTCGTAGACGGTCAGAGCCTTGTCGAATTCGCCCAGACGGCGAAAATGATTGCCGCGGTCGAAGGCTGCCGCCCGCTGCTGACCCTCGACTCTGGGCAGGGTCTGTTTCGTGCCGCAGTACTCGCATTCCGCCACGCTCGTACCCTCGGAGATGTTCAGATCTCCGCCGCACATTTTACATTTAATGATTGTCATTTCCTTCAATTCCTCTCTTTTTTGTTCTTGCATTCTACCTTAGATATATCGTTGGATTGCAGCACATATCTGGTAGAAATGTGTAAAAACTTCGTAGAGTGTTTTACTCTACGAAGTTTTTTGGGGCGTATCGTTTCTCCATTTCATAAATTTATACTACATAATAGGGCAAAATTTGTCAAGATATAACAAAATAAATTCCGATTTGTGTATGAAGCTGAATGGTTCGTCAAAAAAGAAAATGTATACAGATGCTGACATTAAACGGCTTTATACAGACGGGAAGAAGCTTTATTACAGCAAATACCAGTCAGATTTTTTATATACGCTGGATGGAGAGGAGATATCTAGGGATGCACCTGATATCGTAGCAGATAAAGAATATTCAGATGATATGGTAACCGTAGGAAACTATCAATATTATAAAACTGCTTCAGGAAATCATTGGAGTTTGTATCGGAAAAATATAAATACGGGGAAGAAGAATCTCGTAGCCAGGTTTCCGTCTATCAGCTCCTGGAGCGTATGCAGTTCCTATATAATGATAAAAGCTTATACCAATTCAAATCAGAAATTTGACGTATATTGTGTGTCGGTAAGCGGGAAAAGCAAAAAGAAACTGGCATCCTGGAGAGCTGCAGAATAAACAGAGAGGCCTTTAGCGCTTTTGTATCCTTTTCTCAATTTTTAGAAAATGAAAGTCCTGTGTATATCTCCTTGACGGGGCACAAATATTAAGATAAAATATGGTTAAGCATGGATTATCATAAAAATGGAGGCGCATTATGGCATATATCACACGGGAACTGGAAAGAAAATTTCGGAAGCTCAATGATTTTTTTAAGGTTATACTTGTCACAGGAGCCAGACAGGTTGGCAAAACGACCATGCTAAAGCATTTGGCTGAGGGCAGTGCAAGAACCTATGTCACGATGGACAATGCAATGGCAAGAGAGCTTGCACAGTCTGACCCGGTACTGTTCTTTCAGACCTATAAACCGCCGATTTTGATTGACGAAGTGCAGAAAGCGCCGGAACTGTTTGAGCAAATCAAAATCATCTGCGATGAGAGCGAGGAAAAAGGGCTGATCTGGCTGACCGGTTCTCAGCAGTACAAGCTGATGAAAAAAGTTCGTGAAACTCTTGCGGGAAGGATTGGAATTCTGGAGCTGTACAGTTTATCGGCAAGAGAAAAAGCGGGACTTGTCTTTGATACGGATTTGGATTTTTCTCTGTCCACCTTGCAGGCAAGACAGCGCAAGCTGCCTAAAAATGATATCGTTCAAGTGTTTCACCATATCTGGGAGGGCGGTATGCCCCAGGTGCAGGGTGTGGATGACGAACTTCGGCAGGAATATTTCAACTCCTATATCGACACCTATCTGATGCGGGATGTCACCGAAGCCGGGGGAATCACCGATGCCGTGCGGTTCCGCAAGTTCCTTGTTGGATGTGCGTCTCTCGTTTCAGAGCAGGTAAACTATACGACCCTTGCGGAGTCTGCTGATATTGCGCCGAGCACAGCAAAAGAATGGCTCAAAGTGCTTGAAGGACTGCACATTGTATATCTGCTTGCGCCCTACTCCAACAATGAACTCAAGCGGCTTAGTAAAACGCCGAAACTGTATTTTTGCGATACGGGACTGTGTGCGTACCTGTCCATGTGGCTGACAGCGGATACCCTGCGAAATGGTGCGGCAAGCGGCCATTACTATGAAAACTATGTGGTGATGGAACTTGTGAAAAATTATGCCTATGCAAAGTCCAGGGTGAACATCACCTACTTCCGTGATTCCAACGCAAAAGAGATTGATGTTTTTGTGGAGGAAAATCATGTGATTCATCCGCTGGAAATCAAAAAGAGTGCGGCTCCTGACCGCCGTGAAGTCAAGAAATACCGCCTGATCGACAAGGCTTCTTTGACCCGTGGAAATGGCGGCATTGTCTGTATGTGTGAAGAACCGATTCCGATTGACGCAGAGAACTGTTTTATTCCGAGCAATCTCATCTGAAAAGCGGTGTGAGAACAGATGATAGAGTGAAAAACATACTTGTTGATGGAATCGGCATATGGTAGGGCAACAGTGGGGTGTCAAACTGTTGCCCTGCCATAATCCAGTAACCGCAGCATTTACATCCCTCTATGCAGAAGTCTCAGCTTAAATGCCCGGACTTTTTCCATATATCCTCTGGTGTATAAAAAGCCGACAATCAGCATTCCGAATACAATCCCCAGCATACATCCGGAAATAAAGTCATAAATTTCGCTGCCTTCCAGACCACAGATGTCCATAACCATAAATATGATAAAACTGAGGATGGCTGTCAGAAAAAGATAACTGAGTCTCTTCGAGAACGTCATCTTTTCGCTGCTGTTGTAGTCCGCCACTTTTAACAAAGTTTCTTCTTTTTTCTGATCCATCATATCCATTTTCCTTTCCCCATCTAATAATTCTTCGATGCCGATATCGAAATAGTTTGCGATTGTAATCACCAAATCAAAGTCGGGCATATTGACTCCATTTTCCCAGCGGGAAATGCTGCGGTTCGTTACCCTCAGGACTTCGGCAAGCTGCTCCTGTGTCATGCCTTTCTCTTTTCGAAGTTCTTTTAAGAAGCTTCCGATTTTCTTCTGATCCATACTGTGTGCTCCTCCTTTCACGAACAGAATACTATATCTGGGCAAAAAAGAACAGGACACAGGGCGGGAATTTAGGTTTTGGGGCATAAATTTCAAGTTTTTCTTGACTCGGCACCAGGTGCAGGGTGTATTTTGAGGGTAATTGACAGAGAGGAGGAAGTTGAAATGAGAATCAGTGAAGCAGCCAGCCGCACGGGGCTGAATGTGAGTAACATCCGTTTTTATGAAAGGAAAGGGCTGCTGACACCCGCCAGGGCAGAGGAGAGTACCTATCGGGATTATACAGAAGAGGATGTACGCAGGATAAAGCAGATACTTTTGTACCGGAAGATGGGAATTTCGATAGAGACGATTTATCTGCTGATGAACGGGCAGGCAGACAGAGAGGATGTTCTGCGCAGACAGGAGCAGGAACTGCATGAGCAGATGAAAAACCTTCAGGGAGCGGAGGATTTATGCCGGATGGTTTTGCGGGACGGGCGGCTTACGGAGGAAAAGTTGGATGAATATCTGAATTATGTACATGAGGAAGAGGAAAAGGGAACCCGGTTTGCGGCAGTCGGGGAACTTCTGGAGACCATTACGGAATATACGAGAACAGATGTATTTTATGGGAATCCGGGTATTATCTGGCTGTTTCAAAAGCCCTGGATTGCCCGCATTTTTTCCATTGGCATATGGGTGGCTCTGATAGCTATTCCGTTGCTGCATGTAATTAACGTATTTCAAGGAAAAGAACCATTAAAAATAGTGATGCTTACGGTATATGCAGTCATTTTGGCGGCATATGGCACGGGTTTTCTGTCGTTCTGGAGAGTGAGGAAAAAATATAGGCGGGGGGAATAGAAGAAAACGAACTGTCAGTTAAAAACAGAGGGCATAAAGTCAACAGACATTCAATAGTTTCCAGAGAAGTTTTTTGTTATAATGATTCTGCAAAGCATTTTGTCCAGAAAAAGGAGGGGCAGGAAGAATGAATCTTTTCTATGAAGGAATTCGTCAGTTCATAGAGCTTTTATACAGAATTTGCGGAGATTACGGGATCGCGATTGTATTTATTACTGTGGGAATCCGCCTGTGTCTGGCACCGCTGAACCGAAAACAGCGCCAGACCTTGAAAGTGCAGCAGCGTCTGAACGGGCAGGCAGAGGAAATTAAGAAGAAGTATAAAAAGAATTCGGTAAAAATGAATGCGGAGTTGAGAAAGCTTTACCAGAAGGAAGGCATCGGCGGCATGGGCTGTCTGCTCCCCTTTTTGCAGTTTCCGATTATGCTTGCCCTGTATCGCGGGATTCGCCTGGCGGTGACGGCAGATGTAACCACAGTGCTTCTTCCGTGGGTGCCGTCCCTGCTGGCAAGGGACAGCACTTATATCCTTCCGGTATTGACCGTAGCCGCTCAGATATTTCCGCAGCTGATGCCGTATTTTAGGTTTTTTAAGGATTTGGAGTTAAAAAAGACGAGTGCGCCGATGCTGCTGACCCTGCTGTGCGTAAACGGATGGTTTGCGATTATGCTTCCGTCGGGGGTAGAGCTGTATTATATGGTATCCGGGGTATTTACGTGTGTGGAGCAGGTGGTGGGGAACGTAAGGGACAGACGGGTGGTTAGAGGCGTCTGGTTTCCAGGGGAATCTCTCAGCAACTTTTTGCAAAGCCGTTGACGTTTAAAGGATTTATAGATATAATGCAGTTAATGAACAAAAACCGTTGGAGGTTTTTAGCGGGGTTAGTGCATGTACGGATGCTGAATTTGGGCTATTGAAAAATGACTCACGAAAGCGGGTTTCGGCGTTTTCGTGAGTCATTTTTGTAAATGGAAATTTTCAAAGAATGATTTTGGGATAGTATATCTTCTATATTTATCTTTTTGATTAGGAGTATAGGCATATGATAACTGAAACATACCAATTCCTGGAACAAGGGCTTGCATCTGCGTTTATAAATCGCAGCATTTCCTCAAACCTGGCTTATAAGCCTCAGTTTGTCTCGAATGACTACAGACAGGGGAAAAAGGTTATCTCATCCATTGAGGATGAGCTTTTTTCGTGTGATGAATTTGCGATTAGTGTTGCGTTTATTACGATGGGAGGGATTACGCCGCTGCTTCAGACGCTGAAAGAGCTTGAAAAGAGGGGGATTCCCGGAAGGATTTTGACGACAGATTATTTGAATTTCAGTGAGCCGAGGGCGATGAAAACGCTTGCTGGTCTGAAGAATATTGAGCTGAAAATGTATGTAACGGAGGAAGCAAGGGAAGGGTTTCATACGAAGGGATACATTTTTAAAAAGAAGGAATTGTATCGTATTATAATCGGTAGTTCGAATATGACGCAAAGTGCGCTTACAACAAACCGGGAGTGGAATACGAAAATCGTGTCGGCTGAACAGGGAGAATATGCACAGGATGTGCTGGCAGAATTTGAACAGTTATGGGATTCTCCGTATGCGTTGCCGTATGAAAAATTTATTGATAAGTATTCGGAAAGCTATGTCTGCAACAAAGTAATCAGGAAGCAAAAAGAAATTGCAAGGAAACAGGAAGTTGTTCGGTTAGAAGAGTTTACACTTAAGCCAAACTCTATGCAGGTGGGATTTATCGCAAATTTACAGAAGCTTCGGGAAAGTGGTCAGAAAAAGGCTCTCTTAATTTCGGCGACGGGTACTGGAAAAACATATGCGTCTGCGTTTGCCTTGCGTGAAGAAAATCCGGGAAAAGCCTTATTTTTGGTACATAGAGAGCAGATTGCAAAGCAGGCAATTCGTAGTTATGAAAAGGTCTTTGGAAATACGAAGAGTTTCGGGCTTTTATCCGGAAATTCTAAGGAGTATGATGCCGAGTATTTGTTTTCTACCATGAATATGATGGCGAGACCAGAAATATATGAACGATTTTCCCCGGACGAATTTCAGATGATCGTTATAGATGAGGCTCATAGAACAGGAGCAGGAAGCTATCAGGAGATTATGAAATATTTCAAGCCGGAATTCTGGTTGGGAATGACAGCCTCACCGGAGCGGACGGATGATTTCGATGTATTTGAAGCGTTTGACCATAATATCGCATATGAAATACGTTTGCAGCAGGCAATGGAAGAAAATTTACTGTGCCCCTTCCATTATTTTGGTATTACGGATTTAAAAGTCGATGGGGAAATCGTGAAGGATAAAGCAGATTTTAATTGTCTTACATCAGATATACGTGTGGACTATGTGCTGGAGCAGGCGGCATTTTATGGTTTCAGTGGCAGCCGTGTAAAGGGACTGGTTTTTTGCAGTTCGAAAAGGGAAGCGGCGATGCTTAGTGAGAAGTTTAATGATAGAGGATTTCGGACGCTCGCCTTAACTGGTGAAGATATACAGGAAAAGAGAGAAGAAGCGGTAGAACGGCTGGTGAATGATGGGCGAGAGGATAGATTGGATTACATATTTACCGTGGACATTTTTAATGAGGGTGTTGATATTCCGGACATTAATCAGGTCATTATGCTTCGGCCAACGGAATCGCCGATTGTGTTTGTTCAGCAGTTGGGGAGAGGACTGCGAAAGGCAGAAGATAAGGAATATGTGGTGATATTGGATTTTATAGGGAATTACGAGAATAATTTCATGATACCGATTGCACTGTCTGGCGAGCGGAACTACAATAAGGATAATATGCGCCGGTATGTGATGGAAGGATGCCGGGTGCTTCCAGGGGCTTCTACGATTCATTTTGATGAGATTGCAAAAAGTAAGATTTTTCATTCTATTGACCAGATGAAGGGAATGAAAACGATAATAAAAAAGAGTTATCGTGATTTAAAATATCGGCTGGGACGGGTTCCGATGCTGATGGACTTTTATAAAAATGGAGAAGTGGACCCTCTGCTTATTTTGGAGCATTATAAAACATATTATCATTTTTTAAAGAGTGTTGAACGGGAGCAGTGCACGGAGTTTTTCACAGAAAAAGAAGTCCTGACGCTCGAATACGTTTCGAAAGTTGTTGCGAGAGGGAAGCGTCCTCATGAAGCTGAGATTTTGTCGGAGATTATGAAGAGGGAACAAGTCGACAAATTGTTTGTCATTGAGGAAATTGGGAGGAAGTATGGGAGCAGAGTATCCGAACAGGAAATAGATTCTGCTGTCTCAAATCTGGAGGGTTCCTTTGTCAGTAAAGATGATGAACAAAAGAAATATGCGCAAATTGAAATGATACAGAGTATACAGCCGGGCATGATCTGGAGAATGAGGAGTTTATATGAAAGGCTGAATCATCCGGCATTTTATTCCTTTATGAAGGATTTAGTAGAACTTTCTCAGGCGAGGATTCAGGATTTTTATGCAGGAAAACTGCGGGAGGATAAGTTTGTGCTATATGAAAAATACTCACGCAGGGATGTATGTCAGTTGTTGAATTGTACAAGGGATATGTCCTCTACGATGTATGGTATGAAGCGGATTGGCGGGGATGCCTGTATTTTCGTGACGTATCATAAGCAGGAGAGTGCTTCGGGGCAGGAATATTTAGAGGGAAAACCAGATTATGCAGATGAGTTTGCAGATAATCAGACTTTCATGTGGGATTCTCAGATAGGAAGGGGCCCGGACAGCAGTTATATGAAAGAGGTTTTGACGGCGGAGCGCAGACGGCTTTTTATAAAAAAGAGTGATTCGGAAGGTGCAGAATTTTATTATATGGGACTTTTTGATGTGATAGAAGCGAAAGCAGGGGAGAAAAAAGATAACCGTGGAAAAATACGGGAAATTACGAAGGTTAAAGCACATATGCACCACGAAGTGCGGGAGGACTTGCTGAACTATTTAAAGAGTACAGTTGAAACATAACATTTTATATACTACAGCGGAGGTTCTATGAAAACAATCAAAGTAACGGCGGCAATTATCATTCACAACAACAGAGTATTCGCAACC
Organism: uncultured Lachnospiraceae bacterium; assembly: GCA_937965795.1. Taxonomy (GTDB): domain Bacteria; phylum Bacillota; class Clostridia; order Lachnospirales; family Lachnospiraceae; genus Hominisplanchenecus_A. The sequence goes on along the minus strand of CALCMD010000053.1, from coordinate 15,301 downwards.
CAGCGGGGATACGGAGAATTTAAGGACGGCTGGGAGTTTCCGGGCGGAAAGGTGGAGGAGGGCGAAACGTCCCGGACTGCACTGGTGCGTGAAATCCGGGAGGAGTTGGATACGGAAATAGCAGTTGGCGAGCTTTTTGATACGGTGGAATATGATTATCCCGCATTTCATTTGTCAATGGACTGCTTTCTCTGCAAGGTGGTGTCAGGAAAGCTGGTGCTGAAAGAACATGAAGATGCCAGATGGCTTTCCAGGGAGCAGTTGGACAGTGTGGACTGGCTTCCGGCGGATATCGGGCTGATTCGGAAGCTTGCGGAATATTTGCAGAGGAGGGAGAGAAAGCAGGATTTGGCAGATGGAAAGATCAATTAAATATCAGGTACAGGCATTCCCGTCAGTTTGAATTTCCCCGCACTGACGGGATTTTTCGTGTAAAAATGCAGCAGGATGCGGATTTCCTCAGAGATGCGAAACAGCGTCTGTGAGAAGAGTTTTTTCACAGGCTTTTTATAGAATTTTAAGAAAAATTCCCCCCGGTTCTATGTTAGAATAAAAAACAGGAAAACTACAGCCAGATGGAGGAGCATACATGGAAAAACGGACAGAGGGCTTCGTAAGGATGGAGCGTGTGACGAAGATATATAAAATGGGAGAAGTGGAAATTCACGCTGTGGACGGGATTGATTTTTCCATTCGGAAAGGCGAGTTTGTGATTGTAGTCGGGCCGAGCGGAGCCGGAAAGACGACGGTTTTGAATATTCTGGGAGGCATGGATACGGCAACGGGAGGAAAAGTAATCGTGGACGGAGCCGATATTGCAAAATATTCCCAAAGGCGGCTAACGGGGTATCGGAGGGACGACATCGGATTTGTATTCCAGTTTTATAATCTGGTGCCGAATCTGACAGCGAAGGAAAATGTCGAACTGGCGCTCCAGATTTGCAAAAACCCTCTGGACGCCCAGGAGGTTTTACAGGAAGTGGGGTTAAGCGACAGGCTGAATAACTTTCCGGCACAGCTTTCCGGCGGCGAACAGCAGAGAGTCTCTATCGCCAGGGCGCTGGCGAAAAATCCAAAGCTGCTTTTATGCGACGAGCCGACGGGAGCGTTGGACTACCAGACAGGAAAAGCCATTTTAAAGCTGCTTCAGGATATGTGCCGGGAAAAAGGGATGACAGTCATCGTGATTACGCATAACTCGGCGCTCACGCCTATGGCTGACCGGGTGATACGGATAAAAAACGGAAAGGTGTCCGAGACGTATGAGAACAGGGAGCCCCTTCCGGTAGAACAGATCGAATGGTAGACATAATTCGTCCTGAACCTGGGACAGCTTGGAGGAAAAGATGAGAAAACGTGCACTGAGAAAAGATTTTTTTATGGAGATTAGACGGAATCTGGGGCGGTTTGTTTCTATTTTTCTGATCGTGGCGCTGGGCGTTGCATTCTATTCTGGCATTCAGTCGGCGGCGCCGGATATGCGGTACACGGGAGATGTGTATTTTGATGAAAACGGTCTGATGGATCTGAAGGTAATGGGAAGCATGGGCGTCACAAAAGAAGATGTGAAGATTCTGGAGGGCGTGGAAGGAATCGAGAAGGCCGAGCCTGGTTACATGACGGACGTCCTGCTGAAAAAGGAGGGGGAAAACGCAGTTTTTCATATGGAATCGCTTCTGCCTACTCTGAATCAGGTGAGTGTGACCGAAGGACGACTCCCGGAAAAGGCGGGGGAGTGCCTGCTGGATGACAGGTATGCAAAGAGCAACGGCTATCAGCCCGGAGATGTTCTGGAAGTGGAGGAAAAGCTGGAGGAGGAAGAGGAGCCTGTTCTGCTAACCCATACTTACACTGTCACGGGGCTTGCCAGCAGCCCCGTCTATATTTCCTTTGAGAGAGGCAGTACGCAGCTTGGAAGCGGTGAGATCGCGGCGTTTGCCTATGTGACGGAAGAAAACTTCGATCTGGACGTTTATACACAGGTCTACCTGTCCGTTCAGGGCGCGAAGGAGCTGACAGCTTACACGGATCCCTATCGGGACACGGTGGAACAGGCGCGAAAAGAGGTAGAAGGGATACAGGACGCCAGGTGCGAGGCCCGTTTTGGGGAAATCAAAGGGGAAGCCGGCGAAAAGCTTTCAGAGGCCAGGACGGAGCTGGCGGAGAAGAGAGCGGAAGCAGATCAGAAACTGGCGGACGCCAAAGCGGAGATTGACGATGCGGACCGGAAGCTGTCAGACGGCAGAAAGGAACTGGCGGATGCAAAAAAAGAACTGGCGGACGGCAAGGCGGAGTTAGAGGAAAAACAGGCGGAGCTTGAAAAAGCGAAAAGGGAGCTTTCAGACGGACAGAGAAAGCTTGCGGATGCAAAGGAAGAGCTTACCGCAAAGGAAAAGAGCTTTCAGGCACAGAAAAAAGACGCCCAGAAGGAAATTACAAACGGGAAAAAGCAGCTTCGCCAGGCCAGAAAAAAGGTAGAGAAAAGCGAAACAGAATTAAAGAAGAAAAAGGCTGAACTGGAAGAGGGAAGAAAGCAGCAGGAGGCCGGGAAAGCGGAGGCAGAAAAAGCGTCGCAGGAAATTTCGGCAGCGGTGGAAGCGGGACTTCTGACGGCGGAGGAAGCGGCACAAAAACAGCAGGAGGCAGCGGCGCAGCTTGCAAAGCTGGAAGCGGCAGGAGCGCAGATTGCTGAGGGAGAGAAACAGATCAGAGCAGGAGAAAAGGAGCTTTCCCGGTCGAAAAAGCAGATTGAGACGCAGGAAGCGAAGCTTGAAAAGGCAGAAAAAGAACTTGCGGACGGCGGGCGGCAGATCAAGGACGCATGGAAACAGCTTGCCAGTCAGGAAACGAAGCTTGCGGACGCACAGGAACAGATTCGTTCCGGGGAAACACAGATTTCGGAAGGATGGCAGAAAATCGCGGACGGGGAGCAGGAAATCCTGGATGCGGAGGCAGAGATCGCCGGGCATGAGAAGGAGCTTTCGGACGGAAAGAAAGAGTACGAGGAAGCCAGGACGGAGGCGGCGGAAAAAATTGCCGAAGGAGAGGAGAAGATCGCGGATGCACAGAAGAAGATTGACGACTTAAAGGCGCCAAAATGGTACATCAGCGACAGAGAGGATCTGACAGATTATAAAGGCTTTGGGGAAAACGCTGACCGCATGAGGAACATCGGAGAGGTATTTCCGGTTCTGTTCTTTCTGGTGGCGGCTTTAATCAGCCTTACAACGATGACCAGAATGGTGGAGGAGCAGAGAACACAGATCGGGACGCTGAAAGCGCTGGGGTATGGAAAATTTTCCATTGCAGCCAAATATCTGGGCTATGCGCTGGCGGCCACCATTGGCGGAAGTATTTTTGGCGTGCTGTTGGGGGAAAAGATTTTGCCGTTTATCATTATTCACGCATATGGCATTCTGTACCACTACATACCGATACCAGGAATCCCCTATAACCTTCTGTTTGCCATGATTGCTTCGCTGGCGGCGGTATTTTGTACCCTGTTTGCGACGCTGTCTGCATGTTACCGGGAACTGTATGCCGCCCCGGCGGTTCTGATGCGCCCGCCAGCGCCAAAGCAGGGAAAAAGAGTGCTGCTGGAGCGCATCACAATTGTGTGGAAGCACCTGAATTTTACCTGGAAGTCTACCATACGAAACCTGTTTCGGTATAAGAAGCGGTTTTTCATGACGATTTTTGGCATTGGTGGCTGTATGGCGCTGCTTTTAGTGGGATACGGGCTGCGGGATTCCATCATGGATGTGGCGGTGCTTCAGTATGGAGAGCTTCAGACCTACGACGCCATGCTTCTGCTGGACGAGGAGGCGGATGACGGGGGGCAGGCCGAGCTTAAGGAATTTTTTGAAAAAGAGCCGGGCGTGCAGGCATATGACTTCTGGTATATGAAAAATCTGACGGCAAAGAACGGAGAGAACAGCAGAGAGCTTTATCTGGTGGCGCCGGAAAACGAAGAGAAATTTCCGGAATTTGTACATTTGCAGGACAGAAATACAAAAGAGAGTTTTGCAATTTCCGGAGAGGGAGTCGTATTGACGGAGAAAACGGCGAAGATGCTGGGAGTCTCGGCAGGCGGCACGATTTCCCTGGAAATTGAAAAAGGAATATGGTATGAGACGAAGGTAACGGCAGTCTGTGAAAATTATATGTATCATTACGCATATATGACACCGGACCTTTATGAAAAGCTGACGGGAAACAGGCCGGAATACAACTGCGCGGTTTATAATACCAAAGAAGCGGATGAGAGGGAAAAAGAAGAAATTGGAAAAAGGGCGCTTACCTGCGACGCGGCGCTGGGGATTACCTACTCGTCGAACTTTCAGGAGAGGCTGGATGATATGCTGGGAAGCCTGGACATTGTCATTGTCGTGCTGATCGTATCAGCCGGGATGCTGGCGTTTGTCGTGCTTTATAACCTGAATAACATCAATATCAACGAGCGGAAAAGGGAGCTGGCGACACTGAAGGTTCTGGGATTTTACGATGGAGAAGTGGCGGCCTATGTCTACCGGGAAAATATTCTGCTCACCCTTTTGGGAGCGGCGCTTGGCTGTGGGATGGGAGCCATCCTGCACCGGTTTGTCATCGTGACCGTAGAGGTGGATGTCTGTATGTTTGGCCGAAATATTAACCTTCCAAGTTTTCTGCTGGCGATTTTGTTTACCGTGGGATTTTCTGCGGTCGTAAATTTCGTGATGTACTTTAAATTAAAGCGGATTGACATGGTAGAATCTTTAAAAAGCGTGGAGTAATCAGTAAAGGAAAGAAGAAGATGAATTTACCGAGTGCATTTACAGAAAAAATGAAAATGATTTTGGGAGCGGAGTATGAAAAGTTTCAGAAAAGCTATGAGGAGCCGAGAAATTTCGGATTGCGTGTCAATACGGCAAAAATCAGTCCGGCGGAATTTAAAAAAATTGCCCCTTTTCATTTGACGGAAATCCCCTGGGTGGAAAACGGTTTTTATTATGAGGAGCAGGATTTTCCGTCCAGACATCCCTTTTATTATGCGGGGCTGTATTATTTACAGGAACCAAGCGCCATGACTCCGGCGTCAAGGCTTCCGGTAAGTCCGGGTGAGCGGGTGCTGGATTTGTGCGCGGCGCCCGGCGGAAAAGCGACGGAGCTGGGAGCGAGGCTTTTGGGAGAGGGACTTTTAGTGGCCAATGATGTCAGCGCATCAAGAGCCAGGGCGCTTCTGAAAAATATCGAGGTGTTTGGAATCCCCAATTCCTTTCTTTTAAATGAAGTTCCCTCGCATATTTCAGATGAATTTGAAGAATATTTTGATAAAATTCTGGTGGACGCTCCCTGTTCCGGGGAGGGGATGTTCCGCAAGGATCCGGATGTGGCAAAGGCGTGGGACGCACAAAAGCCTCTGGCCTGCGCAAAGATTCAAAAAGACATTATCCTTCAGGCGGCCAGAATGCTGCGTCCCGGAGGAATGCTTCTCTACTCTACCTGTACTTTCTCGCCGGAGGAAAATGAACAGGTTATCGCTTATCTTTTAAAGGAGAGAAGCGACATGCGCCTGGAGAACATCGAGGGATATACAGGATTTTCCAAAGGCCGTCCGGAGCTGGCGGATGGAAATCCCGAACTGGAAAAATGCGTCCGTATCTGGCCGCATAAGATGGCCGGGGAAGGGCATTTTCTGGCGCTCTTAAAAAAGGAAGGGGAGGCGCTTCCTTCGAAAGACCGAAAAGAGAGGGTGAAGATTTCAAAGGCGGAGCGGAAGATTCTGGAAGAATTCTTTCAGGATGTGTCGGGAAGGATACAGGTAGACCAGATGGAAGTACGGAAAGGGCAGGCGTACTGGCGCTCCGGGTTTACAGACGAACCAAAAGGGCTTACTTTCCTGCGCAACGGACTGTATCTGGGGGAATTGAAAAAAGACCGGTTTGAGCCGGGACAGGCATTTGCCGCAGCGTTAAAAAAAGAAGAGTACGCTTCGGTTCTGGATTTTGATCCGATGGACGAACGTGTCATCCGCTATCTGAAAGGGGAAACGATTCTCGTGGACGATGTGCCTGTAAAACGGAAAAAAGGATGGCAGCTCGTATGTGTCAGCGGTTACCCTCTCGGATGGGGAAAGCTGTCTGGCGGCGTGCTGAAAAATAAATATCTGGCAAGCTGGAGAATGAAACAGTAAGAGGAAAGGAAGGAATTTTCATGAAAGATTTTATTCTGGAAACATGTATAGATTCTGTGGAATCGGCGCTGGCAGCCGAACGGGGCGGCGCGAACCGTGTGGAAATGTGCGCAAACCTGATCATCGGCGGGACGACGCCTGGCCCGCAGCTTTTTTACGAGGTGCGAAAACAGTGCGGGATAAAAATTCACGTATTAATCAGGCCGAGATTCGGAGACTTTTGCTACACGGACTATGAGTTTGGCATCATAAAAGAAGAAGTAAAAATGTTTCGCAAGCTGGGGGCGGACGGCGTGGTCATCGGTATCCTGCGCCCGGATGGGACGCTGAATCTGGAGCAGATGCGTATCCTGATGGAAGAGGCGAAGGGAATGTCCGTGACCCTGCACCGGGCTTTTGACGTATGCCGTGATCCTTTTAAGACCATGCGCCAGGCGAAGGAGCTTGGCGTCCATACCATCCTGACGTCGGGACAGGGAAACACGTGTCTGGCAGGGCGGAATCTTCTGGAGGAGCTGGTAAAGAAGGCGGGCGATGACATCGAAATCATGGTGGGAAGCGGCGTGGACGCGGAAGTGATACGCAGGCTGTACCCGCAGGTAAAAGCGCATGCCTGGCATATGTCCGGCAAGATGACGCTGGACAGCCAGATGCGCTACCGGAAAGAAGATGTAAATATGGGGCTCCCCACTTTCAGTGAATTTGAGGTCTGGCGCACGTCAGAAGAAAAGGTGCAGGCAGCAGTGGAAGCGTTGAAAGAACTGTAAGTTTCTACAGCGCGTAGAATAGATGATGTTTTGTGTGGGAAAGGATGGAAAGGAACACGATTTTTATGGCCTTTTATGCAAAATTGTGGTATAATGTAAACGACAACATGCTTTTTCTGTGCAAAAAATAGAAAAAGAGAAGGCGGATGTGAGGGAAAGGAGGAAAGCAACTGCCGGCAGATGCAGAAAATCAGACAGAACATAAGGAAGGAAAAAAGGAGAATCGTATGAACAAGAAAAAAATACTATCGGTAGTATTGACATTCTGCATGGTAGTGTCTGTGCTTCTGCCGCAGACGGCGGCAAAAGCGGCAGAGACGGAAAATGCGACCGTTATTAATGCAGCCGATTACGGTGCAGACCCGAATGCAACAGATAATGCGGAAGCCATCAAAGCGGCGATCAATGCCGCAAAGCAGGTAGACGGTCCGGTTGTAATCAGTTTCCCGAAAGGAGAGTATCAGGTCTACCCGGATAAGGCATATGAGAAAGAGCTTTATATTTCCAATACCGTAGGGGCAAACCAGAGCTATAAAATGAAAAAAATCGGATTTCTGCTGGAGGATATGAGCGATGTTACCATTGAAGGAAATGGTTCCATGTTCATGTTTCACGGGGCGATGACTACATTTGCAACGATTGATTCCACCAATATTACATTCCAGAACCTTGAATATGACTTCCAGGTTCCCTCCGTTATTGATATTACGGTAGAGTCCGTGGATGGAAATTCAGCGACGGTTTATGTGCCGGAATGCTATAATTATGAAATTAACGGAACATCGATCACATGGAAGAGCGACGTCAGCCCATATACAGGAAACACTTACTGGACGGCCAGAGACGCCCTGGCAAATGCGGCAAACCAGATTTATGATGCAGAGACAGGTCTTACCGTTCGCTCAGGCACGAGACTGTTTAATAACCTTAACAGCATTGAAGACCTGGGAAATCGCAGACTGAAATTTAATTACAGGAGCGTGGACAGCTCTATAAGGGCTGGGCGTTCCTATCAGATGCGTAATACGACCAGGGATCATGCGGGCATGTTTTTCTGGAAGAGTGAGAATATCACCCTGAAAGATATGGATGTGCATTTCCTCTATGGATTTGGAATCGTGGGACAGCATTCTACGAATATCACACTGGACGGCGTAAATATCGAGACGCCGGAAGGAAGCGGAAGAACTACGGCAGGCTTTGCAGATTTTGTGCAGATGTCCGGTTGTAAGGGAGAAATCCGGGTGCAAAATTGCGTATTCTCCAATCCGCATGACGACCCCATCAATATTCACGGAACCTTTAATCAGGTGGTAGAGCGTATCTCGGATACCAAATTTAAAGTTCGTTATATGCACGGTGAGACCGCCGGATTCCCGAATTTCTTTGTGGGCGACCAGGTGGAATTCATGACAAAGGGCAATATGATTCCGGTGGCGGATTCTGTGGCTACTGTTGTGGACGTTCAGGGACCTACAGGTGAGAGCGGAGCCTCCACAAGCGGTACGGGAAGTCTGACCGACATCATTATTACGCTGGACAAGGCAATGCCGTCAGAAATTAGCGCGAATAATCATGTAGTAGAGAATATTACCTATACGCCGAGCGTAGTGATTCAGAATAATGTATTTAAACAGGTGCCGACCAGAGGAATCCTGGTAACGACCAGAAAGAAAGTAGAAATTAAAGACAATGTATTTGACGGCATGGGAATGGCTTCGATCTATATTTCCAATGATGCGCAGGGATGGTATGAGTCCGGGCCATGCAAGGATGTGACGATTGAAGGAAATACGTTCCTGCGACCGACGGCAAGTGCGGCAGCTATTTTCATAGAGCCGACCAACCCCACGGTTTCTACGGAGCAGACGGTACATGAAAACATTAAGATTTTAAACAATACCTTCTTTATGCAGAATGGCCAGGTGCTGAACGCAAAGAGCACGAAGGATCTGACCTTTACGGGAAACAGGATTTATCGTTATGAGCCGGAGCTGAGCCTGTCCTTAAGCGCTTCGAGCGATGTACTGCGGGAAGGAAAGACGATTCAACTGACGCCGAATGGAACCGGAAAGGTGATGTCAGCCAATCTGTATTCTTTCAGAGGATGTAAAAATGTAACTCTGGATCAGAATCTCTACGATGGCGGGTTGAAGCTGAACGCAACGACAATTGATATGGATGCGGGAGAAGTCCACGTCGGAGAAGAAGAAAATGTAGTCGTAAACGGCAATGCGAACGTACTTCCGGCCGTGAGAAATGTATCTTACGAGAGCAGTGACGAGAGTGTGCTTCAGATTGCAGAGGACGGCACGGCGACAGGGCTGAAACAGGGAACTGCCACGGTAAAGGCGTATGTGCAGATGGGCGAAGAAAGATACGAGTCCAATGAGATTACCATAACCGTGACAGAGTCGCCGAAGCCGGAAGATAATGCACTTTTGCTGAAAGCGGAGCCGGGAGAAGGGTTTTCGCTGGACGGCCCGTTTGACGGCCAGGGGCAGAGCTATACAGGTACGGCGACGAAGAGCACGGTTTCTCTGAAGCTTGAATCCGAAGAAAAAGGCGCGCAAATCGAAGTCCTTGTAGAAGGAACGAGCGTTGCGAAGGGGACGGACAGCCTGGAGGCGCAGCTTCCGATGCACGGTGGAAACAATAAGGTACATATCCGCGTGACGTCGCCAAACGGAAAAGTGGATAAGGTCTATGTATTTGACATTGCCGGAAGCAGGGTTTCTTATCTGTCCGATATGTCCTATGACGACAGTAAGTCCAGTACCGATTACGGTGCAAAGGCAGTCAACGACAGGACGACAGACGGAAACAAGATTACCCTTCGCAAAGAAGATGGAACGAATCAGGTCTTTGAAAAGGGAATCGGCGGTCATGCAAGCTGTACCATCGTATACAACATTGCAGGCCTGGGTTTTACGAATTTTTCAACGTATGTAGGAATTGATCAGGAGATTACAAAAAGAGACGAGCCGTCCGCAGTTTTCCGGATTTATGGAGACGGCGCGCTGCTTGCCGAGAGCGGAACGATGACGGCTGATACGCCGATGGAATTTTTGTCCGTTTCCGTAGAAGGCGTAAGCGAGCTGAAGCTGGTAGCGGATAAGCTTCAGAACAACTGGAGCGACCATGTGGATTTTGCGGACGCGAAACTTTCCGCAAGCCTGCCGGCAGGAGAGACGGCGTATACGATCCAGTATCAGGCGTCTATTAAAAACGGAGCGTCTGTTTCAGCAAGCACAGGAGAGACAGAGACGGCAAATGGCTTCATCAAGGCGGCTGACGGCGGGAACGTTACGCTGACGGCGGCAGAAGCCGAAGGATATGAATTCCTCGGCTGGTATGACGCAGAGGGGAATCTGTGCGCGGCAGAAAGAACATTCACGGTGGAGAACGTGAAAGCAGACGCAGTCTATACAGCCAGGGTAAGAGCGGATAAGACGCAGCTTCAGGCGGCGGTAGAAGCGGCAGAGAAGAAGGAGCTTGGCGGTTATACGGAGGAAAGCGCGGCGGCATACCGTGCGGCGGTAGAAGCGGCAAAGGCGGTTTTGGACCATGCGGATGCAAGCGTGGAAGACGTGGCAAAAGCGCTGGCCGACATGCAGGCGGCAGAAAGTAAGCTGGCTGTAAAACCGGAAGGGCCGGGGAAGGCCGACAGCAGCGCGCTTCGTGCAGCCATAGAGGCGGCAAAGAAGATCAATGTGAAGGATTATACTGATGACAGCGTAAGCAAATTCCGCACGGCGCTGGCAGCGGCAGAGAAGGCGCTGGCAAATCCAAACGCCACACAGGCGGAGATTGACGCGGCACGGAAGAACCTTGAGGCAGCCCAGAAAGCGCTGGAAAAGAAAGGGAACGTACCTGACAGAGGCGCTGTTATAAAGACAAAGAGCGGACGCTATCAGGTGGTAAATTCAGAGAATCGGACAGCGAAGCTCGTGGGCGTGCTGAAAAAGGACGCGTCAAAGCTCAATGTCCCGGCGACCGTGAAATTAAATGGCGTGACGTTCACCGTGACAGGCGTTGGAAAGAATGTTATGAAAAATAACAGGAAGCTGAAAAAGGTAATCCTCGGAAAGAATGTTACCACGATTGAAAAAGATGCGTTTAGAGGCTGTAAGAATCTGAAGATGATTCAGTTAAAGGGAAAAGCTCTAAAGACCATCAAATCCGGCGCATTGAAAAAGACCTACGCAAAGATGGTCGTAAGCGCAAAGAAGATGAGTAAAAAAGAGAAAGCGGCGCTGTTTAAGAAATTGAAAAAAGCAGGCATGAGCAAAAAAGGAAGAGTAAAATAAGCCTGGAAAGGCAGGGGGAGAGGGTACAGACACGGGAGTGCGTACCCTCTCCCTTTTGGGAGAAGGAGTGTTGACTTTTCGAATGGATATGCTTATAATTTGAAAAATGCCAGAATCGGAGATTCTGGATGTGATACGAGACAGATCAGGCAGAGCGCTGCCTGTAGACGGGGAGAATTTAGGATGAAGAACTGGAAAAAGGGGATTGTTTTGCTGCTGCTTTTTCTTTTCCTGCCGGGAGGAAAAGCGTATGCGGGAAATGACAGTTTCAATTTGATAAAAACAATGACCGCACAGCCGGAGCAGGCGGGAAAATGGGCAAAGAATAAAAAGGGGAGCCGTTACCGTTACACAGCGACGAAAAAATATGCGAAAAATACCTGGCTGACGGCAAAAGGCAGAATTTATTTTGTGAATAAGCAGGGGTATCGGATCACCGGATTTAAGAAGTATAAAAAGAATACCTATTATCTGGACGAGAAGGGGCGCCTTGTCACCGGATGGCAGCAGATAGACGGTGAAAGGTATTATTTTTCAAAAAAGACAGGAGCGATGCTTACCGGATGGAATGGGATTGGAAAGAAGCAGTATTATTTCTCCGAGAAAGGCGTGCTGTTAAAAAACACCTGGATCGGTGATAACTATGTAGGAAAAAAAGGATATGTCCGGAAGGCAAAGCGGATTTTCGTGGGAGACTCACGCACCGTCGGGCTTCAGCGGGCCGTACAGAGCAGCGATACCTATGTCGCCAGTTGGGGACAGGGCTACCGCTGGTTTTCAGAGAGCGGACAGAAAGAGCTTGAGAAGATTTTAAAGGAAAATCCTTATTCCGCCGTGATTCTGAATCTTGGGGTCAATGATCTGGCGAATGCAGAATCCTATCTTTTGGCTTATGACGGACTCCGGCAGAAATACCCGAAGGCGAGGTTTTACTTTATGTCCGTGAATCCGGTCGAGGAGACCTTCCTTCGAATCAATGGATTCAGCGGAAGAGACAATGCGTCGATCGAAGCGTTTAATGAACGGATGAAAGAGGCGTTTGGCATGTGTTACATCGATACCTACCATTGGATGATCGAGAAGGAGTATGTGCTGGATGTTCCCCAGGGACATGGAACTTTGGACGGACTGCATTATATCGACATCGTATACCGAATGCTGTATGGTTATGTGACGGCCAGGGCGAAGTAGTAAAATGGCAGGAAAAAAGACTTGACTTCGTATGTATGCCTGTGTTAAACTGAACAGGCGAATGGAAGTAGGTCTTTTTTTTATGCCTAAAATCGACGGTCTGCCAGGCCGTCGGCAAAATACAACGAGAGAGAGGTGGAAGTTGTGCGCACGAGAATCACATTGGCATGTACGGAATGTAAACAGCGTAATTACAACACGAAGAAGGATAAGAAAAATCATCCGGACAGAATGGAAACTAAGAAATATTGTAGGTTCTGTAGAAAACACACAATGCACAAGGAGACGAAGTAAGTCGTCAGAAAGGAAAGTGACGAGATGGGAGAAACTGCAAAGACAGAAAAAGCCCCTAAGAAAAGCTGGACGGACGGCCTGAAAGCAGAGTTTAACAAGATCGTTTGGCCGGACAACAAATCACTTGGCAAGCAGACAGCGGCAGTCGTTGTGCTTTCTGTTGTACTTGGCGTCATTATCACGATTGTGGATTTTCTGGTACAGTATGGTGTAGATTTCATAGTTAAGTAAGGGGCAAGGGTGATTTTATGTCAGAAGTAAACTGGTATGTAGTTCATACCTATTCCGGGTATGAGAACAAGGTGAAGGCCAACATTGAAAAGACCATCGAGAACAGGCATCTGGAAGATCAGATTCTGGAGGTCCGGGTTCCGATGCAGGAGGTCTTGGAAGTGAAAAACGGAGTGAAGAAACAGGTGCAGAAAAAACTGTTTCCGGGCTACGTGCTTCTAAATATGATTATGAATGATGACACCTGGTATGTCGTAAGAAATACAAGAGGTGTTACCGGATTTGTTGGACCTGGATCGAAGCCAGTGCCACTTACCGAAGAAGAGATGAGGCCGCTTGGAATTCAGGATGCAGAAATGCAGATCGATTTCAAGGAAGGCGACACTGTCATGATTACCGGCGGTGTCTGGAAAGACACTGTGGGCGTCGTTTGTGCTATGAATGACAGCAAGCAGATCGTTACGATCAATGTTGAGCTGTTTGGCCGTGAGACACCGGTCGAGATCGGATTCACGGAAGTTAAAAAGATGTAATGGAACAAGGAAAATTCCGGTAAGCGAATTCGCGGTTTACCGGGCAGTGGGAGGGAAAACCCCCGACAATACCACATAGGAGGTGCCGAAAATGGCAAAAAAAGTAACAGGTTATATTAAATTACAGATTCCTGCTGGTAAAGCGACACCAGCGCCACCAGTTGGTCCGGCTCTTGGACAGCATGGTGTGAATATCGTTCAGTTTACGAAGGAGTTCAATGCAAGGACAGCCGACAAGGGCGACCTGATTATTCCGGTCGTTATCACGGTTTATGCAGACAGAAGCTTCAGCTTCATTACAAAGACGCCGCCGGCAGCCGTTTTGTTAAAGAAAGCCTGCAACATCAAATCAGGATCAGGCGTTCCGAACAAGACAAAAGTAGCTACGATTTCTCAGGACAAGATCAAAGAGATCGCAGAGATGAAGATGCCGGATCTGAATGCCGGAAGTCTTGAGGCTGCTATGAGCATGATCGCAGGTACCGCAAGAAGTATGGGTATCGTTGTTGAGTAGTAAACGGAGATAAAGTGGGAGGGTCATTCCCGCAAACACCACCAGGAGGTTATTTAATATGAAAAGAGGAAAAAAATATGTAGAGGCTGCTAAGGCAGTTGACCGTGCAGCGCTCTATGATACAGCGGATGCTATTGCTTTAGTAAAGAAAACAGCAGTAGCGAAATTTGACGAAACAATCGAAGCTCACATCAGAACAGGCTGTGACGGACGTCACGCAGACCAGCAGATCCGTGGTGCGGTCGTACTTCCGCACGGAACAGGTAAGAAGGTTCGCGTCCTGGTATTCGCGAAGAATGCAAAGGCTGACGAGGCCCTGGCAGCAGGCGCAGAGTATGTAGGCGGCGAGGAACTGATTCCGAAGATCCAGAACGAGAACTGGTTCGAGTTCGATGTAGTGGTAGCTACACCGGATATGATGGGCGTTGTCGGACGTCTGGGACGTGTACTTGGACCGAAGGGCTTAATGCCAAACCCGAAGGCAGGAACCGTTACAATGGACGTGACAAAGGCCGTTCAGGATATCAAAGCCGGTAAGATTGAGTATCGATTGGATAAGACAAACATCATTCACGTGCCAATCGGAAAAGCTTCTTTCACCGAGGAGCAGTTAGCGGACAACTTCCAGACGCTTATGGGTGCGATCGTAAAGGCAAGACCAAGCACCTTAAAAGGCCAGTATTTAAAGAGCATCACCATTGCTCCGACAATGGGACCTGGTATCAAATTAAATACTGCAAAATTTATTTAGGAAATAAAGAAATGCCCTCCGGCAAAAGCCGGAGGGTATTCTATTCTTTGACAATATTCTGCTTTTGCATCAGTTTTAGAAGCTCATCAATGGTTTCTTTCTGATCTGGATTTAAGTCCCTGTAATAATGAAGAAGCCGAAGCTCATGGTTTGACAGGGAAGAAGGTGCGTCTATGGTGAGAGCAGGAGTATCATTGCCTAATAAGTAATCGGTGGAAACACCAAAATAATTCGCAATCTGTTTTAAAATTCTGTAATCCGGCTCCCGGCGGTTGTTGATATATCCATTCAGCGTGGTGGGAGCAATCTTTAATTCAATAGCAAGCTGCTTTTGCGAAAGATCATGTTCGTATAATAAGTTCAGTAGTCTTTGGCCAAAAGTCATAATATTACCCCTTCATAGTTATTTGCTGCAAAACTGTTAAGTTCACTTAATTATAAGTTACATAGAAAAAGGTATCTGCAAAATTCGTAAAATGAAGATAATAGTTGACAATATGCGAAATGCGTATTATATTTTAAATAGAACATATTATAT
>CALCMD010000052.1 GCA_937965795.1 uncultured Lachnospiraceae bacterium | reverse complement strand
TCTCTTTCTTTAAAATAACGATTTCCATTAAAAATGGCACTGGTTTCTTATCCTTCCAGTGCCATTTTTGCGATATTATGGGCAATTGCCAACAGTCCCCATTCAATTTTAACTTTGTCTGCTCCACGTAAATGAAATCGTCGGAATGACCAACAACCTTTGATCCTGCCGAAGACCTGTTCCACTTCCACAACTCTTTGTGAACGAAGCTTATGTCCTCTTTTGGAGCAAAGGTTTGCATTTGCTTTCCTTTTTAGTTCATTTAGCCGGTGGGATACCATGATTGTACGATTTTTATCTGTGTTCTTGCATTCCGTTGCATATGGACAACCAGTACAATCCTCGCATCGGTAATAATCCCTTCTGGTTTCATACCCGGCTTCCGTCACATATTTCCGGTTTCCAATATGTAACAACTGCTTTCCGTTGCGGCAGACAAAGCGATCTGTTTCCGCTATATAGGGTAAGTTATCTGTCAGATACGGATTCTCTCTGTTTTTCTTTTTCTTTTCCCAATGAAACTTGTTATATTTCACATAGCTGCCCAGATTCTTTTCTTCCAGATATTCATAATTCTCTTCGCTGCCATAGCCTGCATCTGCAACGATGTTTTCCGGTAATCGCCCTAATCTTTTTTCTAAATGTTTTAAGTGGGGGATCATGGTTTTGGTGCCCGTTGGATTTGGATGGATGGTAAAGCCTACAATATATCTGTTTTCAGTGCCGATTTGTACGTTATAGCCCGGTTTTAGCTGCCCGTTAAGCATGGCGTCCTCTTTCATACGCATGAAGGTGGCATCATGGTCTGTTTTGGAATAACTGTTGCGTCCTTCAAATATAGCAAAGACCTCTTCATATTTTTGTTTTCTTGGAAGGATATCTTTTTTGAATTCCTTCGCTTTTTTCTTTAATTTTTTATCCATAGGATTTTTGGCAAGCTTTTTATCTATGCTTTTCACAACACCTTCCACCTGCCCTGTCGTAATGCGGCTGTTTACGCCCGTTTCTTCCAAATCATCCTCTAAATAAATCTCATTTTCCTCTGCCACAATGCGGTCTATTTCACGAAGGTGGTTCTTTATCTTTTCATCCAGTTTGCGGTCATAGTTGCCTACCGCTTTATTCCATACAAAAGTATACTTATTGGCATTGGCTTCTATTTTCGTACCATCCAAAAAGTAATTCTGCAACTTTATGTATTTTTTTCAATCAAAAGTTTGACGACTTCATAGAACACATCTTCTATAACATCCTTCATATCCAGGCGAAAGCGGTTTATCGTCCGAAAGTCTGGTTTGTTTCCGCCTGCGATCCACATAAAGTTGATGTTTTCCCGAAGAGATTTCGCTATCTGGCGAGAAGAGTATGTTTTCTGGGAGAATGAATAGATCATAACTTTCAGCATCATCTTAGGGTGATACGCCGGGCATCCGCCTTCTTTGTATCTGTCGTAGAGTGGTTTTAAATCCAAACATTCCACAACTGTATTTACGACCCGCACAAGATGATTTTCAGGAATGAAATCTTCAAAAGACAGTGGTAATTGTAATTGATCCATAGTATAATCTTTAAATGTAGGCATACCTTATTATATCACATAATAAGGTGGAAATGGAGAACGGCGTGGTAACCGTTCTCTATTTTTTTACACTTTTTTACGGAAAGCAAGAGGGCAACCCCTCAAGTCATTTCATGACTTTTGGGACACCCTCTTCTCCCGTTGACCGGAGATTCTGAAATACGCGGGCCGGAATGATTCCTTCCCGGAAGTCCCCGCCGGTCTCCAGAGCATCGGCCCTGGCGGAAACCGGCCACAGGGAAAAGCCAGGGCAGCCGCCAGCAGCATGCTGCATACTTTATATTTCATAGCTTATCTCTCCATTCTGCCGGTCCTCTGTTTTCTGCCATATCTACAACCTCCTGCTGTAAAAGCCTTTTAGCCCCCGCCCGGACAGAATCCGGGCAGAGGCTTCTGACTGTTTTTCTGTTTTTTTATTTTTCCGCCGTGCTTCTTTTTCTGCTGAACACTGCGAGGACAATGCCTGCGCCCACCGCCAGAATCAGCGCCGAAACATACGGCAGCAGATCCGTTTCATCACCGGTCTGGACACTTCCTGTTCCCGCCGCGCCTCCAGCTGTGGAAGAACCTGTACCGCTGCCGGATCCGTTTCCTGTGTCTCCAGTGCTTACTGTAGACGCGTCCACAACTGTGCCGAACTTGCCCAGCGTGCTCACCGTCACTTTCAGAACCCCTTCTGTTACTGTCCCAGTCAGCGTTTCTACTTTGCCATCTGCCACATGCAGAACCTTCAAAGTCTTTCCGTTGTATTTTTCGCCCACCTGGATATTCAGGGTGATCTCTCCCTCCGGCTGAACTTCCTGTCCATCCTTATAGAGAGCCGCACTGTACAGGCGAATCAGGGCTTCCTTCGAGGTAATTTCCTTCTGCATCAGCTTTACATCACTGTCAAAAGCTGTCAGGGCTTCCAGTCTCAGTTTCCAGCCGCTCAGGCCCTTTCCGGTCACAGATATCGGATAATTCTGGTATGTCAGTGTCACCTCTTCATCTGGAGTCGGGGTCGGCGTTACATCCGGCCCATCCGGATTCTCAGCACTCTCCAGCTCCTGAATCCTGTTCTCGCATTTTTCCAGGACAGCCATCGTTTCTTCAGTTACATACTGCTTCTGCGCGTCCGTCAGCGCTTCATAGGTCTCGCGGGCCGCCTCCACTGCCGCTTTATCCGCAAGCGTCAGCGTGTCTGCCGCCGGCAGGCTGTTGATCTGCTCTGTCACGGCGTCCGCCGCCGCCTGATCGGCCGCCTGCTCTTCAAGTATTGCCATCTGTTCCACGGCCTTCTGTAACTTTTCTACAATGTCTGCAGAAATCAAGGATTTCTGTTCATCCGTCAGCGCTTCATAATGCGCATTCGCAGTTTTTACAGCCGGAGCATCTTCCAATGTAAGCTCTTCTGCAGATGGAAGAGATACAATTTCCTGCTCCACCTCTGCAGCTGCCTCTGCATCATCCGTCAGCTCAGCAATCTTTGCTTCCAGATTTGCAAGCTTCTGTACAGTCTCTTCAGTTACCAGCGCTTTCTGGTTTCCCGTCAGCGCTTCATAGGCCTCGCGCGCCGCCTCCACTGCTGCTTTATCCTCAAGTGTCAGCGCGTCTGCCGCCGGCAGGCTGTTGATCTGCTCTGTTACGGCGTCCGCCGCCGCCTGCTCTTCAAGGGCTTTCAGCTCCGCCTCCGCCGCTGTCAGAACGCTGTAATTCGTCACATAGCTCTGCTGCTCCTCTGTCAGCGCGTCATATGCGTTCCGGGCTGCTTCAATAGCCTCCCGGCTATCCAGAGTCACGGTTCCGATCTCTTCAATCAGATCGATAACTGCCTGCGCTTCCTCCGGTATCTGCGGTTCTTCCGGATTGGAGGGATTTGCAATTGCATCCCTCAGGGCCTGCTCCGCCGCATCCACAGCCGTCTGTTCGCAGGTAATGTCGCTGATGGCCGCTACCGCGCCTTCGTAGGCTTTCTGCACATTTGCGTACTCCAGCAGCTCTTCTTTATCCTCTCTGCCGTTAAATTCCGCCAGCAGCTTCGTAATACTGTCGCCGTTCACATTCGGTACAAACGGATCGTCCACGTAACCGTTTCCGGAACAGAGATCCCCTTTCATCGCCGTAAAACGGATCCGGATCACATCTCCGTCTTTCGGCTCCGTATCACTCATGCCCACATTCGGCATATCATTGTTCAGCGTATACATCCAGCCGGACTGATGATTGGTATAGTCAAATTCACCCAGCGTGGCTCTTCTTCTGGGATTTGTAATTTTAATGCCCTGTTCTTCCGCGTGCTTCAGGGAAATCTCCGGAAACTCTGCCGTCAGGCTTCCTGCCTCATCCAGAATCCAGGAAAGATAGAAGCTGCTGTCTACGCTTCCTGTATTGTCATAGCGAAGGCCGTTTTCACCCAAAACCCTGTCAAGGATCTGCGCCGTGGATTCGCCTTCTGTGATTTCCACCAGGACAGGCTCAACGAGATAACCCTGGCCGATGGTGAATTTTTCTATGGCGACTGTCACGTACGCCTGTTCCGGCTCTTCCGCATCTTCCAGCTCCTGAATTCTGTTTTCAAGCTCTTCCAGAGCTGTCACCGTCTCTTCTGTCACATACTGTTTCTGTGCATCCGTCAGCGCTTCATAGGCCTCGCGCGCCGCCTCCACTGCTGCTTTATCCTCAAGTGTCAGCGCGTCTGCCGCCGGCAGGCTGTTGATCTGCTCTGTTACGGCGTCCGCCGCCGCCTGCTCTTCAAGGGCTTTCAGCTCCGCCTCCGCCGCTGTCAGAACGCTGTAATTCGTCACATAGCTCTGCTGCTCCTCTGTCAGCGCGTCATATGCGTTCCGGGCTGCTTCAATAGCCTCCCGGTTCTCCAGGGTCACGGTTCCGATCTGATCAATCAGATCTATAACTGCCTGCGCTTCCTCCGGCTCTTCACCGCCCATAACGTCGGTCATATCATAGATATCGTTTTCTCCTGCCGCGAATCTCTCCCAGGCCGCTACGGCCAGAAGGGTCTGCTGCGTAGCCATTTCATTTACGGCGCCGCCCTTCGTATGGGCGAAACCGCCGCTTTCGATTCTGTACTCATCTGTCGCGGTGAAAATATTCGCGCCCCAGGACGTAAATCCACTGTCATCATCCGAGGGGGCGATGCCCAGCATCAGCAGCGTCAGGATTACCTGGTCGTTGGATTCTACCGTACCGTAGTCGCCCATGTTAATATTGCGCTTCAGGTAGTCCAGCGCTTTATCGACAGCCGCCTGCACATCCTCCCGGTCTGTATATCTGGACAGGGCCTGCAAGGACATGGCCGTCATATCTATGGAGCCTGTTCCGGACACCGGTTTGGAAAGCACAAAGCTTCCGTCATCTGCCTGGAAGGATAAAAGCTCCTCCATCAGCGTATCCCGGTTCCATCGGCTTCCCTCTGGAATATTTACTGCATTTGCATCTACCGCCAGCAATGCGTAAGCCGCCTCATTGGTGCCTTCGCTGATCCTCTCGCTGTCCAGTATCCACTGGATCAGGTCTACTGTACTTCCGTCCTCCATCTCAATGTTTCTGGGGTCGAGTCCCAGGGCATACATAGCCAGAGCTGTTCTTTCCAGATCCGTGGGCTTTCCGTCAGCCGTCAGATCACCGTACTCGTCTGCCAGCTCCTCCTTTACAGAAGCAAGATAAGCCTCTTTATCCACTCCCATGTCGATACCGGCACGCTCCAGAGCGATGATGTTCCACTCCATCCCGTATGTCCAGGACGGTTCGGAACCTTCATAATATTTCTGAATAGACGCCTTCCAGGTGCTTACAAGCTCTGTGGTATCCGGAAGCACCGGTTTCTCTCCGCCGCTTCCCACATGAATGGTAAATGTCACGGACGGGCTTGTACCCTCGGCAGCCGCAGCCGGGGTTCCTGTAATGGTAACGGTTCCTTCCTTTACGCCCGTCACATAATAGTTGGTATTGGAGAACCAGTCGTACTCGCTGTTCACCCCGCGGGTCACTTCTACTTCTCCGTCGCCCTCCTGGGTCCAGGTGATCAGGGCCTGGGACGGCTGCTGCGGGGTATAAACGATGGGCAGGGATGCCTGCTCCCCTACCTGGATCGTCAGCTCGTCTTCCCCGGCTTCCAGTTTTTCAATGGGATGCTCCCAGTAAAAAGTCACATCGTCACTTGCGGAAACGGGATTCTCTCCATCCTGCACGGATGCGGTAACCGTTATCGTTCCCGCATTATGGCCGATGATTCCATTCTCAAAAGTATTCCACCACTCTCCTATTGTTTCATCGCTGCTGCTCCACTGTACGTCATGGATATAGCTTGCATTTGCCGGAGTGACGGTCAGGGCCGCATTCAGTATATTCTGCTGAAGTCCCTGATAGTTATCGCCATTTCCAAGGGCATAATTCAGCCGGTGCAGCGGGAAGGTTTTCGGAAGCTCCAGCTTCATGCTTTCTATCGGGACATATGTAGATTCCATATGGATCGTGTGCGTTTTCCCCTCGCCGTATGTTATTATCAGATCGCCTTCTCCGGGCTCGGTAAATTCAACATACGTACCGCTGTCGTAGACAGAAATCTCCATCCGGTCATTGCCCTGGATCTCATAATCCGCTCTGGAAAGGCTGACAAATTTTTCTGTCCCCTGGTATTTTCCGGAAATTGCAAGTTCTACGGACGCGCTGCCTTCCAGTGTCCATTTGCCTCCGTCAGCTACAGTCTCATCATTGATATTCACCCGGAGCTCCTCTATCTCATAGGCGACGGCCTGCAGCTTAAAACGGAACAGGATAAAATCATAGGTACCGGTCAGATAGGGAGACTTGGAGCCCTTTAACGCGACCTCTACGGTATCCGGCGACGTCACAGTTATATCTCCGGTATAGGTACCTACGCCCACGCCTTTATTCCAGCTTTCCTCGTCCAGCACATCCCATATCGTCATTTTTCCGGCTCCCGGCGTATAGCCCTCCATCACGACCTTTCCGCTTCCGGAAGTTGGGATGGTGAATGTGGAGCCATTCTCTATTTCCGTCTTTTCACCGGTATCACTGTTCTCATAATAAACTTTCAGGTCCGCAACTTCTACGGTATAACTGTAAATAGCCTCTCCTTCTGCGTTATTCAGAGAAACCTTCGTTTCACCCGCACCCACGGCTGTCAGGGTGCCAGCCGACTGTACCTCTGCCACCTCCGGATTGGAAGAAACCCATTCACTGGCGTCTGCCACGTTCTGGTAGCTGAATTTTCCGGTATCTCCCACAGGAATGGCAAAGCGGTACCCGTTATCCAGCGTAATGCTTCTGTTTTCCGAGTCCTGATGGTAGGTTACAGACGGATCCTTCGCAATATCCGGGTCTTCCCGGATCAGCGCAAAGCTGAAATACACCTTATCGACCTGATAGCTGCTGTTGTAATGTACGACGTCTACTTTTGAGGAAACCGCCGCATCCGTAAAGTACAGGCTGTTTCCCACCCGGTAGAAATTACTGTCTCCAAAGCGCATACCGGTCATACTGGACTCTTCCGCCGGCACGCCCTCATAATACAGCTGTACCTGTCCGCTTGCATATTCCGGGGCGATATAGACGGTATCACCCGCCTGGACTTCCTGCGGATCGCCGTCGGGCAGTACATAATATACTTTCACGGAAGACTGGGGTTCCTCGTCCAGGGCTGCGTAAGCCTCCTCCGCCGCGGTCAGCGTTTCATAATTTGAAACCAGCGCCTTCTGCCCGTCTGTCAGGGCGTCGTACGCTTTCCGGGCCGCATCGATGGCGTCCCCGCTCTCCGCTGTCACCTCTCCGATGGCATCGATCAGCGCTTCCACTGCCGCTGCCGCCGCTTCATCATCTGAAATTGCCGCACCCTGCCAGGACAGCACCGGATAACCGAGACCGCCGGCATCTCCTGCTTTATAGGCGTCTCCTCCGTTATTCAGAGCGCTTAAAAATTCATCCATATCCTTCGGGATCTGTGACGCGTACGCATCGTCTCCGGACGCGCAGTAGTTATTGCTTCCCGGCGCGGCATCGGAATATCCCACCGCTTTAGCCGCAGTGGTATAGCAGTTGCTGACCGTCGTTTCCGCGCTTCCGTTTCTTCCGATAATTCCTCCCGCGTAAGCAAAGCTGGTTCCTCCTGTCAATGTTCCCAGAGAATAACAGTTTTCGATTACGCAGGCTGCCCGGGCTTCACCTACGATTCCGCCCACATGCTCCATGGAATCCGCCGTTACCGCCACATTCGTATAACAGCCGGTGATGGTCGTTGAGCCGTTTGCCCGCCCCACCAGTGCGCCGGCCGGGCTGTAGCCGGGATGATTTACCGTACCTTCCAGTCCCAGGTTCTGTATCACGGCGCCTTTCTCCGTGGAAAAGAAGAAACCGGCCCCGGAAATTTGCAGTCCGCTGATTACATGGCCGTTCCCGTCCAGGGTTCCGGCGAAGCCGCTGACTGGTGTCCACGGCGCCGTCAGTTCGATATCAGACATAAGACGGTAATTTCCGTCAGCCGCTATTTCCCGCAGCCCGTTCTCGTCATAAATCTCTACCACGCCGCCCAGCAGGGCTTTATATGCCTCTTCGGCCGCCTCCAGAACATCGTAATTGGAAACCTGTCCCTGCTCCTCTGATGTCAGACTGTCATAGGCCTCCCGGGCTGCGTTAATGGCATCGTCGCTTTCCTTAGTTACCTCTCCGATGGCATTGATGAGCTCTATAACATGCTGTACAGCCTCTGTCTGATCTGGCTCTTCCGGCTGTTCTCCCTGATCATGCTCGTTCAAAAGGCGTACGGTATAGGTTGCGCCCTCATACTCAATCTTGAACTCTGCAGATCCCTGCTGACTGAGCGCGCTGTCCAGAGCGGCTTTCAAATCAGCGGAAATACCAAAGGTTCCATAGTTCGTTGTGCTGTAATCATAATCACTGTTTTCCCGGATGCCGTTAAAATCCAGATACAGGTTATATGCATCCAGTCCATTCACGTCCTTCAGAGCTATGCCGTATTCCGTATAGCTCTGAAGAGGGCTGTTATTTTTCGTTGTCCGATCCAGAAGCGGTACTTCAATCAACCCGCTTTCGTCCGGATACCATGCCTTGTCGGTCTCCAGCCCGCTATTCAGATCATACTCCTGCAGCCAGAACGACGCGCTCTCATCATTCCCTGTCCGCTCCGCATCTCCTCCGGCAGCATATACCGGCAGGCTTCCCAGAAGCATGACAAAGGTAACAACTACCGCCAGAATACGTTTCATTTTTTTCTTCATGTTCTTCCTCCTTCTTGTTATTTCATTTTCTCCTGCTTCTGTCCGGCTACCCTCCTCTAAAACATTTCATGCATTTTCTCCCTCCGCCTGTTTTTTCCTGCTATATCTGCTTCTAAATAAACTGGCTATATATCGTTTATTTCAAACAAATAAAAAGCACCATCCTTATTATATCACATAATA
>CALCMD010000051.1 GCA_937965795.1 uncultured Lachnospiraceae bacterium | reverse complement strand
TCCGAATTCCCTGCCCCCGTTTGCGTGAGATACGTTTCCACCCGACCTGCGTACGAAATGAACGCAGACTCCCCGCCAAACCAGAATTTATATCCCGCTTCCAGCCTCCAGCCCCATCAGTACCACTCTTCTCAAAATTCAAATATCAACACTGAAAGAAAGGATTTGCTTATGAAAAAAATTTTTTCTGCATCCAATGTCACTCTGGCAATAATTTACATGCTATTTTTTATCAGTTTTTCTGTAATTCTGGTGCTAAACTTCCGTCCGCTGTATTATCATGACATCAAAAGCCTCGGCATCGAAGAAGCTTCCGGCATCCCAGAAGCGGAAATCCGCGCAAATTATGATACGCTGATTTCCTATAATTCCATGTTTGAACACAAAGAATTGGATTTTCCAACCCTCGCCATGTCCGAGAGCGGGAAAATCCATTTTGAAGAAGTAAAAAATATTTTTGTCATTGTCCAGTATCTCTGCATTCTCACTTTGATTGCCGGAAGTATCGGCACATTTTTTAAGCTTCGCTCAAAAAATGCAGATTACTTAAAGCTGGCGGGCATCCTCACGCCCCTGCTTCCTGCCATTCTTGGCTTTTTCATTGCCCTGAACTGGGACAATTTTTTCGTGACCTTCCATCATATTTTCTTTCGGAATGATTACTGGCTTTTTGACCCGGCAGAAGACCCGGTCATCACCATCCTGCCGGATGCTTTCTTCCTGCACTGCGCCATAGCCATCCTGCTTCTGGTCGTATGTTTCAGCATCCTGTCTCTGCTCCTCCACCGCCTGCTCGCCAGACGGTGGAAATAGTGGAAGTTCTGCTCACTCTTTGACGCCCAGGACGATATTCGCCGGACTTCCCTCCTGGTATTCCAATGTCACCCGGTCTCCTTCTTCATAGCGGATAATGTCAATATAATCCACCACCGACACATCAAAAATCTCGTCCTTTCCTTCCAGCATCAGATAATAATGGGAATTTCCATCCACGACTCCCTGTGCGATTTTACGGATTTTGCCACTGACGCTTTTCATCTGAATATCTTCCGTATTTCGAATTCCGCTCGCTTTTAAAAGACTGTTATACGCCTTCTCACATTCTGCCACTGTATCACCGATCGCCACATTCTGATATTTCTTGATGTTGACCATCGCATATTTCTTCACCAGTCCTGCATCATCTTTTAACGCCATAAAGTAAGTCGGTTCTCCTGAAATGTTCAAAAGAAGCGGGAACGTAGACTGATAACCCAGATTCTGAACCTGCCCTTCCGCAGAAGCCATCGCGGAATATTCCTGCGCGCCTGCAATCTCATAATAACGACATTCCATCGTCCGCTGGTTCATCAGGACAAATCCTACATTCGATTCATCTCCGCTTACCGAGGTAATGCCGGTATATACCCAGACATCATCCTCCAATGCCAGATAATTATATCCGTCCGTTGTTTTCAGGCAGCCCTTCTGTCCCAGAACACTGTTAATAAATCCATTCTGGAGCGTTCCGTGATAATCATAAAGCTGTGTGAGCAGATCTGCGGCAAATACATGATCCACCCAGTTCGGACAGTCCTCCACCGCATAATCTGTCGTTTCCCCGGTCACGGCGTTGCACAGAACCACTCTTCCAATCGTAACGCCGCCGAAAAGCCCGATATTAAATTTCTTTACCGGGCATACCCAGTACGGCGTCCCTTCATCATCAATTTCAAAACTCAGCTCGTCAAAAATATAAGTCGGATACCGGAAACGCAGATGACGGTTAATATTCCTGTTAAAAAGCTCGGACTGTGAATAGCGGATCGGCTTTTCAAGCTTTACAAGCTCCGTATCCTGCGTCGCCATGTCGATTTTTATATATGCCGGAATCCCGTTTTTCTGATTCGTAAACCACTTGATGAGACTGGCATATACCAGCGGCGTTACTCTGGTCGGCGTGTCCTGGTAATTGATCTGCGTATAGAGATCACTGACCTCAAACTGAGATACCATATCCACCATACTTCCCATTTTCCTGTTTCCCAGAAGTGTGGCAGAATCCCTGTCCAGCAAAGGAATCTGGCGGTAATCCGCTTCCTTGATATCCTCCGTAAATTTCCTGTTCTCTACCGTGATAAGCTTTTGATATTTGTTCGCATTCACAATCGGAGAGGACAAAACAGAGCCAATCAGGTAAATGACCCCGATTCCCAGAAGCAGAAAAATTCCTGCTTTTATCCCTTTGTTTTCTTTTACATCAGACGGCGTCCGGACTCTCGGCACTGCATAAAGCACCGTTCCTGCCAGCGCCACCAGCATCAGAAATACCCAGAAACCGGAAGCATGAATATTTATGGCCGGAATCGTCACATAATAATATACTGCTGCAATTATAATGGCCGCCAGTATCAGTATGAATTTTTTTCCCACTTTTTTCATATACAGGTTCCCCCTTTAACAATAATTTTGAATTACGATTTGCATGGTTCGGACACCACGAAACTCATTGATGTCCGGATAATACGTAACAGACAGCGTAACTGCATTCTCTCTTCCCTGAAACAGTTTTTCCGCTTCCATACGCCCGAATTTTGCTCTGATATACGCCTGAAATTCTTCCACATCTCCGAAAAACATGGCGTCCATTACCATGCATTTAGGATTCAGTGCCTGCATTTTTATTACATTTCTATTCTTGCCAAGAATTCTGGCGCTTAATATATTTAAATTTTTCTCTGCAAAAACCGGTTTCGCATTTCCTTTCCCAAACGGCTCCAGAACCGTCAGCTCCTCTACCAGCCGCTCCGTAATATAGTCGATTGGCATCGGTACATCAATCGTGATTTTAGGAATAAAATCATCCGGCGAAAGCGCCGTACCCGCATTGATCCGCTCGCGAAAGGCTTCCATGTTTTCTTTTGGAAGAGACAATCCGGCGGCCATCGGATGCCCTCCGAATTTTGTAAAAAGATCCGCGCATTTGCACATTTCCGCAAACATATTGCAGGCTTCAATAGAACGTCCGGAACCTTTTAAGCCCTCTGCGGCATCTGTCAGGACAAAAACTGGTTTATGATACCTCTCCCGTATGCGCCCTGCAATAATTCCCGCCAAACTTTCATGGCAGTCTGAAAGATACACAACCAGTATCTTATCTTCTTTCAGGCTGCTTCCTTCGATAAGCCGCACAGCCTTCTCAAACCCATCCAGCGTCATGGCCTTCCGCTCATCATTCAGCTCCTTTAATTCATAAGCCAGTTCTTCCGCCTCCGCAGAAGTCTCTGCCAGAAGAAGCTTCAACGCCCGCTTTGCCGTATCCAGCCTTCCGCTCGCATTGATACATGGACCCAGAACAAATCCGATATGATAAGAAGAAATCCTGGTATCCTCCAAACCATTTACACGAATCAGAGCTTTCAGACCAGGAGTTTTCGTGTGATTTATCATCTTCAAACCTTCTTTTACAAGAATCCTGTTTTCCCCGGTCAGATCCATCACATCTCCCACCGTGGCCATCGCAGCAAATTCAAGAAACCTGTCTGCTTCCTCCACCGGAATTTCACAAATTTCATAAAGGCAGATGATGAGCTTATATGCCACCGCCGCCCCGCACAGAGATTTATATGGATATGGGCAGTCCGGCTGTTTTGGATTCACAATCGCATCCGCTGCCGGAAGCCTTTCCTGCAATTCGTGATGATCGGTAATCAATACGGTCATGCCAAGCTTTTTCGCCCCGGCAATTTCCTCCGCTGCTGCAATACCATTATCACAGGTCAGAATGGTATCGACCCCTTCCTCATACGCATAGCGAATCAGATTCTCATTTAATCCATAACCATCTCGCATCCGGTCGGGAATTTCCACGTCCACCCATGCGCCGCAGCGTTGTAATCCTTTATATAATATGTAAGAAGCATTGACTCCATCAATATCATAGTCACCGATTACCCGGATTTTTTTCTGTCCCCGGATTTTTCCCTTTAAAATTTCTGCGGCCTTTTGGCAATCTTTCAATAAATGGGGATCATGGAAATCCTTTCGGCTTCCATGCAGATACTTCTCAATCGCATCTTCTCCCACTACATCCCGATTACGGATAATCCTCGCTGTCACCGGATCTATGCCAAACTTCCTTCCAATCGCCTGAAAATCTGCCCGCTTCGCAGATACAAACCATTTTTCCAAATTTTCTCTCCTATAGCAGAAAGAGCCAAAACTGCTGTACTCTTTGCAACAATCTCAGCTCTTTCAAATTTTTTTTAAATTTATGCTTTTTTCTTTCCTAATTTCGTTTTCATCACATACCACAAAGCTCCTGTGATACATACGGAAGAATATCCTCCGCAAACCACACCTACAATCAGCGGAAGTGCAAATTCACGAATCGAAGGAACACCCAGAATGAACAGCATTGCAATCATAATAAAGGTCGTAAAAGATGTATAAATACTTCTTGTCAAAGTCTGCGTGATACTTCTATTGACCACCTCTGCCAAATCCTCTTTTTTCGACATTCCTTTCAGATTCTCACGGATACGGTCAAAAATGACAATCGTCGCATTGATGGAATAACCTACGATAGTCAGCATACATGCGATAAATGTATTGCCAATGGAAATACGGGAAATCGCATAGAACGCCAGTACCACCAGTACATCGTGAACCAGAGCCAATACCGCGCTTGTCGCAAACCGGATATCCTTAAACCGGAACCAGATGTAAATCAGCATAAAGATGGTAGCCACGACCACCGCAATGACCGCATCACTTCTCATCTCATTGCTGACAGTAGAAGAAATACTTTCTGCTGTAATCAAAGACTCGTCCACATCAAAATTTTCTTTCAGGGCTTCGTTCAGAGACTGTCTTTCATCCAGGGACAACTCTCTTGTCTTAATAATAACTTCCTTCGTTCCGGCAACCTTCTGCGTCTGGATATCAGCGTCTCCTGTAACTCCCTGCACAACAGGCTTCACCTTCGCATCAATATCTTCAATACTGAAATCTTCGTTAAAAGTAACATTGGTAGAAGTACCGCCCATGAATTCAAGGCTGTAATTCAGAGCTTTTCCTTCAGAGCTGCTGAAAATTCCCATCGCAACCGGTCCTGCAAGAATCAGAACAAGCGATATGATAAAACACAGATTTTTCTTGCCCAGGAAATTAATGGTTTTTCTCTCTTTCTGCCTTCCATAATACTTCTCATCTTTCACACCAAGCGCATAGAACGCATTTACCAGAAGTCTGGAAATTACCAGCGCTGTGAACATGGATAAGATAATACCCATCGCCAGAGTCTGTGCAAATCCCTTTACGCTTCCGGTTCCCATCATGCCAAGCACCAGCGCCGCAAACAGGGTTGTGATATTGCCGTCCACGATAGCGGACAGAGCCTTTTTAAATCCGGTCTGGATAGCCCCCTGCACACTCTTTCCGATTGCAATCTCCTCACGGATACGCGCATAAATAATAACGTTGGCGTCCACCGCCATACCGATGGAAAGAATGATACCTGCAATACCCGGAAGAGTTAATGTAATATCAAACGCATTCAGCATTACCAGCATCAGTGCGGTATAGATCAAAAGGGAAATACCTGCCACGATACCGGGAACCAGATATACAACCGCCATAAATAAAATGACAATCGCAAGTCCGATCGCACCTGCGATCAGGCTGGTAGAAATCGCCTTCTCTCCAAGCTGTGCGCCTACAACGTTGGAACGCAGCTCTTCGAGCTCCAGGGAAAGAGAACCGATACGGATGGAGGACGCCAGCCTTTCTGCCTCTTCCTGATTTGCCATACCTGTAATCTGTGCCGTTCCGCCCGTGATCGCTGTCTGAACAGTCGGTGCGCTGATTACATTTCCATCATAGATAATGTAGATCGGATTTCCAATGTTCTCACTGGTAGCAGTCGCAAATTTGGAAGCTCCTTCGCTTGTCAGAACCAGTTCCACCACATACTCTCTGTTTTTCAGATTATCCTGGCTGACCTTCGCCTCTGCCAGTTCCACATCCGTACCTGTCAGAACTTCTGAGCCATCCTGCAAAGTAAACTGCAAAGACCCCGGTTTACCAAGCTCTTCCAGAATCTTATTTGCATCTGTCACGCCCGGAATCTCGATGTTGATTCGGTTATCACCTTCCTGATATACCTGAGCCTCTGTGCTGTACTGCTGTACACGCTGCTGTAATTTGTAAATCGTATCAGACATATCCTCTGCGGACGGCGCCTCGTCGCCCACTGTCTGATAAGTGATACTTACACCGCCTGCCAGGTCAAGACCCGTGATGATGTTTCTGGCCGCTCCCGTTCCTGTCGGTCCAAAACCTACTGCTGCGGTAAACGTAAGCAGCCCCAGGAACAAGGCCATAATTACGACAACCGCAATTGCTCTGTTTTTCTTCATTGATTAATTCTCCTTTTCCTCTTGATCCGCTAACGCGGCTTTTATCATAATCGCACATTCAACCCTCTTTCTCTGCAGCTCGCAGCCGATATCATATGCGTCATTGATGGAGCCGTGGAATTTATATGCGTTTGCCGCACACCCGCCGCTGCAATAGAACTTTGCAAAACAGTTTCTGCATTTTTCCTTTGCATAGACGTTGCAGCCCTTAAATTCCTCCTGAAGCTCCTGTGCTTTCAGTCCGTCAAAAACATTTCCCATCAGGAACTGTTCTTCTCCGACAAACTGATGGCAGGGATATAAATCTCCCCACGGGCTCACCGCCAGATATTCCGTGCCCGAACCACAGCCTGACAAGCGCTTGTAGACACACGGACCTCCGGTCAGATCTATCATAAAGTGGAAGAAATTGAATTCCTTTCCTTCTTTATGCCTTTTTATCATTTCTTTCGCAAGTCGGTCATATTCCCCGCAGATCTTTGGAATATCCTCTTCGCGCAGCGCATATTCCTCTTCCGGCAGAGCTACGACCGGTTCCACGGAAATCTGTTTAAATCCCAGGTCCGCCAGATGCAGCACATCCTCTCCAAAATCCAGATTGTGTCTGGTAAAGGTTCCCCGCACATAATACCTGTCCTGATTTCTGCTCTCGGCGAATTTCTGAAATTTCGGTATGATCAGGTCATAGCTTCCCTTTCCCTTGCGGAACGGGCGCATAAAATCATGCACTTCTTTCCTGCCGTCAACACTGAGCACTACATTCGCCATCTCCTGATTGCAGAACTCCATGACTTCATCATTTAACAGAACGCCATTCGTCGTCAGGGTAAATCGAAAATTCTTATTATGTTTCTTCTCCTGCTCCCTGCCGTACTTCACCAGGTCTTTTACCACCTGCCAGTTCATCAGCGGCTCGCCGCCGAAAAAATCCACTTCCAGATTTCGTCTGTTTCCAGAATTTTCAATCAGAAAATCCAGCGCCTGTTTTCCGACCTCGAAACTCATCAGTGCTCTTCTGCCGTGATATTCCCCTTCTTCCGCAAAGCAATAGCGGCAGGCAAGGTTACAGTCATGAGCGACATGAAGGCAAAGCGCCTTTACTACTGTAGGTCTGTGTGAAAAATGCTCGATCGCACTCTCGTAAACATCCTCTGTAAACAGGACGCCTGCTTCTTTGAGCTCCTGGCATTCCAAAAAAGCTTCCCGCAGGCTCTCCTGCGAATACTTTCCATCCAATGCCTGAAAAATCTCTTTTTCGCTCTTCTTCTCATCCAGAAATGGAAGAACATCATAAACCACATCGTCAACGATATGTACGGCTCCGCTGTTGATGTCCATAACGATGTTATAGCCGTTGTTCTTGTATTGATGGATCACATCAAATCCCCTTTCTACGCGAAAATCCGCCTCTGGCAGTTTTTCTGCATTTTGTCTCAATGCTATGCGAACTAATAAGCAGCGAACAGTGTCCGCTGCTTACCGAATTTTTCATCTTATTTATTATTTTCGCAGCTCTGATTTCCTACGGTACAGGATGTCTTACACGCCGACTGGCAGGATGTCTGACACTCACCACAACCGCCTTTTTTCACGGTTTTCTGTAAACTCTGTGTATTCAAAGTTTTAATGTGCTTCATGACTTAGCCTCCTTATTATAATTGAACTTTTTGTATTATAGCATACCTTTTTTCGTTTTTCCATACCTGTTTTATATTTTTACGGGATTTTTAGACGAAATATTACACACGCTTTTCATATTTTCAGTCCACAGGATAAGTGCGCCGAAATTCTTCCATAGATGCCATAACAGCTCCTTTACGTGAAACAGTCATTGCTGCATATCTTGCGGAAAATTTTAGGTACTTCGTCAGTGTTTCTGCTGTCAATGTATCCATATCCTCCAGCTCAACTTTATCACGCACCAGTTGGAACAAGAACGAACCGGCAAAGGAATCGCCTGCACCCGTCGTATCGACAACCGAACCTTCGACCACACCATACTGTGCCTGTGCATTTCGGGTGTAAACAGCAGAGCCATCGCCGCCCTTAGTAACCAGCAGCATCCGGCATTCGCCTTCAAACAACTTCTTCGCAGCTTGCTGTTCATTGCCACAGCCTGTGACAAATTCCAATTCATCATCGGAAAGCTTCACAATATTGGCATACGGCAGAAATTCGCGAATGGCTTCCTGACATTTTGCCGGAGAATCCCACAGCGGCAGACGAACATTCGGATCAAAGCTAATCAGCATTTTTTTCTGTTTTGCCAGTTCAATCGCACGGCGATGTGCTTCCCTGACCGGCCAGTCCACCAAATCTACCGAGCAGAAATGCAATATACTGCAATCTTCCATCATTTCCGGTGTAATCTGTTCCGGAGACAGGAACAGATCCGCACTCGGATTGCGGAAAAAGGAAAATTCACGGTTGCCAGCGGCATCCAAAGAAACGAATGCTAAACCGGTATTCGCACGCTTCGTCCGAAAAACAAAGCGTGTATCTACACCATTGACGCACAGGACATCAATCATATGTTCGCCAAAGGCATCCTCCCCAACCTGGGAAATCATGACGCCGCTGCCGCCCAATCTGCTGACCGCTGTGACAACATTTGCCGGCGCGCCGCCTGCAACACGTTCAAAATGCGTTACTTCACGGAGGGCACAGCCTTTCTGCTGTGGTACAAAATCAATTAACAGTTCACCAATCGCTGCAACTCGTCTCATAAAAATCCGCTCCTTTATTCCATAAAATAAGTAAATTCCATTGCTTCCATGTCATAAATTTCTGCTTTCCCCCGTCCGCTAAGCAACAGCGTATCTGCCTGCTGCGGATAATAACGGGTGCTCATCACCTGTTCTCCATCATTGAGGAATAATTCTAAGGACGAGGTATCCTTCAGAATGCGCAAATTACGCAGCTTGCCAACCTCTGCCACACGCCGGGTACGTCCACAGCCACTTGTCTCTGTCAGCGTTAAAGTCAGCAGTCCGTCGCCATATTCAATCACTGCTCCATCCCCTAACTTCACATGCAGATGAAGGCTGTCATTGCGAATCTGAATATCTGCTCCTTCTGCCAATATTTCTCTGAGCGTTCCATTGAAAGAAACCGTGCGATGGTTCCTATGCAGTTGTTCCAGCTCTTTTACCGGTACAGCAGTTATGCGTTCGCCATTCCAATGCAGTTCTCTCGGCACACTCATGGCATGCTGCCATCCGGATTCTTTCGCTGTCGGATTGGTATAATCCGCATCCGGCATACCCATCCAGCCGATGACAATTCTGCGTCCGTCCGGTGCTTCAAAGGTCTGTGGCGCATAGTAATCAAAACCAATATCCGCTTCCATATATTCTCCCAATGTACATACACCACGAAAATCGCCATCCAATGGAAAATAACCGCACGAGTACACATTCTGGAAATGATTTCCCTGTCGGGTAACGCCTTGCGGAGACAGGGATAAAATATATTGTCCATCCACGCAGAACAGATCTGGACATTCCCACATATAACCAAACGGTTCCGGCGTTTGAATGGTATTGATATACTTCCAATGCAGCTTATCTTCGGATTCATATACCAACACTTCACCGACACTGTCTTTCGTTCTGGCGCCCAAAACCATGTAATAACGTCCATCCTGCTTCCAAACCTTCGGATCACGGACATGACAACTGAGATGACCGGGATAATCCTTATTTTCCAGCAGCACCTGGTTGCTGTCTACATGAATACCATCTTTACTAATTGCCAATGCAGTGGAAGAAGCACGGCCATTATTGATAAAATCATAATCGCCTGCAAGTTTGACGCTGCCGGTATAATATAGGTACAAAGCATTCTCTTCTACCAGTGCAGAGCCGGAATATACACCGTGTAAATTCCAGGGCTGGTCCGGACACAGGAAAACCGGCTGCTGCATCCAATGCAGCAAATCAGGACTGGTCCAATGCCCCCAGAATATCACGCCCCGGTTGGCATCAAACGGACTGTACTGATAAAACACATGATAGTTTCCCTGATACCAGCATAATCCATTGGGATCATTCATCCAACCAACCGGCGGCATCAGATGAAAATGCAGGCGGCGCGGGTCTGCTGCTACTTTTGCCTGATCCTCCTGTTCAAAATGCCGGACCAGACGGTTTAAATCTCGATTCAATACATTCATGCTGAAACTCCTCTACTTTGTTACGGCAATAAACGTATCATTTGCCTTGATATTGCCCAGTTTACCGGAAACATCGGTATAATCCTCAGAATTGGTAACGATAACCGGAGTCACAGTCTTATAACCAGCCTGGTTGATTGCTGCAATATCAAATTCCATCAGCAGGTCACCCGCCTGTACATACTGCCCTTCCGTTACATGTGGCTGATAATATTTACCATTAAGCCGCACCGTATCAATCCCAATGTGAATCAGGATTTCCAAACCATTGTCACATTTCAGGCCAACGGCGTGGCCCATCAATGTGGATACAGTACCTGCGCAAGGAGCAACTGCCTTACCTTCTGTCGGTTCAATGGCATAACCTTTCCCCAAAATCTCTGCTGCAAAAGTCTCGTCTCCAGTCTCCGCCAGTGTAACAGCCCTGCCAGTCAGCGGAGCCTGAACACTCAGATTACCATTTGCTGCGGTTACTCTTTCCACGGAATCCTTTTTCGATACATTGTTTGCAGTTTTCGGCTCATCTTTATAACCAAACAGCCAGGTCAGTACAAAAGATACGCCCGCTGCAATCAGGAACATCAAAATATACTTAACCGGGCTGCCCAGACACAGCAGCAAACCAAAAATACCAGTTACACCTGTACCGCTTGCACCCAGATGGGTAACAGAAGCGAACATTGCGCCAACGCCGCCTCCAATACATGCACAGATAAACGGACGGAAGAAACGAACGTTGACGCCAAAGATTGCCGGTTCTGTAATACCCATGAAAGCAGACAAAGAAGACGGCAATGCCATAGACTTGAGCTTCTGATCACGAGTCTTAAGTGCAACTGCCAGTGCCGCAGCGCCCTGTGCAATGTTGGCGGCAGATGCCAGCGGCAGCCAATAGGTATAACCATATTTCTGAATCTGACCCAGATCAATGATGGAATACATATGATGAATACCCGTAATAACCGTCGGTGCGTATAACGCCCCCATAATCAAAGAACCAATACCGAACGGAATAGAAAGCAATACCTGAATACCGGAAATAATATTGGTTTCAACCATATTGAACACAGGCCCAATGACGGTCAGTGTCAAAAAACCAGTAATAAATACCGAACACAGCGGGGTAACAAACAGGTCAAACATAGCCGGAACCCGCTTATGCAGGAATTTTTCAATCTGACACATCACAAATACAGCGATGATAACCGAGATCACATGTCCCTGATAGCCAACCATCGGAATCTGCCACAGGCCAAAGACGTCGAGATATCTGTCAATGCCGCCGGTCATCGTCCACGCATTCTGCAAGTCCGGATGCACCATAATCATACCGATAATACCGCCGAGGAATGGATTTCCGCCGAATACCTTAGCTCCAGAGAAACCGATCAGTACCGGCAGGAATACATATGCGGTATTGGAGAACATGTTTGCCAATACATACAATGCGCCGTCTGTGGAAATATTGAGATATCCGTTGTTAATCATAAACGTCAGGGATTCCATAATCCCCATCAGGAAGCCGGATGCTACGATCGCCGGAATGATCGGAACGAAAATATCACCTAATGTTTTAATAAACCGCTGAAATGGATTCCCTTTTTGTGCCGCAGCCGCCTTAACATCTTCCTTCGATGCGGCAGAAGCGCCGGATAAGGCAATAAATTCATCATATACTTTATTCACAACACCAGTGCCGAAAATAATCTGTAACTGACCGGATGCTTCAAATACACCTTTTACACCTTCAACCTCTTCTAATGCCTGCTTATTGCACTTGCTGTTGTCTGCGATAACCAGACGCAGCCGAGTGGCACAATGTGCAGCAGATACAATATTGTCTTTACCGCCGATCTGTTCCAGAACTCCGGCTGCTGACTTTCTGTAATCCATATAAAACTCCTCCGTACCCTTTTATTTTGTTTTTTATGAAATCGATTTCTTTTATGTTTCATATTTTATCAAATATATACAAAAAATAAAGAGGAATACTTACCAAAAATTTTCTATTTTTTACAGCATTTCGCCTAAATTCAGTGGATTTTACCATATTTTGTTGAAAATCAGCATGAAATCAGTTTCATTAATTTGTTTCACGTTTCACACAGACTCCTGTAGAATCATTTCATATCCGAGCTCCACACGTTTTTTCATATCCATACCGCTGTCGAGAATCTGCAACAACATCTGCGCCGCCTCTGCACCAGCAGTTTCAAAAAACAAATGTACCGTTGTCAATCGTGGGGAAACAATTTCCGTCATGCGGGAATGTCCCATGCCGACAATACCGACGTCCTCCGGAATTCGTTTTCCGATGCCTTTGATATACTGCATCGCCCCGATTGCCAATGTATCTGTCGCACAAAAGATCGCATTGGTCTCCGGCGCACGTTCAAACAACTGCTGCGCCGCCGCATTGCCATCTTCGAGATTAAAACCGGTAACAATCATATGCTCTTCTGGAATTTCCATCCGTTCTTCCCGCACCGCCGTTAAAAATCCGCTCCGACGCCCTGCGCCTACCGCCGCATCCTTTTGTGTTACGCCTATATAACCCAGATTTTTTTTCCCGCTTTCAAGCAGAACACGGGTAATATCCCGTGCGGCTTCACTTTCATTATGATATACACAGGACAGATAATCCAGCTTCTGGCTCAGAGCCACGATTGGAACCGGATAATTTTTCAGCAAAGCCCGATGCTTTGGATTCTGCATGGTAGCAAAAAAAATCACACCTTCTACCTGCCCCTGCTGAAACAGTTCCAAATACTCCAGTTCCTTATCGAGATTATTCTCTGTATTTGCAAGCAGCATGGCAAAGCCATTGCGGTTCAGTACAGAAGAAACACCTGCGATCATTGCACTGATGCTTTCTGAATTAATTTTTGGTAAAATCACCCCTATTTGCCGGCTTTTACCGGTCCGTAAGACTTGCGCCTGCCGAGATGGAACATATCCTGTTTCATCTATAATCTTTTGAATATGCTGTTTTTTTTCCTCGCTGACATATCCGTGGTTCAAGTACCGGGAAACACACGCTTTGGAAACACCAGCCAGCTTCGCTATTTCTGAAATTGTCATAATCTTCCCCACCTAACTGATTTTTATATGAAACTGATTTCATTGATTATACATAGTATAGCATGAATGATCATACACTACAATTGACAGATCCATCTTCAGCGCAAAAAGCAGAGCGAATCTATACCTGTTTTATATTTTTACGGGATTTTTAGACGAAATATTACACACTTTTTTCATATTTTTATGGTATAGTAAAGTTATTATTATTACCACGAAAAGAAAGGGATTTTAAAATGAAAAGAAAACTACTGCTACTTACAACATCCGTATGCGCCATCGGCCTTCTGGCCGGCTGTTCTTCCAAAGGTACTTACTCAGAATATCTCACATTAGGTGAATATAAAAATCTCGATCTGAAAGTCATTAAAACCGAAATCACGGACGACATGATTGATGATGAAATCGAAACCCTTCTGGAAGATAACGCTACCTACACCCCTATCACAGACCGTGCCGCCGAAGAAGGCGATATTGTAAATATTGATTATACCGGAACGATAGACGGCGCGGAATTTGACGGCGGCTCTATGGAAGATTTTGATCTTGAAATTGGAAGCGGATATCTTATGGAAGATCTGGAATCCGCTCTTGTAGGAACCAAAGCCGGAGAAACCAAAGAAGTTAAAGTTGTTTTTTCCGACGACTATGACGAAGAACTTGCCGGAAAAGAGGCCGTGTTTACCGTAAAAATAAACAGCCTTTCAACAGAAAATATACCGGAATATAATGATGAATTTGTAGCCAGCATCAGTGATTACGCTACAACAGCCGAATATGAAGAGTATTTAAAAAATGAACTTTATACCTCCACCGAAGCAGATAACCGTCAGACTGCCGGCACAGAAGCTTTATCCCTGGTGGCAGAAAACTCGACTTTCAATGGTTATCCCCAGGAGCTCTACGATTCCTGCAAAGAGGAATATGACGCCATGAATCAGATGTATGCGGAAATGTTCGGTATCGACGTGGCCGATATGGAAATGGACGAAGAAGATACGAAAGCTATCATCGAAGAGATGGTGAATGAGAAAATGCTCTGCACCACCATCGCAGAAAAGGAAAAAAT
The DNA here is from genome assembly GCA_937965795.1 of uncultured Lachnospiraceae bacterium. Lineage (GTDB taxonomy): Bacteria > Bacillota > Clostridia > Lachnospirales > Lachnospiraceae > Hominisplanchenecus_A. The sequence goes on along the minus strand of CALCMD010000051.1, from coordinate 2,608 downwards.
CAAAGTTTCCGATGAGGAATATAAACAGTATCTGGAAGATAATTACGAAATCTATGGCTATGCGTCCGCAGAAGAATATGAAGAGTCTGAGACAAAAGAAGCAATCATGGACTCTATTCTTACCGAAAAAGTTCAGGAATTTCTGGTAGAAAACGCAAACGTTACGGAAGTTTCCGAGGATGAATATTACGATAGCGAGGATGAAGATTGGGAGGATGAGGATTTGGAGGATGAAATTCCGGATGATACAGATACAGAAGATGTCTCTGAATAAAATACCTTTTCATGCAATCCCCCGGAGCATAGCTCCGGGGGAACTTTTATTCCTTATTCCTCGTTTGCATTCACCTTGTTTGCTCTCGCAGCCACTTCTCTCTCCTGAATATCAGAAGGCGCCTGCTCATAGCGCACAAACTCATAAGCGAAATCTCCGCTTCCTCCCGTCATGGAACGAAGCGCTGTAGAGTAGCCATACAGTTCCATTGTTGGAATATCTGCCTCAATGATCTGATTTCCCTTATGATCCGGGTTCATTCCCAGAACGCGCCCACGGCGTTTGTTCAAATCTCCCATAACATCTCCGGTAAACTTCTCAGGCACCGTCACCTTCAGAGATGAAATCGGCTCCAACAGAACAGGACTTGCCTCCATAAAGCCTTTCTTAAATGCCTGCACCGCCGCTGTCTTAAATGCCATTTCAGAAGAATCCACCGGATGATAGGAACCATCGTAAAGCGTTGCCTTTACGCCCACCACCGGATAAGCAGCCAGAGGTCCCTTCTGAACAGAATCCTGAATTCCCTTTTCTACTGCCGGGAAATAATTCTTCGGAACAGCGCCGCCGACAACCTCCTGCCCAAACTCATAAGCAGTTTCCAGATCTCCTGATGGCGCAAAGCGCATCTTCACATGCCCGTACTGTCCATGCCCACCGGACTGCTTTTTATATTTTGCTTCCACATCGGAGCTTTTACGGATCGTCTCACGGAACGCTACCTTCGGCTTGCTAAGCTCAATCTCAATCTTATATTTTCCAAGCAGCTTACTCTGAATAATATCCAGATGCTGATCTCCCATTCCGTAAAGCAGCGTCTGGCGGTTCTCTGAATCATTGATTACCCGCATCGTCAGATCTTCGTGCATCATCTTGGAAAGCGCCTGGGAAATCTTATCCTCATCCCCTTTATTCTTTGCTTTGTAACGCTTATATGTATAAGGCGTAGACACTTCAATCCTGCCATAGCGGATTGGATTTGCTTTCGTAGACAGTGTGTCGCCCGTGCGTGCCTTGTCGAGTTTTCCAATTGCGCCAATATCTCCGGCATGAAGCTCCGGCACCTCAATGGGCTTGCTTCCCTCAAAAACATAAAGCTTGTTTATCTTCTGCTCGGTATCTTTATCAATATTATAAAGAGCATCATCGTTTTTAATAACGCCGGAACATACCTTAATCAACGAATACTTGCCGATAAACGGATCGACGATCGTTTTAAATACCTGTGCAGATTTCGCCTTTGCAAAATTATAATCCGCTTCAAAAATTTCATTCGTTTTCGTGCTGATTCCGGCAATTTTGCGCTTATTCGGGCTTGGGAAATACTGCACGATATCATCCAACAGGTTTGCCACGCCCCGAAGCTGAACCGGAGACCCCATCGCTACAGGGACAATCTCACATTCGTCTACATTTACGGTCAGAGCCATCATGATTTCAGGTACAGAAAACTCCTCCCCTGCAAAATAGCGATCCATAAAATCTTCGCTCGTCTCAGCTACTGCCTCTAACAAATTTTCTCTATACTTTTCAAGATACTCCTCCGAATACGCTGGAATTTCACATTCTTCTTTATTTCCACGATCCAGCCATCTTCTTCCGGCCTTTTTCACGACATTCACATATCCTACAAACTTCTCATTTTCACGAATCGGGAAGTGAATCGGCGCAATTTTCTTTCCATATAATTCTGTCAGTCTTTCTACGATTACACGGAAGCTGGCATTATCCACATCCATATTAGTAATAAAAAACATCCGCGGCAGCTTGTATTTCTCACAAAGCTCCCATGCTTTCTGTGTGCCGACTTCCACGCCATTCTTCCCTGATACTACAATAATTGCCGCATCTGCCGCAGCGGCCGCCTCTTCCGCTTCTCCCACGAAGTCAAAGTAACCCGGCGTATCTAAAATATTAACCTTCACTTCACCCCAACTGATTGGTACGACGGATGTACTGATTGAAAATTTCCGTTTCGTTTCTTCTTTATCAAAATCACTGATTGTATTGCCTTCTGTCACGCTTCCCAGTCTGCTTGTAATTCCTCCGAGGTAAGCCATCGCTTCCGTCAGGCTGGTTTTTCCTGAGCCGCCGTGTCCAAGAAGCACGACATTTCTGATTCTGTCGGTTGTGTAAACATTCATACGTTTGTCCTCCAATACTCGTTCTTTAAGTCTATGGATACATTCTACTAAAATTGTCGTAATTTTTCAAGTCTTTTTGTGAATTTGTGATAAGGTTTTGCTATAAAATATTAACAAAACAAAAAGAACCGCTGCAAAACGTGTTTTCTATATATGCCTGATCCTCATATATAGCTGTCTCCACATTCTG
>CALCMD010000050.1 GCA_937965795.1 uncultured Lachnospiraceae bacterium | reverse complement strand
CCCGGCAATCTCCGACCGGAGCCAGTCGTTTCTGTGATTATAGATGATCGTATACTCCTGCAGCGCGTTCGGGAAGCCATAACCGGTAAGATGCTTTTCTTCCATATACAGCTCAAAAATTTCTCCCGCTTTTTCCATAATTTCCGTTTTCTCGAAAAAAATATTTATGACGACCAGATTACGGGGATCCAGATCTATATGGTTTTCTTTTATGATATCACATAATTTCTCCTCCGATACACCATCTGTCGCTTCGATCAGGTATCTGAGAGTTTTATCCGTCTGTTCCCCATCCCGCTTATCATTCCTCTGGCCGGAAAGATAGATCCGCGCCTCCTCAAGAATTTTCTCAACTCCCTCCCCGGTGATCTCCGGTTTCAGCACAAATTCATGTACGCCCAGCTTCAGCGCCTGCCGCGCATACTGAAACTCATCATATGCGCTGAGAATGACCGTATAGGGATACTTCCCCAATTCCTGAATATTTTTCAGCAATTCCATACCGTCCATGCCGGACATGCGGATATCAGTGAAAATAACATCCACTTCATGTTCTCTGCAATACTCCAGCGCCTGGCGGCCATTGGCGAATTCCCCTGCAACCAGATAGTTCGAACCCAGTTTTTCTATTTTCTTTTTCATCCACTGCCTGGTAATACTCTCATCGTCAACTATAATTATTCTTATCATCTTACATCTCCCGTCAGGCTTTCCCTTGCCTCAGCTTCCCGCTCTTTCTGCGCCGGCATACATAATTCCACGCAAACGCCTCCTTCTTCCGTCTGACTGACGCTCAGACCGTATTCCTCTCCAAAAAACAGCTGAAGTCTTTCCTGAACATTTTTAAGTCCGATGCTGCTCACCTGTTCCCTGCACTTGCTTTCAGAAGGCTCCTCCAAAATCCGTTTGATCTTTTCCACATCTGCGCCCTCGCCGTCATCCAATACGCGGATCACAAGGTTCTGCTCCTGCCGCCGGCCCTCGATCCTGATATGTCCCATCCCTTTCTTTTCGCTGAACCCATGCGATATGGAATTTTCCACAAGTGGCTGTATGGAAATCCTTGGGATCAGACACTCCATAACCTCTTCATCCACATCTATTTTCCATTCAAAGGTATCCTGGTAACGGTTTCCCATCAATACAAGATATGTCTCCAGCGCCTGCAGCTCTTCCCGAATCGGAATCAGTTTGCGATAATCCGAAAATGTTCTCCTCAGAAGCTTTACCAGCGCCATTAATGACTGGCCCGCCTTATCTTCCATTCCCATCTCCATCTGAAAACGTATGGACGCCAGTGTATTATAGAGAAAATGCGGGTTGATCTGCGCCTGCAGGGCCTGAAGCTCCAGGACACGCTTTTCCTCATCCTTTTCCTTCAGCTGCTCGATCAGCTGCTCGATTCTCTCGATCATCATATTAAACTGCTGACTGAGCTCACCGAACTCATCCATGTTTTCCACTTCCGTGCGGACGCTGAGATCCCCTTTATAGACATTGCGCATATCACGTTTGAGTTTCTGTACCGGCCGGCTGATATATCTGGAATCAACGATAGACATGATAATTTCCAAAGCGAAAAAAACGAGCAGTGCCAGTATGATCCACACGTAGCTCTGATTTGTGCTCCAGACCATCCCCTGTCTTTTCTCGTACATGATGATTTTCCACTGTGTGGATGGGCTGGTCACAAAATATACCTGAGAGTTGCTTCCATTCACTTTCGCCTGAAAGTAGCCATGGTCGTACCCGGTGAGTTTCTCTAAGTAATTCTCTGAGGTGATCTTCCTCCCGATCATCTCCTGGTTTGTGGACGTAATAATAGTCCCGGTATCATCCATCAGCATAACCTCCTGGTTATCCTGCTCGATTCCTGCTGCAAAAATATTAAGGATATCCGTATGCGTAATATTTACGTCAAAAATCCCCACGCAGCGTCCGCTGTTAAAATTTTTAATCAGACGGATGGCTCTGACAGCGCTGTCTTCCCCCAGCGCCTGAAATTCCTCGCTCTGATAGGTCGGAATATAGCGGATCCTGCTCTTTCCGTCCAGCACGGCAAACCATTCCTCTTCTTTTAATTTTTCAAGATCCGGATACCGGGTTGCGATCTGGTTTACATTTTCAGAAATAGAATAATTGACGCCGTTTTCCCCGAGAATTTTCAAATCACATTTTTTATTCGTCCCGGAATATTTATTCTGCTGCATGAATTCGGTTATTGTTCTTCTGGTTGTTACGCGCTCATACTCGCTTTGAAATTTTTCTTTCGAGATCAGACGGTTTATCTCATAATTTCCCATAAAATTTTCCGAATACATAACAATGCTGTTCAGATAATACTCCATACTGGTATTGATCTGATTCAGGATCACGATTCTGGACTGATTTAAGCGCCTGTTGCTCTCTGTGTTGATCACCGAAATAATACCCACGCACAAGATCAGGCAGGGCAGCACAAAAAAGCACATATTTGTCACCAGGATCCTGTGCTGTAATCGCATCGGCTTTCTTTTTATCTTCATAATCGCATCAGCCCCCGAAATATCCCTGTTTTTCACATTGTACAAAGTTATGAACTCATTTTGCCTTTAAATCACTAGCATCAGGAATGGTATCACGATTGGTCTCAATGGTATCACGATTAGTATCGCTGATACCATTCTTTCCGCTGATTTGTGAACATTGCCGCAGTGTTTGAATTCAACTGCAACTATCCCTATCTATAAGCATTTTGAAAAGCTTTTTATAAGATACTGCCATACCTGATGCCCCATTATTCATGTACTTTTTATCTTCTCATGTTACGTATATCATTGTAGCATAGAATTCTTTCTCTGGGTATCGAAAAAAATAGTGTAATGCTATCCTCTTACGGGATTACCTCCTTCAATCGTTTATAATTAGGCGTTTGCGAAACGCCTAATGCCGCATAAATACGGCATTTTTTAACCACA
>CALCMD010000049.1 GCA_937965795.1 uncultured Lachnospiraceae bacterium | reverse complement strand
GACGAGACAGACTCAAAATCTGTTATCCGCAAGGGTGTGTGGGTTCGAGTCCCACCACCGGCATTATTCCTTTTGAAAGGATGTTGTTTTGAAAACTCCCCCCGATTTTATCGGGGGGAGTTTTGGGTTACAACGATCAAATTTATAAAAAGTAAAACGCCATTGAAATTTGAACCCATGCGGTTCAGACTCAATGGCGTTTCTTTTTCTGCCGGTTTTTAAAATAAGTGTGGATATTACAAAATTAGCATATTTGAGAGCAAAATTGACATAAAGGGATATGAAAAAATTATGATATAATATGAAAGAAGGAAGATAGAAAGGAATACGGTTTATGAAAATAGCAATCTGTGATGACTGCATAGAGGATGCGTTATATTTGAAAAATTTTTTGTATGGACAGGATTGCAGAATCTATGTGGATACGGATCGTCTGTTTGCAGATGTAGAAGATAAAAATATGTCTTATGACTTGTATTTTTTGGATATTTATATGGGTGATTCCGCAGATGGAATAGAATTAGCAAAAAAACTTCGTGCAATCGATGCAGATGCAGTCCTGTGTTTTATTTCGAATAGCGACGCTTTTTACCGCGAAGCTTATGACATATATGCAATTCAATATCTTCTCAAACCGGTACAGAAGGAGAAGCTAAAGCAGCTTGTTGATAAAGTATCAAAGAGTCTTGCAAAAAGAAAAGAACAGAGCCTCCGTTTTCAATATCGCGGGCAGACAGGAATGATTTCCTATGGAAAGATTCTTTTTATCAGCAGCAGGGAGCATACGATTTTTATTTATTGTACGGATGGAACCGTGCAGGAATGCAGGGGGAAATTAAATGAACTGGCCGCACAGCTATGCGGGGATGTGTTCTTGCGGTGTCACCAGAGCTTTCTTGTCAATATGTATCAGGTGGACCATTTTAATACGTATGAAATAATGATTTCCGGGCATCGGATTCCGGTTTCCAGGCGATATTGTGCAGAGGTGAAGCGAAGGTATCAGGAGATATTATTTGAGGAGGTGGAGTAGTGCAGTTGACGATACTTCGGGATTTATCTGTTTTTTGGGGAATGTTTCATGTTATTTTTCTTTTTCTTATTCTGTTCCAATCCCGTTATACAAAGAAAAAGACGATATGGATGGCCGGAGCAGGGATGGGTCTTTTGATGGGCCTTAATGCTGTGCTTCTTGTCGTACATGGCGTGGATTTTTTAGGAAGAGTGTTTTTATTTACCTGCGCCATTCCAAGCTTTTTGCTTTTTTATGTGATGTCAGAAAAGAAAAGATTTCGTTTTTTGCTCACCTTTTGCCTGGCAGATACCTGTAGCCTCTGGGTGATGGCAGTCACGAATCTTTTAGATTATTATCTGGGAGGCGGAAAGTTCATCTTGATGTTCATTAGCAGGCTCCTGGCGTTTCCGATTTTGGAATATAGTGCGTATCGGTATTTGAGAAAACCTTATCTGGAGCTTCAGGATTCTGTAGAAAAGGGATGGGGGATTTTTGCAGGCATGACGGCGCTTTACTATGTGTTGTTGACGGTAGTGGTCAATTATCCTGTAAATATCGTGAAACGTCCGGAAGACGTTCTGGTATGTGCGCTTATCCTGATCTTAATGGCGTTTAATTATGCGACTATATTTTTTGCACTTTACAATCAGATTTTGTTTTACCGGAAGCAGCAAAGTGAACGTATTCTTCTGGAACAGAATCATTCATTGGAAAACCAGCTTGAAAGCCAGCAGCGTGTTCGAAAAATGAAGCATGATATGAAAGGCCATACCGTTGTACTTTCGGGGCTGCTTGGTTCCGGAAAATATGAGGAGGCGTCTGAGTATTTGGAGCATTGGAAAGAGGAAATGGATGCTTTGTCAGGGCAATATTGTGCAAATCCATACATAGATGTGACAGTTTCGTATTTTAGTCGGAAATTTGAGAAGATTGGGGCTGTGTTCCGGCCGGATATTCAGATCGGAGAGGAGAGCCTGCCTTATATGGAAATTTGCCGGATATTGTCGAATGCTCTTGAAAATGCCTATGATGCCACAAAAGAACTTCCGAAAGAAAAACGGCAAATTTCCGTACAGATGAAATATAGAAAAGATTATCTGATCATTCGTGTTAAAAACTGCTGCCGTGAGGGTCTGCATGTGGAGAAAGGGACAATCCCTCCAACAGAAAAGGGCGGTATGGAGCATGGTTTTGGACTTCCGGCAGTGCAGGAGACAGCAGAGAAACTTGCCGGCGGCATGTTGTGTTATACCGAAAGTGGAAATTTCGTTTTGGATGTGATGGTGAGGGTAAAGCAAAAATAAAAAACTGTTTCAGAAGGTAGACTTTTTGAAACAGTTAAAATGATCGGGGGTTTATTCGAAAAACTGCCTGCTTCGTTTACAAATAGAATATAACACAAACGTATCAAAAAGTCTACAAGCTGAAACAAAGTGAGAAGTAAGGAGAGGAAGGACGATGAGTTCAGAAAATAAAAAGAAAGCATTAACTCTGCTGGGCGCAGCATTGTGTGTAATTTTGATTCCGATTCTGGTTATCAATCTTACACTGATTATAAAAAGCTATACAAACACGGAGGAAGTGCCGACGCTTGGCGGCTACTGTCCGCTGATTGTTCTGACTGGCTCAATGGAGCCTGAGATTAGCAGCGGTGATATGATTATCTGTCATACCATAGAACCGTCAGAGGTAAAAACAGGAGATGTGATTTCCTTTTTTGATCCTGAGGGAAACGGCTTAAGCGTAGTGACGCACCGGGTGGTTGAAATCGTGCAGGAAAACGGCAGTTTAAGCTTTCGCACAAAAGGTGACGCCAACAACGTGGAGGACAAAACGCCTGTTCCGGCAGAAAATCTGGTGGGTATCTATCAAACGAGAATCAGAGGAGCCGGGAACCTTGCTATGTTTATGCAGTCAACGCCGGGATTTGTCGTATGTGTGGGGCTGCCGTTGCTGTGCATGGTAGTCTATGACCTTCTGCGGCGCAGACGCTACGAAAAGAGTAAAAAAGAGGATACGGACGCCCTGCTTGCGGAGCTTGAGATGCTTCGCAAAGAAAAGGCGGAGAAAGAAGAGCTTAAGAATTAGGACGCTATTTTCCCACGGAAGCCACGCTCCGGGGTAAAGATAGATTTTTGCCGAAAGGCGGGAAGATGAACAGAAAGGAGAAATTTATTTTGAAAAAGAATAGAATGATGAGATTTGCTTCCGGGCTTCTGGTTGCAGTACTTCTTACGACTTGCGTCATCAGCGGCACTTATGCAAAGTATGTGACTACGGCCAGCGGTTCTGACACTGCCAGGGTTGCGAAATTTGGCGTGACAGTTACGGCGGATGGTTCTGCTTTTGCAAAGGAATATGTGACGGATGATACGACAGTGGTCGGAACCATCGCTAAATCTGTTGTATCTTCGGACGACAGCAAACTGGTCGCACCAGGAACAAAGGGAGACATGGCCGGCTTTACGCTTTCGGGTACGCCGGAAGTTGCCGTCCAGGTGAAATATGAAGTGACCGGACTTACTTTCAGCGGCTGGACGGATAAGGAGGATGCTTATTACTGCCCGCTGGAAATCAAGGTAGGCGACACTACTTATAAAGGTCTGGACTATGCGTCTGCGGATGCGTTTGCAGAGGCCATAAAAACGGCTGTTGCCGGATACACCCAGAATTACGCGCCAAACACCGATCTTTCCGGTGCGACGGTACAGGTTCCTTCTCTTTCATGGTCATGGCCGTTTGAGACGGATGGAAATGACGAAAAAGATACCTGGCTTGGCGATCAGGCAGCGGCAGGGAATGCGTCTACGGTTGCACTTGAAGTTACGGCCACAGTTACTCAGATTGATTGACAGGAAAATATTAAAAGAAAGAATGGGGTTTGACCTGGCGTGGCAGGGTTGAATCCATTTCCTTTTCTATTTGCAGAAGCCGGTATGCGCAGGTTTCTGTAAATAGAAAAGGAAAGAGCTGCGTATGAAGGAGGGGATAAGATGGATCAGAAGCGGGATTCCGGTGGGAATATGGGGCAGAAGAGAAGCAGGACAGGCAGGATTCTATTGGTGTTTTTGATGACTGTTTCCATGACCGGACTGGCGCTGTGCCTGCGTCTCCTTTCCTTTAGCGGATTGGAAAGAGTGGACAGGGAGATTGTGCTGACGTATGCAAAGAAGGAGGATACGATGGAAACGGGCAGTCATGGGAGCAGCAGCGCAGAGGAGAGGGCAGCGGCTCCTGCCGCGGGAGCGAATCCTGGTTTTAAAGCAAGCGATAGTCAGGGTGTGTGGAATACGAAAACGAAAATAGAGCTCTTTCGTACCGCCTACGAAAACGGCGAGAGAATTGTTACCGCGGCGGGGAAAAATGGAAATAAAGTGTTCGCGCCCGGAACGGAGAACAGCTATCATTTTCGGCTTTCAAATCCTGGAAATGCAGCGATGGATTACCGGATGGAGGCGTCCGTGACGGTCAGTGACGGTCTGGACTCTTATGAGGTTCCCCTGGAAGTGAGACTCAGCGCCTATATGCAGCGCTATC
>CALCMD010000048.1 GCA_937965795.1 uncultured Lachnospiraceae bacterium | reverse complement strand
AAAACAAGGGCAGCAGGAGCCACTACCAGAGATGTGCCGGTTTTGCCTTCAAGCTTTGCTGCGAGAAGAACTGCGATTACCTGTAAGGTTTTTCCAAGTCCCATATCATCGGCGAGAATTCCGCCAAATTTCCATGCTTCCAGGGTACGCAGCCATTTATAACCGTTCTTCTGGTATTTTCGCATGATCCTGGAAAGGCTTTCCGGCTCTTCAAAATCGGCATCGTTAATGGTTTTGAAGCCTTTTACGATTTCACGGAAATGACGGTCGCGGTTGGCATATATGTTTTCGTTGCTCTCCAGCATCTGATCCAGATATAAGGTGCGGTATGCCGGAATGTGCATTTTTCCTTTGACAAATTCTTTCGGAGTGAGATGAAGGGTTTTCATCAGTTCTGCCAGCATTTCCAGGTTCTGCTCCTGGAGATTGACAAATTCGCCGCTTTTCAGCTTGTAATATTTTTTCTTCAGCTGATAGCTTTTCAGGATATCCAGAAGCTCCTGGCTAGAAATATCATCCGTGGAAATATTCAGATCCAGGAGTCCGCCGGACACGGACACCCCAACGGAAACCTTTACAGTCTTTAAGGTATGTCGGCTGCGGAACCGGTTGGTGCAGCGTACTTCGCCAAGCTCCATGAGGGCGGCAGTTCCGGATTCCATGATCTGATAGCTCAGTTCTTCGTCGTGATTGCAGTGAAGAACGTCAAAGTCGGGATCATAGTAAGGCAGCCATTCCATTGTTTGATCCAGAATGCTGTTTTCCAGAGGAAAATCTCGGAACTGCTGGTCAGGGGAGATGTTCTCATGAAGTAAAAGCTTTCCTACAGAGAATTCCTTTTTTCCATAAAAGGCGCTTACCTTGCAGATAACGTTATCATTTTCTATGTCCAGATAAAATACGAAGTGCGCTTCAGGGGTGAGGTACTGCCTGAATTTCTCCGGATTTTCCTCTGTAATATCCGCCACCTCCTGAAGTTGAGGCAGCACATTGTGATAAAAATTGGACAATGTATTGCGCCCCATCTGGAAGTGGAATTCTCCATTTCTGGAAAGCGCTGTCAATGGACGGACCTTTTCCATAAAGGCCGGTTCTGTTTTGCAGAAGCTGTCATCCTGGATAAAGTATGAAGAGTCCATACCTTGAAAAAGCTCTGGGATGTATCCCTTTACTGTGACACCGTCAAACTGCTTTTTATCCTTAGAGGCATCCAGAATCCGTATGGAAATCCGTGGATTCCCTGTTTTGCAGTGAAGCTGGGCTTTTTTACGGGCTGCATCCGGAGTTTTATCTTCAAAATCTATTTTCTCACTGCCGACATTGTCGTAAAAACTGTCCAGACGCCAGCCAAAAAGATCCAGAGAATTGCCAACATTAAACTTCTTTGGCAAATAGATGCCGGAATTCTGGATTTTGTCTACGAACTGCTCTTCCTCGCGTACGATCCGGTCAATATAGCGGATCCATTTGCGGCTCTCCTCTGTGAAATCCTGCGTTTTGTGGCTGATCTGGGTGCTGGTTCCATACTGAACGATCTCACCGTTGCGAACCTGGCGGCAGAAGTCATCCAGTTTTTTTACCACGAACATTTTGGAAGTGCCCACTTTAAAAGAAACGGAAAGTTTATTGTCATTCTGAGTCAGCCTTGGAATCAGGGAAACGCTTGGAGAAACCTGGGCCGGTGTTTCTTTCTGGCCATTTTTGAGCTGCCCTCTGCGATAGGAGTTCAGCAGATAGTCTCCGTTCATGTCTGTGGCATCTGAAAAATTATTGTGGCTTACATAATCCCGAACATAAAAAGCCAGAGCAGCGGTATACTGGCATCTGGAATTATCAGAGTACCAGCCCCAGTATTTTCTGCTGCATTCCGGACATCCGCATCTTGCGTAAGTTACTTCTTCGTGAGAAAAAAGGAGTGTGACATCAAAATTATTTCTGCCGGTCTGGAAAGTTGCCTCTACCTGGCCAAGGCGCTGACCGTTCATCCTGTCGTAACCGCAGGAAATGTCAGTGACATTCATTTTCCCCTGTCGATAGATGGCTTCCCCATTTTTTCGGTCTTTGGAGGTAAGCTTTAAGGATTCGAGAATTTTGTTGCCGTTAAAATAGCTGTAATTTTCCAGCTGTTGGATATTTCCTTCTAATGAGGAATCGTCGTCTGCGTCACTGTCATTCTGGGAACCGCCAAGGAGCTGGTACGTTTCGTCACGCTTTTGTTTTTCCAGCTCTTCCTGACGTTTGCGCTCTTCCATTTCTTTCTTTTTCACTTCTGTCGGAGAATTTTTCATTTGTTTGGCTTCCTTTTTATGATTTTTCTTTGTCGTTTTTGTCCTTGGGAAACATGCTGTCCAGCAGTTTGGACAGTTCGTTGGCATGCTTCTTTATGCTGGAGAAGGGATTGCTTCTGTTTTTATGTTCATAGCCAAATTGAGCAGCAAATTTTTGCAAAGATCTGGTTCGCTTCATATAAAAAACTCCTGCCAGATATTTCTTCCTTATAATATGAAAAGAAATACAGCAACGTGAAACATTTAACGACGAATGATCATCTTGCAGATAGGATTTCCTATAGAAGAAAATTTTTCTTCATATTCGGTCATTACATTGCCAACCATCATTTCTTCGTTGTGATGAAGATCAAAGGTATGTGCTTCAAGCTTCCATCCGGCTTCCGGGACTTCTTCCAGGGAAAAGTCGAACAGGCCGCGGTTGTCAGTTTTGAACTCGATGGTTCCGTCTTCTTTCAGAATCTTGTCGTAGCGGGCAAGAAATTCCCGGGAGGTAAGGCGGCGTGAAGCGTGGCGGGCCTTTGGCCAAGGATCAGAGAAGTTCAGATAGATTCTGGAAACCTCGCCTTTTTCAAAAACTTCGGGAAGAAGTCTTGCATCCATGCGCATGAATTTTAAATTAGAAAGCTCCTGTCCTTCTTCTGCAAGGGCTTCTTTCTTCTGAATGGCACGAAGGAGTACGCTGTCATACATTTCGATTCCGATATAGTTGATTTCC
>CALCMD010000047.1 GCA_937965795.1 uncultured Lachnospiraceae bacterium | reverse complement strand
GCATCGGAACTGTGAAGGTACTGAGCAGTTACGACTTATAAAAAAATCATCAAAAGAAACAGGAGAAACAGATATGAGTATCAGAATTGGAATTTTAGGATATGGAAATCTTGGACGGGGTGTGGAATGCGCCATCCGGCAGAATCCGGATATGGAGCTTGCGGCAGTGTTTACCAGAAGAAAACCGGAGGATGTGCAGATTCTGACAGAAACGGCAAAAGTATGCCCGGTCTTGGAGGCTGAGGAATGGAAGGATAAGATTGACGTTATGATTCTCTGCGGCGGAAGCGCTACGGATTTACCGAAGCAGTCTCCGGAGTTTGCGAAGATGTTCAATATCGTGGACAGCTTCGACACTCATGCCAGAATTCCGGAACATTTTGCAAACGTGGATGCGGCCGCAAAGGAAGGCGGAAAGATCGGTATTATCTCCGTGGGCTGGGATCCGGGAATGTTCTCGTTGAACAGGATGTATGCAAATGCGATCCTTCCGGAAGGAAAGGATTACACCTTCTGGGGAAAGGGCGTCAGCCAGGGACACTCCGATGCAATTCGCCGCATTGACGGAGTGAAGAACGGAAAGCAGTATACCATTCCGGTGGAAGCGGCGCTGGAAGCTGTAAGAAACGGGGAGAATCCGGAGCTTACCACCAGAGAAAAACATACCAGAGAATGTTTCGTGGTACTCGAAGAAGGTGCGGACGCAGCAAAAGTGGAAGAGGAAATCAAGACCATGCCGAACTATTTTTCGGACTATGATACGACCGTGCATTTTATCAGCGAGGAAGAGCTTTTGAAAAACCACAGTGGAATCCCGCATGGCGGCTTCGTGCTGCGAAGCGGCGTGACAGGATGGGAAAAAGAAAACCGTCATTTAATCGAGTACCGCCTGAAACTGGATTCCAACCCTGAGTTTACCTCCTCCGTGATTGTCGCTTACGCAAGAGCCGCTTACCGTCTGGCATGCGAAGGACAGAGCGGATGCAGGACGGTATTTGACATTGCACCGGCATATCTCAGCGCAAAGAGCGGTGAGGAGCTGAGAGCATCCATGCTGTAAAAGCATTTGGAGAATTTATGAAACGACAGGTAAGTTTAGATGAAATATCCGATGGGAAACTGTATGGATTAAATGACTGCGTAAAGGCGGACTGCCATGACTGCCAGGGCTGCTCCGACTGCTGCCGTGGAATGGGAAATTCCATTATTCTTGACCCGCTCGACGTACATAGACTGACAACGCACCTTTCCCGAAGCTTTGATGAGCTTATGGCAGACGCCCTGGAACTTCAAATGGTAGATGGGGCGATTCTGCCGAACCTGAAAATGGCGGGGAATTTACAAGCCTGTATTTTTCTGGACGATAATGGGAGGTGCAGCATTCATTCTGCCCGGCCAGGAATATGCAGGCTGTTTCCTCTGGGAAGATATTATGAAGCGCATGGCTTCCGTTATTTTTTGCAGGTGCATGAATGCAGAAAAACAAACCGGAGCAAGATAAAGGTTAAGAAGTGGCTGGATACGCCGAATCTGAAACAGTATGAGAAATTTATAACGGACTGGCATTATTTTCTGGAGGACGCCGGAAAACTGGTGACAGAGGGCCGGGGAGAGGAAAGCTTTAGGAATTTGAATCTGTATATTTTACAGAATTTTTACCGGAAGCCATACGATGCAGCGGCAGATTTTTATGCCCAGTTTGAGGAGCGGATGCGGGAAGCAAAAACCCTTCTGGAACAGTTGTCCTGAATGGAGGTGCGGATGAAAAACCTGACAGAACAGACACGGAAAAAAGCAGAAGAAATTCTGGCCGCTTACCCAGTTTTCCAGTATGGCTTTCTGAAAGTGGAGGAGCTTACATTCAAACAGGAGGTACGTCATATCTGCCGCCAGGAATGCGAGAGATATGATACTTCCTGGTCCTGTCCTCCGGCTGTCGGGACGGTCGATGCGTGTCGAAAAAGGTGTGAAGAATATGAACAGGCGCTGGTATTTACCACATTGGCGGAAGTATCCGACGTTTCAAATCTTGCGGAGACCCTGGCTACCCGGCGGGAACATGAAAAAATCGTGCATTCCATTCGCAGAGAGCTTAAGAACGCCGGAATAAAAACGCTGGCCTTGTCCTCGGATTCCTGCGCCATTTGTGAGAACTGCGCATGGCCAGAGCCATGCAGACATCCGGAGCAGATGACGCCATGTATTGAAAGCTATGGGATACTGGTGACCGAGGCGGCGGAAAAGCTCTCTATGGATTTCTTTTACGACAGCAGAACGGTCGTGTGGTACGGGATTCTTTTTCTCTAAGCATACACATGGCGGCCGACTCATATATTGGGAATAAAAAGCGATGATAGTATATGAGTTCGAAAACAAAATCCCTTTACCATAAAATTTCTGCTGCTGCACAGATACCCCGCGATCTGTCGGACGGGGCAGTGCTGGTAACCATAACAGGCCAGGAGGAGCTGTATATTGAAAACTATCGGGGCATCATAGAATACGAAGATACCCGATTGATGCTTCAAACGAAAAATTGCAGATTGGAAGTGCTGGGAAAGAATCTGTTTATCTCTTATTATACCGAAGTGGAGATGAAGGTGACGGGGCATATCGAACAGATAAACTATTTGTAAACGGAGGTGTCTGTTTGGTAAAACAAATCATGCAGTACACAAAGGGGTATGTGCGCATACGGGTGACAGGCAGCTCTTATGAGCGCTTTCTGAATATGTGCGCAAAGCATCAGATCGTGCTGTGGGATCTTGTGGCATCCGGAAACGCCTATGAGATGAACCTCTCCATTCGGGGATTTAAAGCGCTGAAACCACTGGTAAAGAAAAGTGGCACAAAAGTCCGTATCATACGCCGATATGGACTTCCGTTTTTTTTACACGAACACCGGAAGCGAAAGATGCTTTTGGGAGGGCTTCTTTTTGGTATTCTCCTGATGATGCTTTTATCCTGTTTTATCTGGGATATTCACATTTCAGGAAATCAGGTTCAGACGGAGGATGTGATCTTTGATTTTCTGACAGAACAGGAGATTACCCACGGTATGCGAAAATCAAAGATCGACTGCAAGGAGCTGGCTGCAAAGATTCGAAAAGCGTTCGATAATTTTATCTGGGTATCGGTGAAGATACAGGGAACCCGGCTGTTGATTGATGTAAAAGAAAATACGGATCTGTCTCTGGATGTGGAAGAGGATTACGGGCCGAGCGACTTGATTTCAAATGTCAACGGAACTGTCCGTGAAATCATTACACGTTCCGGTACGCCTCTGGTAAAAGCGGGCGATGTAGTGAAAAAGGGACAGCCTCTGGTACTGGGACAGGTAGCGATTCTGGACGATGCGGGGGAAGTTACCGACTATCAGTATTGTGCGGCGGATGCCGATATTTTTATCGAAACGAGATACCAGTATCGTCAGACCTTCTCTATGAAATACATAAAAAAAGAGTATACGGGAAGGATGAAAAAAGGAGTATTTTTTGAAATTTTCGGCGGGAATTTTTCACTGGGCGGGAAAAATGGTTCTTATGAAAATTCCGATGTGGTAAAAGAAGGTCATCAGCTTCATTTTATGGAAAACTTCTACTTACCAGTGACATGGGGCACAATTTCGAATCGGGAATATAAATTAACAAACAAAACATATACAAAAGAGGAAGCTGTCAGTAAAGCGAGGAAAAATCTGGAAAAATTTCTTTCGGAAATGGAAGAAAAAGGGGTTCAAATAATACAAAATAATGTTAAAATAGAAGCAGGTTTCAAAAGCTGTATCGCCAAAGGAGAGATCGTACTGGTCGAACGGGCAGGACAGCGGGTAAAACGAACCGTGGGCGCCTGACGGAAAACCAGACGGGAGATCGTGGTTTTTGTAGAACGCTTCACCGGGATACATGGAGAGGAAGGGATTCAGGCAAATGGGCAATATCATTGAAACGATAGCAGAAGTGCCGGCAGAGCATGAACGGAATGTTTTCGGTCAGTTTGATGAACATATCAAAAAGATTGAAAAGACGCTGAATGTAACGTTGATCGCCCGTGACGGAGCACTGAAGATTATCGGAAGCGAAGCGTCAGTCAATAAGGCGCGAAGTGTATTTATCCAGCTTGTGGAATTATCCAGACGCGGAAACGTCATTCAGGCGCAGAATGTAGATTATGCACTTGCACTTTCCTTCGAGGATAAGGAATCCTCCATTTTGGAAATTGACAGGGATTGTATCTGCCATACCATAAACGGAAAGCCGATCAAGCCAAAGACACTGGGACAGAAACAGTACGTGGACGCCATTCGTGAAAAAATGATTGTGTTCGGTATCGGTCCTGCCGGAACGGGAAAGACCTATCTGGCGATGGCAATGGGCATTCAGGCGTTTAAGAATGATGAGGTGGGACGTATTATTCTTACAAGGCCCGCGATTGAGGCCGGAGAAAAGCTGGGATTTCTTCCCGGAGATCTGCAAAGTAAAGTAGATCCCTATCTGCGTCCGCTTTACGATGCGCTTTATCAGATCATGGGGCCGGAAAGTTTTTTGAAAAATATGGAAAAAGGGCTGATTGAAGTGGCTCCGCTGGCCTATATGCGCGGGCGCACGCTGGATAATGCTTTTATTATTCTGGATGAAGCGCAGAATACCACGCCGGCGCAGATGAAGATGTTTCTGACGCGAATCGGCTTTGGGTCAAAAGTAATTATCACCGGAGATCTGACGCAGAAGGATCTGCCGCTTTCGCAGAAGTCCGGTCTCGATGTGGCCGTCTGTGTTTTGAAAAAAATTGATGAGGTTGCGTTTTGCAATCTCACCAGCAAGGATGTGGTGCGTCATCCTCTGGTACAGAAGATCGTAAAAGCGTACGAAGAATATGAAAAGCGTACGGAAAAGCCGGCGAAACCAAACAGGAGGTACAGGCAATGACGCTGAACTTTGAAGACGAATACGAAGAGCTGGCGCTTCCCTTTGCGGCGGAGGAACTGGCGGCGCAGGTCGTCGGGTACAGCCTGGAGTATGAAAACTGTCCTTATGAAGCGGAAGTAAACCTGCTGCTCACCTCAGATGAAGAGATTCATAAGATGAACCGGGAGTTCCGGGGAATCGACCGGGCGACCGATGTACTTTCTTTTCCCATGCTGGAATATGAAAGTCCGGCAGATTTTGGTTCTTTTGAGGAAGCAGGGGACGACTGCTTCCATCCGGATTCCGGGGAACTGATGCTTGGAGACATCGTCATATCCAAAGACAGAGTTCTTGCACAGGCAGAAGCCTATGGACATTCGGCGAAGAGAGAGTTTGCTTTTCTGACCGCGCACAGTATGCTCCATCTGATGGGATATGACCATATGGAGCCTGAGGAAGCGGCCAGGATGGAAAGAAAGCAGTCTGAGATATTAGCTCAGATGAATATACGAAGATAAGGGAGAACGAACATGAAGAAATTAAAAGTAGCAGCATTGCTCTTAATCACCGTGACCGTATTAGGAGGATGCAAAAAACAGGCGGAAACAGAGGCAACCGAAGTACAGACGGAAACGCAGAGCGAAACTGTCGCACAGATGGAACCGACGGTAGTCGAGGAGACGGAAAGTGAAAAGCTTGCAGGCGACCGAAGCTATCTTACCGGGGAAGTGATCGGGGAAGAGCAGCATAACCGGCGTCCCTTTGCAGTCATGATGAATAATATCATCAATGCGTGTCCGCAGGCGGGCATCGAGAAAGCAGGCGTGGTATACGAGGCTCCTGTGGAGGGCTCCATCACGCGTCTGATGTCCATTTTTGACGATGTAAGCGATATGGAGAAGATCGGAGCCGTCAGAAGCTGCCGTACGTATTATCCGATGTATGCAAAGGAATTTGACGCAATCTATACGCATTATGGACAGGCTGTTTATGCGGTGGATCTTCTGAACTCTGAAGCGGTAGATAATATCAGCGGCCTGGAGTTCCAGGAGGGTGCGGGACAGATTTTCGGATATGCGGGAGAAGATGTTTTCTATCGTACCTCCGACCGTCCGGCGCCGCATAACTGCTATACCAGCGGGGAAGCCCTTGACACGGCATGTACGCGTCTTGGCTACCGCAGACTGCATGAAGATGATTTTCAGGCTAAATTCCAGTTCGCAGAAGATGGGAAAACCGTGAGTCTGGAGGAAGGCTCTGCCACAACGATCAAGCCGGGGTATCCGGTAAATAATCCGTGGTTTGAGTTTAAAGACGGAAAGTATTATCGCTATCAGTACGGAGACGCCCAGATCGACGAGCTTACGGGAGACCAGCTTACTTACACAAACATTATTTTTCAGATTTCCGAGTGGGAAAATTACGATGACCACGGATATCTGAACATCAATACTCTGTCCGGCGGCGACGCATACTATTTTACAAACGGCACTTACGAAAAATGTACATGGAAAAGGGAGAGCGAGGACGCTCCGGCAAAATATTATGACAAAGATGGCAATGAGATCGTGTTAAATCAGGGGAAAACCTGGATATGTATCATTCAGGATTCTTATGTGGACGACATCGTCATTGAATAATGATCGGGGATTGCCCGGAATGGATGGGGTATATTTTGGGAAACGGGAAGAAAAATAACAATTATCTGATACAGGGTACGATACTGGTGATTGCTTCCTTTGTAGCAAGGGCAATCGGTATGATCTACAGGATTCCGCTGACAAGAATCCTGGGAGCGCAGGGAAATGCCTATTATTCAACGGCAAATGAAATTTATGCCATCATTTTGATGATTTCCTCTTTCAGCCTGCCTCTTGCAGTATCGAAGCTTGTTTCTGAACGATTACACAAGGGACAAAAGAAAAATGCGCATAAGGTTTTTATCTGTGCTTTGAAATTCGGACTTCTGGCCGGGGGGATTATGTCCCTGCTGACCTTTGCGCTTAGCGGTGTGATTACAAAATTTATGAAGTTTGAGATGGCAGCCTTTGCGCTTCGGGTACTTTCACCCGCAATCTTTATCTATGCAGTTGTGGGCGTCTTGCGGGGATTTTTTCAGGGACATGAGACGATGGTGCCCACGGCGGTTTCACAGGTGCTTGAGCAGATTATTAATGCGGTCGTATCCGTAGCGGGAGCCGCCCTGCTGATTGGTTATGGCACAAAGCTTGGGGAGCAGAAAGGAAACGATTCTCTGGGACCGGCTTACGGGGCGGCCGGAGGTACGCTGGGAACTGTCGTAAGCATTACTGTGGCGCTTTTGTTTTTGATGTTTATCTATGTGACGTATCAAAGGAATTTCCGGCGGCAGATGAGACGGGATCACACGCGAAAAACAGAATCAGACAAAGCAATCTACCATGCTTTAATCGTGACGATCCTGCCGGTTATTTTAAGTACGGTGATCTACAATATCAGTACGGTGATCGATCAGGGAATTTTTGGCTCTGTCCTGAGCGGACAGGGATATTCTGAGAAGGAGTACAGCACGGTATGGGGCATTTTTGTAGAATTCAAGGTGTTGATGAACGTACCTCTTTCTATTGCCTCCTGTCTGGCGCCGTCCGTGGTTCCCAGTCTGACGGCTTCCATGATTGAGGAGGATTACCGCGCGGCAGGAATTAAAGTACGGGATTCCATTCGCTATACGATGGTATTTACGATTCCCTGCGCAGTAGGTCTGGCGGCGCTTGCCTCACCGGTCATGCAGCTTGTATACGGAGATTCCAGCGCACTGGCGGCAGGCATCATGCAGAGCGGAGCGCTGATGATCGTTCTCTATGCGCTGTCCACGCTCACCACAGGTATCCTTCAGGGACTGGGAGAAATGCAGAAACCGCTGATTCATTCGGCGATAGCGCTGGTGCTCCATATCATTGTCCTGCTTCTTATGCTGACGTTCAGTGGAATGAATATCTATAGCGTGGTCTATGCAAATGTTTTCTTTGCCCTGGTTATCTGCATTCTGAATGCCTGGGCAATCCGGCGGACGATCGGATACCGTCAGGAGCTTTTACGTACCTTTATTATCCCGGTTTTTGTATCGGGTATCATGGGGATTGCCGCTTATGGGATCTACCGTTTGTTTGCGCTCTTTGCCGGAGTCCTCATTTCCACGGTCATCGCAATCCTTGCAGGTATGGTGATTTATGTGGTGCTCCTTGTGAAACTGCATGGAATTACAGAACGGGAGATTCGGGGACTGCCAAAGGGGGCATATATCGCGTATATCCTTCACAGATGCAGGGTACTGCCCTGATGCTGCGGGGCTGATAAGACAGAAAGGAATATGGAAAATATGGCTGAGAACAAGAAGAAACCCGTATCCCGCGTAGCGGTCATCCATGATCTGTGCAGCGTCGGAAAGGCGGCGCTGACAAATATCCTTCCGGTTCTGTCTGTCATGGGAATCGAAGCGTGTCCGTTGCCAACGATGATACTTTCGACTCATACAGGAGGATTTGGAAAGCCGGTAATGCGCGCATTACCGGCTTTTCCCAGCCAGTGCGGCGGGCATTTGAAGGAAAACCACATAGAATTTGATCATATTTTTATAGGGTATCTTGGCAATCCGGAACTCATCCGAAATGTAGAAGAATTTCTGCGGCTATATCCTGATGCAAAGGTACTGCTTGATCCGATTATGGCGGATCATGGTTCCTTCTATTCGCATTTTGATGTATCCTATGGAAAGCAGATGCAGGGGCTTTTAAAATACAGCAGTATCCTTACACCGAACTATACAGAGAGCTGTTTTCTGGCGGAGGAAGTATATGAACCACACTGTTCAGAGGAAAAGCTTTCCCGTATTTGTGAAAGAATCGCGGCGCTTGGCGCAGAAAAAGTCGTGGTTACCAGCGTTCCCATAATAGAAGCGGAAATGTCGATCGCTGTATATGAGCAGGGAAATCTCCGGATTCTGAAACGGAAGCAGGCAGGGCGGTCTTATCCCGGAACGGGCGATTTGTTTGCGGCGGTTCTGGAGGGATGCACGATGAAAGGAATGCCGCTGATGGAAAGCGCAAGAAAAGCGCATGATTTTGTATCCCGGTGTATTGCTATGAGTGATGCCTGTGGGTATCCGGTCAGGGAAGGCGTTATGCTGGAACCAAATCTGCATCATCTGTTTGTTCCGTGACGGATAAGAGGATGGAATTTCTGTATAAAAAACGTATATTTTGTCGATACTGTATCAAAAGGAGTGATGAACGTGACGAAACGATACAGGATCGGCATTTTATTATGTACGATTATGCTTTGCATTTTATATTATGCCAGCTATCAGTACAGGTATGGCGAACAGGCGATGCCAAACGAAAAAAGTACGGAACCATTCGGCGTATTGGAAGTGGAGGCAGGGCGGGAGGAAAAGCTGTACCAGTACTGCCTGAAAGAAAAAGACGGGGTTGTCTATGTCTATTTGAAAGACGGAAGGACGCTTCACGAAAAGACCAGTATTTTGATGGAGCAGCTTCCGGAACGTGTAAGAGAAGAAGTCCGGCAGGGAAAATATCTGCGTGATGAACAGGAGCTGTACGATTTTCTGGAAAATTACAGCAGTTGACCGGAAATTTTATTAGACAAGACCTTCCTGTGTGGTGTAAGATAGGAAATGCAGTATGGGAGGAAAGTTTGAAAATCAATTTCATTTCCTCCAGGGTAGCGCAAGAAGGAGAAAAGATGAATTTAAGAGAACGACTAAAAGACAAAAAACGAATCGTAATAAAGGTAGGCTCCTCTTCTCTGGTACATGAGGAAACCGGAGCGCTGAATCTGACCAAGCTGGAAATTCTCGTGCGGGAGATCAGTGACATTCGCAATATGGGAAAAGAGGTGATTTTAGTATCCTCCGGTGCGATTGCCGTAGGAGTAAAGGCGGCAAGTTTAAAAATCCGCCCGGAAAAGACGGAAGAAAAGCAGGCATGTGCCGCAATCGGTCAGGCGAGACTGATGATGATCTATCAGAAGCTATTTATGGAGTATCATCAGCTCGCTGCCCAGATTCTGATGACGAAAAATACCGTAATGGATAACCTGAGCCGTCACAATGCGCTGAATACCTTCCGGGAGCTTCTGCATATGGGCGCAATTCCCATTGTAAATGAGAATGATACAGTCGCAACTTACGAGATTCATTTTGGAGATAATGATTCTCTGTCCGCGATCGTGGCAGCTCTGGTGGACGCAGATCTTCTGATTCTGCTTTCGGATATTGACGGGCTCTACACGGATGACCCAAACCGGAATCCGAAGGCGGAATTTATTGATGTGGTAACAGAGCTGGATCAGAAGCTTTTGGACATGGGAAAGGAAAGCTCCGGGAGCAATGTAGGAACCGGAGGCATGGCGTCAAAGCTTCAGGCGGCGCAGCTTGCCAGTGCGGCGGGCGTGGATATGGTTATCGCTAATGGAGAAGATTTTCATGTCATACATAAAATTATGCAGGGAAGAAATCACGGGACACTGTTTGTCAGCAATCCGGAAAAAGAATTTTATCTGATTGATTATCTGGAGCAATTATAGGAAAAATACCGATAAGGAGCAAAAGAATGGATGAGAATAAGTTAAAACGAATCAATGAGCTGGCCAGAAAGTCGAAGGCGGAAGGACTCACAGCCGAAGAACGCAGGGAACAGGAAAGCCTGCGCAGAGAATACATTGAAGCAGTCAGGATGAATCTGAGATCACAGTTAAACAATATCGATATCCGGGAGAAAGACGGAAGCATTACAAATCTGGGAGAGCGCTATGGGAAAAAAGGAAATTAGAAAGCTGGTTTTTTCCAGACGCCGCAGTCTTTCAGAAAAAAAGCGGATACAGGACAGCCGCGTGATCTGTGAGAAAATCATGGAAACAGAACAGTGGAGACATGCCCCCTGCATCTATGCCTATATGGACTGTAAAGGCGAGGTCTGTGTGGAGTCGCTTCTTACAGCAGCGTGGACATCCGGAAAACGGGTAGCCGTTCCGAAGGTGTTTGGCAGGGAAATGCGTTTTTTCTACATCAGTTCTTATGCGGATGTGGCGCCAGGATATTATGACATACCAGAGCCGGTTACAGACGAAGAAGCCTTCTGCGAAAACGCATTGATGATTATGCCAGGCGTGGCGTTCGACAAAAACAGACATCGCTGCGGCTATGGCGGAGGCTTCTATGACCGTTTTCTGAGTATACATAAAGATTTGAAAACAATAGCGCCTGCGTTTGATTTTCAGATCGTGGAGGAAGTTCCGGCAGACACTTTTGACCTTTTTCCGCAAATGGTGATTACAGAGACAAAAATGTGGTAACACCCGTGTTTTTTCCATATGATAAAAAGAAAGTGTTGTGTGGAAGGGTTGGAAATGGTAGAACTTGGCAAGCGCTATACGGCAGATGAAATCCTGGAAAAAGCAAAAGCACTGGCGGAAACATATCCGAAGCATCTGAGCTATCGAAGCGTCGGAGAAAGTCATGACGGAAGGGAGATTCCGGGGATTCTTTTGGGAAATTCAAAGAAATGCCTGCTGGTGAGCGGCGGAATCCACGGGCGTGAAAGCATAAATCCCATATTACTGCTTCGCATGATAGAAGAATACGCCCTGCTGCGTGAGAACGAATACGGCGATCCCGGTCTGGAGTGTGGGCAGGAGCTGCTTCGGAATTACAGTATTTTCTTTTTGCCGCTGGTGAATCCG
Organism: uncultured Lachnospiraceae bacterium; assembly: GCA_937965795.1. Taxonomy (GTDB): domain Bacteria; phylum Bacillota; class Clostridia; order Lachnospirales; family Lachnospiraceae; genus Hominisplanchenecus_A. The sequence continues at coordinate 32,958 of CALCMD010000047.1, read as the reverse complement.
GACGGATATGAGATCGCACTCCGGGGATTTTCCGTGATTCAGAACCCCGTACTGCGTCAGTCTGTCCAGATGGTTGGGATTCCTTATCAGGAGTGGAAAGAAAATGGGCGCGGCGTGGATATCAACCGGAATTTCCCATGCAGCTCTTATCTGGCAAGAGGCCGGATGGGAGAAGCCGCCAGTGAGCGGGAAACCCAGGCATTGCTTCGTGTGTTTGAGGATTTTCCGGAGTCAGTGGGGTATCTTGATTTCCATTCAAGAGGAAGGATCATTTATTATTACCGGAGCGCTATGCCTTATCGGTATAATCGGGCAGGAAAACGGATGGCGAAGCATTTGCAGAAAATTTCAGATTATGCTCTGGGAAAGCGGCGGGAAGAACATGCGACAAAATATGACGGTGGAAATTCCGTGAATTTCTATTCCGAACATTACAAAAAGCTGGCGCTCACGGTAGAAACTGTGGAAGATGAAGCAGATTTTCCGTTGGATCTTTCTTATCAGGAACGGACGTTTCAGGAGATCCGCTGGATTCCGCTGGAATTTCTAAAAGAACAGTCGATGGCTGCGGCAAAATAGCAGAGAATTGCCGTGTGTGTTCCCCCCGGTCTATGCAGACCGGGGTTTGTGAATTTGCGTTTCATTGATTTTTGCAGACGCCTGTGGTATATTTAAAAAAGTTATTTTGTGTGAAGGGAAGAACAGCATGAGAGAAGAAGTTATTTTAGAAAACCTGGATATGGAGAAACCGGCGCCGTCTGAAGAACCCATGCGCCAATACTATTTTATAGAGAAATGCCGCCGGTACGTCAAAAAAAGAGAAGAAGAAGCCGGACGCCCTCTTCTGGCCTGCGTCAAAACCTTCGGCTGCCAGATGAATGCACGTGACAGCGAAAAACTCACTGGTATTCTGGAGAAAATCGGCTATCAGATCACGGAAGATGAACATGCGGATTTTGTCATTTATAATACCTGTACCGTGCGGGACAACGCCAATCAGAAGGTTTATGGAAGGCTTGGAACTTTGGGCAGTATCAAAAAAAAGAATCCCCATATGATGATTGCATTGTGCGGCTGCATGATGCAGGAGCCTGCCGTGGTAGAGAAGCTGAAAAAAAGTTATCGTTTTGTCAATCTGATTTTTGGCACGCACAATATCTATAAATTCGCAGAGCTTTTCGCTTCCTGTTTTGAGTCGGACCGGATGATGATTGATATCTGGAAAGATACGGATAAAATTGTGGAAGATCTGCCTGCCGAGCGGAAATATTTTTTCAAATCCGGAGTCAATATCATGTTTGGCTGCAATAATTTTTGCAGCTACTGCATCGTTCCTTATGTGCGGGGAAGAGAGCGCAGCCGAAAGCCGGAGGATATTCTGAACGAAATCAGAGCTCTGGTGGCCGACGGCGTGGTAGAAGTCATGCTGCTGGGGCAGAATGTAAACTCTTACGGAAAAAACCTGGAACAGCCGGTAAGCTTTGCAGAGCTTTTACAGGAGATTGAGAAAATTGAAGGGCTGGAACGCATCCGTTTCATGACCTCCCATCCAAAGGATCTTTCGGATGAGCTGATCGAGGTGATGAGCCGTTCTTCAAAAATCTGTCCGCACATGCACCTGCCGCTCCAGTCCGGCAGCAGCAGGCTTCTAAAAATTATGAACCGCCGTTATACGAAAGAACAATATCTGGCGCTGACAGAGAAGCTAAGACGGGCTGTCCCGGATATTTCCCTGACTACGGATATTATCGTGGGATTTCCGGGGGAGACGGAAGAAGATTTTCAGGAAACACTTGACGTGGTGCGGAAAGTACGATATGACAGCGCTTTTACCTTTATCTATTCCAAGCGGACAGGCACCCCCGCCGCCGCTATGGAAAATCAGGTGCCGGAGGACGTTGTAAAGGACCGGTTTGACAGGCTTCTGGCAGAAGTACAGACGATTTCAAAGGAAATGAGCAGCCGGTTCGAAGGACAGACGATGCCTGTCCTAGTAGAACAGATCAATGAGCAGGATGCCAGCCTGGTGACGGGGCGTCTGGGGAATAATCTGTTGGTACATTTTCCGGGAAACGGGGAACTGATCGGCAAGATCGTTCCCGTAAAATTAAAAGAGAGCAAAGGATTCTATTATCTGGGTACATATGAAAAGTGAGGTAGACATGAAAGTAGACGTGACGCGTTTGACACCTATGATGCAGCAGTATATGAAAACAAAGGAGCAGTATAAAGACTGTATCCTTTTTTACCGGCTGGGAGATTTTTATGAAATGTTTTTTGATGATGCGGTCACAGCATCACGGGAACTGGAAATTACGCTCACCGGAAAAGACTGCGGGCTGGATGAGCGGGCGCCCATGTGCGGCATCCCTTTTCACGCGGCGGACGGTTATCTGAACAGACTGGTGGCAAAAGGCTATAAAGTGGCTATCTGTGAACAGTTGGAAGATCCCAAACAGGCAAAGGGAATCGTGAAAAGAGATGTGATTCGTGTCGTGACGCCGGGAACCAACATGAATACGCAGGCTTTGGATGAAACGAAGAATAACTATATCATGTGTATCGTTTATACTGCCGACCGCTACGGCGTGTCGATTGCGGACATCACCACCGGAGATTATTTTATGACGGAGCTTGACAGTGACCGGAAGCTTCTCGATGAGATTACAAAATTTTCTCCGGCGGAGATTGTCTGCAATGAATCTTTTTACGTGAGCGGCGTGAACTTAAATGATATGACCTCCCGAATGGGAATTACGATCTATTCTCTGGAATCCTGGTACTTTGACGACAGCCTGTGCAGGCGGGCGCTGATGGAGCATTTTGCGGTGAAATCTCTCGGAGGTCTTGGTCTGGCCGATTATAACTGCGGCGTGATCGCGGCGGGGGCGCTTTTACAGTATCTGACGGAGACACAGAAAAATTCTCTTTCAAACCTGACGCATCTGACGCCGTATGCGACGGGAAAATATATGATTATCGACAGCTCGACCAGACGGAATCTGGAGCTTTGCGAGACGCTTCGGGAAAAACAGAAACGTGGTTCCCTGATGTGGGTGCTGGATAAGACGAAAACGGCTATGGGAGCGAGAATGCTTCGGAGCTTTATTGAACAGCCGCTGATTGAAAAAGATGAAATTAATCAACGGCTCGACGCCATAGAGGAGCTGAATGGAAACGCCATCTGCCGGGAAGAGATTCGGGAGTACTTAAATCCGGTCTATGATCTGGAACGTCTGATCAGTAAGATCAGTTATAAATCGGCCAACCCCAGGGATTTGATCGCTTTTAAAAGCTCCTTATCCATGCTGCCGCATATCAAATACATACTGGGCAATTTCAAGTCAGACCTGCTGCTCGAACTGGAAGAACAGATGGACGCGCTGGAGGATCTTTACCAGCTCATTGACGCTTCCATTCTGGAGGAGCCGCCCATTGCCATCAAAGACGGCGGCATCATCAAAGAGGGCTACAGCGGGGAAATCGACCGTCTGAGAAATTCAAAGACCGAAGGAAAAACCTGGCTGGCAGAGCTGGAAACAAAAGAGCGGGAAGCGACCGGAATCAAAAATCTGAAAATCAAATACAATAAGGTCTTTGGCTACTATCTGGAAGTAACCAATTCTTTTAAAGACCTGGTGCCGGAACGCTATATGCGGAAACAGACCCTGACAAATGCCGAGCGGTATATCACCCCCGAACTCAAAGAGCTGGAAGATCTCATTTTGGGAGCAGAAGATAAACTGTTCGCTCTGGAATATGAGATGTTCTGTGACGTCCGTGACACCATCGCAAAAGAGGTGGCGCGCATCCAGAAAACGGCAAAGGCGATTGCGAAAACGGATGTGTTCGCGTCTCTTTCCGCAGTAGCGGAGCGCAATCAGTATGTGCGTCCGAAGATCAATGAAAAAGGGGTCATCGACATCAAAGGCGGGCGGCATCCGGTCGTGGAAAAGATGATAAGCAACGATATGTTCATTTCCAATGACACGTATCTGGACAATGGAAACCATCGGGTATCGATCATTACCGGACCCAATATGGCAGGAAAATCCACCTATATGCGCCAGACCGCCCTGATCGTGCTGATGGCGCAGCTCGGCAGCTTCGTGCCTGCGGACAGTGCGAAAATTGGCATCGTAGACCGGATTTTCACCCGTGTCGGCGCATCGGATGACCTGGCTTCCGGCCAGAGTACCTTTATGGTGGAGATGACAGAGGTGGCGAATATCCTGAGAAATGCCACGCGGGACAGCCTGCTGATTCTGGATGAAATCGGCAGGGGAACCAGCACCTTTGACGGCCTGAGCATTGCCTGGGCGGTAGTGGAGCATATCAGCAATCCAAAGCTTCTGGGGGCAAAGACGCTGTTTGCCACGCATTACCACGAACTGACAGAATTAGAAGGAAAAATCAGCGCGGTCAATAATTACTGTATTGCCGTCAAAGAAAAGGGAGACGACATCGTATTTTTGCGGAAAATCGTAAAAGGCGGTGCGGACAAGAGCTACGGAATTCAGGTGGCGAAGCTGGCAGGCGTACCGGATTCTGTCATCGAACGCGCAAAGGAGCTGGCAGAAGAGCTCAGCAATGCGGATATTACGGAAAAGGTCAGTGAAATCAAGGCGGAAACAGGCACGCAGCACAAACCAAAGAAACAAAAGAAATACGATCAGTTGGATGTTGAGCAGATGTCTCTTTTTGAGACTGTCCGGGAAGAAGACATTATAAAGGAACTCAAAGAAATTGACGTGGGAAACCTGACGCCTGTGGATGCGCTGAATACCATTTACCGTTTGCAGAAGAAACTGAAAAACAGGTGGTGAGAGATAGAAGATGAAAAATATTGCAGTTTTAGACCAGAGTACGATTGATAAAATCGCAGCAGGCGAAGTGATCGAGCGCCCGTCCTCCATTGTAAAGGAGCTGGTGGAAAATGCGATTGACGCGGGAGCGAATGCCATTACGGTGGAAATCAAAGAGGGGGGCATCTCTTTTATCCGCATTACGGATAACGGGGAAGGCATAGCAGCTTCCCAGGTTCCGCTGGCTTTTCTGCGCCACGCCACCAGTAAAATTTCAAAGGTGGAAGATCTTCTGAATGTAGCTTCGCTGGGGTTCCGCGGAGAAGCGCTCTCAAGCATCGCCGCCGTCTGCCAGGTGGAATTGATTACTAAGACGGCAGGAAGCCTGACTGGCGTAAGATATGTGATCGAAGGCAGCGTTGAAAAGAGCATCGAAGAGATCGGAGCGCCGGAGGGAACCACCTTCCTTGTACGGAATATTTTTTATAATACGCCGGCGAGAAAAAAATTTTTAAAAACGGCGGTAACGGAGGCTGGCTATATCCATGATTTAATGGAGCGGATGGCCCTGTCCCATCCGGAGATCGCCTTTAAATTCATAAACAATAACCAGACAAAGCTGCATACCTCCGGGAATGCAAATCTCAAAGACGTCATTTATGGAATTTACGGCAGGGATATTGCGGCGAATCTGGTGGAGCTCCATACTGCGTCAGACCATATTTCGATCAACGGATTTATCGGAAAGCCGATGGTTTCCAGGGGAAACCGAAATTATGAAAACTATTTTATCAATGGCAGATATATTAAGAGCGGCATTCTGGCAAAGGCGATCGAGGATGGCTATAAAACCTTTCTGATGCAGCATAAATATCCTTTTACCGCGCTGCACTTTACGATCGACGGGGAACTTCTGGACATTAATGTACATCCTACAAAAATGGAACTTCGGTTTGCGGATAATCCACACATGTATCAGCTTGTGTACGATGCGGTAAGACAGGCGCTTTCCCGGAGAGAAATGATTCCCGTCGTTTCTGTAAAAGAGGACGAGAAAAGAGAGGGATTAAAAAAGAAAATCCCTTCGGAGTCAGTTCCGGAGCCTTTTGAAAAGAAAAGAATGGAACAGTTCAGGGAGGAGCGCGCCTCCTACCGGACGGACTGGAGCCAGAAGCAGACGGTTCCGCCGCCAAAGCCCGTAGAAGAATTCGTAAAACATGGCGGAAATTCCACAGAAACCAAAGCGGCTCCGGAACAGATGTTAAAGCCTTACCTTACGGAAAAGAAGCCGGGGACGCTTGCGAAAGTGTCAGCGGAAGCGCAGGAGGTGAAAAAGCAGACAGTGCCGGAAGAAAAACCGCAACAGATGCAGCTTTTCGAAGAAAAACTTTTGTCAAAAGAGCATATCCGGGAGCATCGCCTGATCGGGCAGCTTTTCGATACCTACTGGCTGGTGGAATTTCATGAGAAGCTTTATATCATCGATCAGCACGCCGCACATGAGAAGGTGCTTTACGAAAGAATGATGCGAAATCTGGAAAACAAGGAGTTTACTTCGCAGCAGCTTTCACCTCCTTTGGTACTTACGCTGAATTTACAGGAGGAAGCGCTGCTTTCGCAGTATGCCGGGCATTTTCAGAGGCTGGGATTTGAAATCGAGCCTTTCGGCGGACGGGAATATGCAGTCAGCGCAGTTCCGGCAAACCTGTACGGAATCACACAAAAGGAACTCTTTCTTGAGATGCTGGATGGCCTGGCGGACCAGACGGGACGAATACAGACGGAGATGATTTATGAGAAGATTGCGAGCATGTCCTGTAAAGCTGCCGTCAAGGGAAATCAAAGAATGTCCGCACGGGAAGCGGAAGCGCTTCTGGATGAGCTTCTGGCGCTTGAGAATCCCTATAACTGCCCGCACGGGAGACCGACCATTATTTCTATGACAAAATATGAACTGGAGAAGAAATTTAAAAGAATCGTATGAAAAGACCATTGATTATATTAACCGGGCCTACGGCTGTGGGAAAAACAGAATTATCCATCTGTCTGGCAAAGCTGGTAAACGGCGAAATCATTTCCGCCGATTCTATGCAGGTCTATCAGGGGATGGATATCGGCTCTGCAAAGATCATGCCGGAGGAGATGAAAGGAGTTCCGCATCATCTGGTAGATATTATCCGGCCGGATGAGGAATTCCATGTGGTAAGATTCCAGAAATGTGCCCGCCGCTGCATCGAAGAGATTTATGCGAGGGGACGGATTCCTGTTCTGGTGGGCGGAACGGGGTTTTACATCCAGGCAGTTCTGTATGATATAGATTTTACGGAAAACGGCGGGGACGATACCTACCGAAAGGAGCTGGAAGCTTTTGCCGTCCAAAACGGAAACGAATCTCTGCACCGGATGCTTGCCGCAGTAGACGCTGTATCCGCAGAGCAGATTCATGCCAATAATGTAAAGAGGGTCATCCGCGCCCTGGAATATTATCATGAGACGGGAGAACCCATTTCAAAGCATAACGAAGAGGAGCGTAAAAAGGAATCTCCTTATCAGTTTGCTTACTTTGTTCTTAATGACAGGCGGGACAGGCTCTATCAAAAAATAGACGCGCGCGTGGATCAAATGCTGGAAGCAGGTCTGGTAGAAGAAGTGCGGGCATTGAAGGAAAAGGGATACACGAAGGATATGGTTTCCATGCAGGGGCTGGGCTATAAAGAAATCCTGAATTATCTGGATGGTTTTTGCACGCTTGAGGAAGCCGTTTATGTTTTAAAGAGGGATACCCGCCATTTTGCAAAGAGACAGCTCACCTGGTTTCGGCGGGAAAGAGAGGTCTGCTGGATCGACAAAGACCTGTTTGCATATGACAATGAAAAAATATTAGAAAGGATGGCACAGATTCTAACGGAAAAAGGAATCCTGCCTGTACAGGAAAAATGGAAACAATAGAAAACAGTTATCAGAAGCTTGGTATCCGTAAAGAGGTTCTGCGCTTCGGACAGGAAATAGAGAAAAATCTGAAAGAGCGGTTTGAAGAGATTGACGCTACGGCAGAATACAATCAGTTAAAGGTGATCGGGGCGATGCAGGAGTGCAAAGTAAGCGCCGAGTGCTTCAATGCCAGCAGCGGATACGGCTACAATGACCTCGGACGCGACAGGCTGGAGGAAGTCTATGCGGCGGCTTTTCACACGGAAGCTGCCCTTGTACGTCCGCAGATCACCTGCGGAACACATGCGCTGGCGCTGGCTTTGATGTCAAATCTCAGGCCGGGAGACGAACTGTTGTCCATATCCGGAAAACCTTATGACACCCTGGAGGAAGTCATCGGCATCCGGCCGTCTAAAGGTTCTCTGGCGGAGTATGGGATCACTTACCGCCAGGTGGATCTTATGGAGGACGGAACGTTTGACCTGGAGGGAATCCGAAAAGCCATCACCCCGGCGACAAAACTGGTCTGTATCCAGCGTTCCAAAGGCTATCAGACGCGTCCGACGCTCTCTGTAAAGAAAATCGGGGAAGCGATCTCCTTTGTAAAGAGCATCCGTCAGGATTTGATCTGTATGGTAGACAACTGCTATGGAGAATTCGTGGAGCGCATAGAGCCCTCCGATCTGGGAGCCGATATGACCGTAGGTTCTCTGATTAAGAATCCGGGCGGAGGGCTGGCTCCCATTGGCGGCTATATCGCAGGGACAAAAGCCTGTATCGAAAACGCAGCCTATCGCCTGACGTCTCCGGGACTTGGACGGGAGGTCGGAGCCTCTCTCGGCGTGATGCAGTCCTTTTACCAGGGATTTTTCCTGGCGCCGACCGTGGTATCGGGCGCCTTAAAAGGAGCCATTTTTGCCGCAAATATCTATGAAAAGCTGGGCTTTCGGGTCATACCGGACGGAAAGGAAAGCCGCCATGACATCATACAGGCCGTAGAATTTGGCACGCCGGAGGGCGTGATCGCTTTCTGTGAGGGAATCCAGGCAGCGGCGCCGGTGGACAGCTATGTAACGCCGGAACCCTGGGCCATGCCGGGATATGACAGCGAGGTTATCATGGCCGCAGGCGCTTTTGTACAGGGTTCCTCCATCGAGCTTTCCGCCGATGGGCCGATCAAGCCGCCCTATGCCGTTTATTTTCAGGGAGGGCTTACCTGGTATCACGCAAAGCTTGGAATCCTGAAATCTTTACAAAATCTGGTGGATGCGGGAATCGCAAGGCTTCCGGTTTCTGCCCAATAAGTCTTAAAAACAGAGCGGGAGGATTCAGCGATGGGAAAAATCATTGTAATCGGAGCGGGGGCCTCCGGCATGATGGCGGCGATAGCCGCGGCAAGAGCGGGCGCTTCGGTCACGGTTCTGGAGCAGATGGAAAAGCCGGGAAAGAAGCTTTTGACCACCGGAAACGGACGGTGCAATCTTACGAATACGAAACCGCCGGAAGCAGACACGTATCGGGGAGCAAACAAAGAATTGGTGCATCCGGTGCTGCGTCAGTTTCCGGCAGAAGATACACTGGCGTTTTTTCATGAACTGGGGCTTCTGACAAGGGAGCGGGACGGCTATGTCTATCCCTACACGGAACAGGCGGGAACTGTTCTTGAAATTCTGCTCCAGGAAATCCGAAGGCTGAAGATAAAAATGAAATACTACGAGAAGGTGACAGAGATTCAGCGCACGGGCGAAGGATTTCTGGTAAGTACCGCCACATGGAACTATGCGTGCGACCGTGTCATTCTCTGTGCGGGTGGAAAAGCCGCTCCGCAGACAGGTTCCGACGGAAGCGGGTATCTCCTTTCTGAAAAGTGCGGCCATCGCATAAATCCGGTATATCCGGCTCTCGTTCCTTTAAAAACAGGAGGGAAGATGGCGTCCGCCCTTTCCGGGATACGAAATCCGGCCGTCCTTTCTCTGGAAATTGACGGAAACATGACACACAGGGAATCCGGCGAACTGCAATGGACAGAATACGGAGTATCCGGAATCGTCGTTTTCCAGCTCAGCAGATATGCGTCTGCGGCGCTGGCAGAGAAACGGAAGGTGCGGCTCCATATTGACCTGATGCCGGACTACACGGCAGAGGAGATCGAAGCGCTTTTTAGAGAAAAAGCAAAAAGAAACCCAGAGCAAAACGCGGAGGAACTGCTGACAGGATTCCTGAAAAAAAAGATGATCGGCGCTTTTCTGAAGATACTTGGGAAAAAGCCTCTGGCGCAGGGAATGCAAAATTTTTGCCGGAGGGTCGTTCCAATGATCAAAGATCTGACCTTAGATATTACGGGCACAAAAAACTTTGATATGGCGCAGGTATGTATGGGCGGCGTTTCGCTTGAGGAAGTGACGCCCCAAACGCTGCAATCCAAAATAGAGCCCGGTCTGTATTTTGCAGGCGAATTGCTGGATGTGGACGCCATCTGCGGAGGGTATAATCTTCAATGGGCATGGGCCAGCGGATATGTGGCAGGAAGTAATGCGGGGAGAGACAGGATATGATTCGGATCGGACAGTTAAAATTAAACGTTTCCCATACGCCGGAAGAGCTGCGTATGGGAATTTTAAAAACATTGAAAATAAAAGAACAGGAACTGCTTTCCTGGAAAGTCGTGAGGCGTTCCATTGACGCCAGAAAAAAGCCGGAAATCTGGTTTGTTTATACAGTGGACGTGCAGGTGAAAGATCAGAACCGAACGCTCAGACATGCCAGAAATGCCAATGTCCAAAAGACGGAAAACAGAAAATATCTGCCGCCTGTTCCTGGCGACAGACCGCTTTCTCATCGCCCGGTCATCATCGGGACGGGACCTGCCGGGCTTTTTTGCGGACTTCTTCTGGCACGGGCCGGATACCGCCCGGCGCTTTTCGAGCGGGGAGAGGACGTTGATGCGAGACAGAAAAAGGTGGAATTTTTCTGGAATACCGGAATTCTCGATGAAGCCTCCAATGTACAGTTCGGTGAAGGCGGGGCGGGAACCTTTTCAGACGGAAAGCTGAATACTGCCGTAAAGGACGCTACAGGAAGAAACGGGTATGTGCTGGAAAGCTTCGTGAAAGCCGGAGCGCCGGAGGAAATTTTATGGCTGAACAAACCCCATATCGGTACAGATATTCTCCGGAATGTGGTGAAAAATATCCGCAGGGAAATCATTTCCCTGGGCGGAGAAGTACATTTTCAGAGCTGCATGACAGATTTTCGTACAGAAAACGGAAAAATCTCATCCATAGAGATCAATCATGATACCTGGACAGACTGTGAAGTACTGGTACTCGCCATCGGCCACAGCGCAAGGGACACCTTTGAGATGCTGCATCAAAAAGAGCTGCCAATGGAAGCAAAATCCTTTGCCGTCGGCGTGCGTATCGAACATCCGCAGGCCATGATTGACGCCTCACAGTACGGATGCGAAAGGGGAAAATATCTTCCGGCGGCAGATTACAAATTGACCAGGAAACTGGAAAACCAAAGAGGCGTCTATTCCTTTTGTATGTGTCCCGGCGGATACGTGGTAAATGCCTCATCGGAGGCGGGACGGATGGCCGTAAACGGCATGAGTTATCACGACAGAAGCGGTGCGAATGCCAACAGCGCCATGGTGGTGACGGTCAATCCTTCCGATTATGGGGACAAAGATGTTCTGGCAGGCATGTATTTTCAGCGAAAACTTGAAGAAGCCGCCTTTCGTGCCGGAAACGGAAAAGTCCCGGTACAGCTTCTCGGTGATTTTTGTCAGGGGACAGCCAGTACTTCTCCTGGAGATGTCGAGCCGAACATCCGGGGCGGTTATACATTTTCTGATTTGAAGCCGTGTTTTCCAAAAGAACTGTATGACTCTTTGAAGAGCGGGATTCTGGAATGCGGGCAGATCATCCGTGGGTTTGACCGCCAGGATGCGGTTCTCTCCGGTGTGGAAAGCCGCACTTCCTCACCGGTAAAAATTCCGCGAAACGAAACGATGCAGAGCAGCATCCGGGGAATTTATCCCTGCGGCGAAGGGTCCGGATACGCCGGGGGAATCACCACGGCGGCTATGGACGGGTTAAAAGTGGCAGAAGAAATCATAAGGGAATACCGGAATCGTTAGAAATTTTCATGGATTTTTGTATCGTAACTGTGAAGGTACTGAACAGTTACGAAAAATTTAAGATTAATCCGGTATACAAGATTCTGTTTTTATGCTAGAATAAACTGTATTTATTATGTAATATCTGTGCTTTTTCGGGAGAGAGTCTAAAAGATACAGTTATGCGTGAAAATTTAACAATGAAAGAGCTGCCAACAGCAGACAAACCCTATGAGAAATGTATCAATTGCGGCGCAAAAATGCTGACCGATGCAGAACTTTTAAGCGTGATCCTGCGGACAGGCGCCAGAGGGGTGTCGGCGCTGGAGCTGGCAAAAAACGTTCTGAACCTTTCCTGCGGTGGATACGGGATTCTGGGCCTTCATAGATTGACCCTTCCTGAACTGATGCAGATTCACGGCATAGGAAAGGTCAAAGCCATTCAGATTCAGTGTATTCTGGAATTGTCCAGAAGGCTCTCCAAGAAAAAAGCAGAGGAAACGCTTCATTTTCATGAGCCTTATACGATTGCCGCATATTATATGGAAGATTTCAGGCACAGCGATCAGGAGCAGATGATCCTTATGATGCTGAATACGAAAAACCATCTTCTGGGAGATCAGGTCATATCCAAAGGAACGGCAAACGCTTCTGTCATTTCGCCGCGTGAGATTTTTCTTCAGGCGCTGCATTATCATGCCGTGTCGATTGTATTGATCCATAATCATCCCAGCGGAGATCCAACGCCCAGCAGGGACGACCTGGTTTTTACGAAAAGAGTGCGGGAGGCAGGCGCCTTACTCGGCATTGAATTATTGGATCATATCATCATAGGGGACAGAAAATATATGAGTTTCCGGGAGAGTGAAATTCTGGAAGCCTGAATAGAGGGATATCTATGCTGTTTCGGAAAATCTGCGGAGTGGATCTGGGAACAGATACCATCAGAATCTGCGATAAAAATGAAAAAAAGTATGTATGTGAAAAAAATATGATTGCCATTCGGAACAAAGAACAGGTGATTGCCATCGGGCAAAAGGCTTTCGAAATCTACGAAAAAGCTCCGGCGAACGTGATGGCAGACGGGCTTATGCAGCGGGGAGCCATTGCGGACGTCAAAAATCTGGGAATCGTTCTTACCTGTCTGCTGAAACGTTATGCGAATCCGGCGTCCAGACATCCGGATATTATGATGACGGTTCCTGTGGGGATCAGTGAGCTGGAACGCATGGCGTATTATCAGCTTTTGACAGAAGGCATTCGAACAAAGAGAGTGGCGCTGATTGAAAATGGTCTGGCCGACGCCGCGGGCATTGGGATGCCAGTGCTTCACCCCATGGGGAATATGGTAGTCAATATTGGCGCGGCCACGACAGATATCAGCGTCATATCTGCCGGGAAAATTATTGTGGGGAAACGCCTCGACGTCGGAGGAAACCAGTTTGATGAAGAGATTCGAAGCATTGTCAGACGGCGTTATGGCCTGAATATTGGACACAAGACATCCGAAATTCTAAAAAACAATCTTGCTTATGTACTTCAGGGCGTTCCCGCACAGATGAAAATATTCGGCATCCATGCGGTAACAGGGCTTCCGGCTGCGTCTGTGGTTTCGTCGGAAGATATCAATGAAGCGCTTGCCGACGCATTGTTTGAACTTGCCGATGCAGTAAAATCCATCCTGGAACGGACGCCTCCTCAGTTGGCGGCGGATATCCATAAAAACGGCGTATATCTGACGGGGGGCGTTTCACAGATTCCGAACCTGGACAAATACATAAGCCGTCATCTGGAAGTTACGGCCTATCAGGTTCCGGAACCCGTGTTCTCCACAGTCCGGGGGCTGGTTCGGATCATGAATGATCCGGAACTTAGAAAGCTCTCCTTCTCTGTGAAGGATTTATAATGATTATGCTTGGATAAAAGAGGATATGCCATGAAGAAAAAATTTAACGGTTCATTAAAAAGTAAATATATTCTGGTCATTGTCACAGTTCTTTGCCTGGCCATGATCGTACTGAGCTTTACGACGGATGCGGCGCTGGAACCGCTGCGCTATGCGGCAGGGTATGTAATTACACCGGTACAAAACGGATTGAATGAAGTGGGAAACTGGATTTCGGATAAGGGAGTATACTTTCAGGATTCCACAGATCTGGTCGCAGAGAATAAAGATTTGAAAGAGAAGGTCGATGCTCTTACCGCAGAAAACAGTCAGCTCTTACAGGATAAAGAAGAGCTGGACAGGCTGCGTACCCTGTACGAGCTGGATCAGCAGTATGAAGAATATGAAAAAATCGGAGCCAGGATCATTGCGAAAGATACTGGAAACTGGTTCAGTGTATTCACGATTGACAAAGGGTATAATGATGGGATTCTGGTCGAGCAAAATGTCATCACCGAAGGAGGACTTGTAGGAATCGTGACGGAAACCGGGCCGAACTGGGCTACGGTACGTTCCATCATTGATGACTACAGCAATGTGAGCGCCACGGTCACTTCCACATCCGACAACTGCATTATCGCCGGAGATCTGCGTTTGATCGATGAGGGGAAAATCCATCTTGTAAAACTGACCGATACGGCGGATAAGGTCTCCGTGGGAGATAAGATCGTTACTTCCGATGTCAGCGACCGTTTCCTGCCGGGTATTCTGATCGGTTACATCAGTGAAATTGGCATGGATTCGAATAATCTTACGAAATCGGGAACGATTACTCCTGTCGTGGATTTCCGGCATCTTCATGAAGTGCTTGTAATCAAGCAGCTAAAGGAAATTGATGATGCGAAAGTATCCCTGGATGCTCAGCAGGAAACAGAAAATACAGCGACTCCGGATACTTCGCAGAGCGAGCCGGAGAATGAAACACAGTCGGAAACATCCACAGAAAATTAAAAGATTGGAGGCGGTAATTTGAAGCGGAGAATCGTAATGTTTTTACTTGTATTTGCGGTATTTTTCCTGCAATCCACCATATTCCAGACACTGTCGATTGCTTCCATCACGCCGAATCTCATGTTGGTGCTTACCGTTTCTTTTGCGTTAATGCGCGGAAAGAAAGAGGGCATGTTTGTGGGATTTTTAAGTGGATTTCTCACAGATCTGTTTTTTGGCAGCGGATTGGGCTTTTATACGCTGATTTATACCTATATTGGATTCTTTAATGGATTTTGCTGCCGCATTTTTTACGATGATGATATTAAGATGCCCATTCTTCTGGTTGTTGGAAGCGACCTGGCATTTAATCTTCTGGTGTATTGTTTCCGGTTTTTGCTGCGCGGAAGAACGGAGTTTTTCTTTTATCTGGGACGCATCATGATACCGGAGATCATTTATACTGTAATTTTAACGATACTTTGCTATCGTCTGCTGCTGAGACTGAACCGTAAACTGGAAAAGGCAGAACAAAGGAGTGTAGATAGTTTTGTTTAAATTGATTAGAGAGAAATTTTCAAAGGCAGGGAAATCGCGGGGAATGATTCTCGTTATTGTATTTATTCTTCTTGCCTTTGTGTTAATACAGAGGCTTTTTCAGCTTCAGATTGTCAATGGTGAAAGTTACCTGACAGATTTTACCATGCAGATCAAAAAAGAAAAAAATCTTCGAAGTACCAGGGGTGAAATTTATGACCGGAATGGCTATCCGCTTGCATATAATAAACTGGTTTATTCTGTGACTTTTGAGGACAATGGAAGCTACTCAGGAACGCGGGAGAGAAATCTGGCCCTAAACAGCAGCATGTATGGACTTCTGCGTGTGATTGAGGATAATGGAAACAGCATTCTCACCGATTTTGGGATTCATCTGGATAAGAACAATAACTATGAATTTACCCGTACCGGGGTAAGTCTGATGCGTTTTAAAGCCGATATTTACGGTGAGGCATACATTGATGATATGAGCGAAGAGCAAAAAGAAGCGACGGCTGACCAGATGATTGCCGACATGTGCGACGGAAAAATGTATGGTATCCTGGATTCGGACTATACAGATGAAGAACTGGAAAGCGCCGGGCTTCCGAAGCAATCAGAAATGAGCAAGGACACCATCCTGAAAATGGCGATTATGCGAAGCAAGGTGGCGGCTAACAGTTATCAGAAATACATGGCGACTACAATTGCAAAAGACATCAATGAAGAGACGATGGCAATTATCATGGAAAATAAAGACGTCTATGAAGGCGTGGACGTGGTGGAAGACGCTATCCGTGTTTATAATGACAGCCTGTATTTCGCCCCTTTGATTGGCTATACCGGACAGATTTCCCAGGAAGAGCTGGAGGAATATAATGCGGACAATACCATCTATAAGGCTACGGATATTGTAGGAAAGTCGGGACTGGAAAAGTCCTTTGAATCCCAGCTCCAGGGTGTTGACGGTTCGGAGACTGTATATGTGGACAATCTTGGAAAGGTTCTGATGAAGGATTCAGAAGTTGCTCCGCAGGCAGGAAATAATATTTATCTGACCATTGACAGAGATCTTCAGATTGCTGCTTATAATATTCTGGAGCAGTATATCGCAGGTATCGTTTATGCGAATATGATTGATGAAAAAGAATTTCATACGGAATGGGCAAATTCCAGTGATGAAATCCGTATCCCGGTATATGCCGCTTATTATGCCCTGTTTGAGAATAACGTGCTGGATTCCAGACATCTGGCTTCTGATGACGCCACGGAAAATGAAAAACGCGTGTACCAGGCATTTCTCGCAAAGCAGGAGGCTGTATTTTCTACGATCCGGGAACAGCTCACCAATGCGGACCCCCTGCCATATAATGCTTATGAGGAAAATCCGGAGGATGAGCAGTGGCAGGTCTATATGTCCTATATCGTCAACAATCTGCTGACGCAGGATACCGGAGTTCTGGATGCTGACAAAGTGGATAAAAATGATGAAGTTTATAAGGCATGGACAAAAGACGAATCCATCAGTATGCAGGAGTATCTGGATTATGCGATCGCAGAAGGATGGCTGGATGTGACAAAGCTTAACATTGAGAGCGACTATCTTGATACGGCGGAAATTAACAGCGCCCTGGCGGATTATATTGAGGAGAAGCTTTCTAAAGACGATGTTTTCACCCGTCAAATCTACAAATATATGATTATGGAGGGGAGTCTGAGCGGCGCCGATGTCTGTTTACTGCTTTATGACCAGGGAATTCTGGAACAGGACGATGAGGATTACGGACTTCTCGCTTCTGGTTCCATGAGCGCCTATGATTTTATCAGAGCG
Source organism: uncultured Lachnospiraceae bacterium (assembly GCA_937965795.1). Taxonomy (GTDB): domain Bacteria; phylum Bacillota; class Clostridia; order Lachnospirales; family Lachnospiraceae; genus Hominisplanchenecus_A. The sequence goes on along the minus strand of CALCMD010000047.1, from coordinate 15,859 downwards.
AAGATTCTGAATCTGGAGATTACGCCGGGACAGCTTGCGCTGGAACCGTGTTCTGGTTCCGTCGTCATCACGGACCCGGACAGCGGAGACACTCTCGCATGTGTAACCTATCCCGGATATGACAATAACCGTCTGGCAAATGATATGGATTCTGATTATTACAATAAGCTGAATACCGATTTGTCCAGTCCTTTCTATAACAAAGCCACGCAGGAACAGACGGCTCCGGGTTCCACCTTTAAACTGATTTCCGCAACCGCCGGCTATCAGGAGGGAGTCATCGGATTGTATGATACGATCAACTGTACCGGTCAGTTTGACCTGGTTGAGGAAAACCCGGTCATTAACTGCTGGATTTATTCCCCATCATTGAAAGGAGGCTCGCACGGCCCTCTGTCAATGGCGGGCGCTATCACAGAATCCTGTAATTACTATTTTAATACGGTGGGGTATCTTCTTGGAAAAACCGGAGATGACGAGGACAGCTACAGCGATGCTCTCGGTATGGAGAAGCTGACGAAATATGTGAAGATGTATGGATTTGATGCAAAATCAGGTCTTGAGATCGACGAGGTCGCACCGCATATTGCAACCGCAGACCCTACCCGTTCCGCTATGGGACAGTCTGACCATGCGTATACCACTTCGCAGCTTGCCAGGTATGTGACAACGCTGGCGAACAGCGGAACCTGTTACGATCTGACGCTTCTCCAGAAAGTAACGGATTCTTCCGGAAATACTCTGGACGAACCGGAGCCTTCCGTACACAGCCGGGTAGATCTGCCGCAGGAGCTGTGGGACACCATGCACCAGGGAATGAACGGTGTAGCGAATAATAGTACGGTATTAAAGGAAATGAAAACCGAATATCACTTTGATATGGCAGGAAAAACGGGTACGGCGCAGCAGAGGGATGATAAAGCAAATCATGCTTTGTTTATTGGTTACGCACCGTATGAAAACCCGGAAATGGCAATCGCCGTGCGTATTACGAACGGTTACACGTCAAAGAACGCCGCTCTTGTTGCAAGAGATATTATCAAATACCGTTTTAACCTGGAAGAAAAGAATAAACTGATTACAGGAAGCGCAACGATCGTAGGCGATGATAATACGCAGCAGGATTAAAAAAGTGGGAGGCATACAGTATGAACCGAAATACGGTAATCATTAAGAGCAACAAATATGGACTTGTTGTCATACTGGATGATAAAATTCCTTTTGAGGAATTACTGTTAGACATTGCAGATAAATTTAAAGAATCCGCGAATTTCTTTAAGAACGCGAAAATGGCGGTCAGTTTCCGTGGACGGGTGCTGACCAAACCACAGGAAAAGATGGTGATGGATGCCATCGTAAGCAATTCCGGTATTCATATTCTCTGTATCGTGGACGAGACGCCGGAACACGAAGAATACTATCGTCAGGCAGTCGAACTGGCACAGGAAGAGAAGCAGGAGCACGACGGAATGTTTCACAGAGGGACGCTCCGTGCCGGGCAGGTGCTGGAGACGGAGCACAGTGTCGTTATTCTCGGTGATGTAAATCCGGGAGCAAACGTTGTTTCCAAAGGAAACATTATCGTGCTCGGCGCCTGCCGTGGAAATGTATATGCCGGAGCGAGCGGAGACAGGGACTGCATCGTAGCAGCCCTGGTCATGAAGCCCATTCAGGTGCGCATTGCAGATAAAATCGCGCGGAGCGCGATCGTCAAACGTGTGGATACATGCGAATACAGCATTGATCCCAGAATCGCATACATAAAAGACAATCACATTTATGTAAAACCTTTTTCCAGGGATACCCTAAACGACATTTCCGGAGAGGAAGAGAACACGAAGGAAGAGTGACCATGAAGTTATGGAAATGATGAAAGGCAGCCATCATGCTGCTGATTTAGGAGGATGGAAAGATGAGTGAAGTAATCGTAGTAACATCCGGCAAGGGCGGTGTCGGAAAAACGACCGCCACAGCGAATATTGGTACAGGACTGGCAAAGCTGAATAAAAAGGTCGTCATGATTGATACGGATATCGGGCTTCGAAATCTGGATGTTGTCATGGGACTGGAAAACAGAATTGTCTACAATCTGGTAGATGTTATTGAAGGAAACTGCCGGAAAAAGCAGGCTTTGATCCGGGACAAGCGTTTTCCGAACCTTTATCTGCTGCCTTCGGCTCAGACCCGGGATAAAACGGCTGTGACGCCGGAGCAGATGAAGAAACTGACAGACGAGCTTCGTGAGCATTTTGATTATATTCTTCTGGACTGTCCGGCAGGAATTGAACAGGGATTTAAGAATGCCATTGCCGGGGCGGACAGAGCTATCGTAGTGACGACCCCGGAGGTTTCAGCCATTCGTGACGCTGACCGCATTATAGGTCTTTTAGAATCGAACGAAATCAAAAGGATTGAGCTTTTAGTCAATCGTCTCCGCATGGATATGATACGCCGGGGAGATATGATGTCTGTAGACGACGTGGTCGAGATTCTGGCTGCAAATCTGATCGGCGCAGTACCGGATGATGAAGGTGTTGTGATTTCTACCAATCAGGGCGAGCCGCTTGCGGGAGATGACACCAGCGCCGGGCAGGCATTTCTGAATATCAGCAGGCGTATTACCGGGGAAGCGGTTCCACTGATGGATTTGCACAAACCGGAATCCTTCTTCTCAAAAGTTACAGGATTTTTCAGAAAGAATTGAGAGGAGCAAGCGGTGACAGTTTTCCAGGTATTTTCAAAAAAGAACTCCGGAAGGATTGCCAGGGAACGCCTGAAAGGAGTTGTGCTGGCAGACAGGCTGTGTTGCAGTCCGGAGATTACAGAACAGATAAAAGAGGACATGATGCAGGTTCTTTCAAAGTACATGGAGCTGGATAACACGAGAGTTGAGATACAATTAAACATTTCGAGAGAAGCAGAACGGGGTGTTAAGCATGTTAAGACAATACAAATTAAAGGATTATAAATTCCGGCTAATTATCTGGGTACTGGCAATTTCCATTTTGGGTATCATGGTAATTGGAAGCGCACAGGAATCGGTACAGAGAAAGCAGATTCTCGGTCTGCTCATCGGTCTGGTCCTGATGGTGATCACATCTCTGATCGACTATTCCTGGCTTTTAAATTTCACCTGGATCTATTATATTTTAGGACTGGGAATGCTTGCGCTGGTTCCCCTGATTGGAAAAAGCGCCAACGGCGCAAAACGCTGGATTGATCTTGGATTCTTCCAGTTTCAGCCGTCAGATGTTATGAAGATTATCCTCATTGTCTTTTTTGCAAAACTGTTTACAAAATACGAAGAGAAAATCAGCACGGTAAAGATTATCTTCTTTTCCCTGCTGTGTCTGGCGGTTCCCCTGCTGTTTATTGTGAGGCAGCCGGATCTTTCTACCACCATTTGTATTGCGCTGGTATTTTGTGCAATGATTTTTGTTGGAGGCTTGAGTTATAAAATAATCGGTGGTATTATAGTCGTAGCGGTTCCTTTGGTGATTCTTTTTTTCAGTCTGATCCTTCAGCCGGATCAGACCATTCTACAAGGATACCAGCACGACAGAATCATGGCATGGCTGCGGCCGACAGATCCGGAATACGTTTCGATTGCCTATCAGCAGTTGAATTCCCAGATTGCCATTGGTTCCGGGCAGCTTTACGGAAAAGGGCTGAATAACAATGTCGTTTCTTCTGTGAAAAACGGAAATTTCATCGCAGAACCACAGACAGACTTTATTTTCGCAGTAGCCGGAGAGGAATTGGGATTTCTTGGATGCTGTATTATTATTATTCTAGAACTGATTATAGCGATTGAATGCGTCCGTATTGGAAAGAAAGCACGTGAACCTGCGGGAATGCTGATCTGTTGCGGTCTGGCGGCACAGATTTTTTTTCAGACGACCATTAACATCGGCGTCACCACTGGTCTGCTGCCGAATACGGGAATTGCATTACCTTTTGTGAGCGCCGGAATTACATCGTTGGTAAGCTTCTGTATTGGAATAGGATTTGTTTTAAATATAGGACTTCAGGTAAAAAAATATTAATAGGGGGGACATACAATGAATATAGGGTTAATTGCGCACGATGCAAAAAAGAAGCTGATGCAGAATTTTTGCATTGCATACAGGGGGATTTTGTGCAAACATGAGCTGTATGCAACAGCAACGACCGGACGACTGGTAGAAGAAGTTACAAATTTAAACGTTCACAAATTCCTGGCCGGCCATCTGGGAGGGGAGCAGCAGATGGGAGCTCAGATTGAGCATAATCAGATTGACCTGGTGATTTTTCTTCGGGAACCTTTAAAACGGAAATCACACGAGCCTGATATGACAAAGACCACCCGGCTTTGCGATATGTACAATATTCCACTGGCTACGAATGTAGCCACGGCTGAGATGCTTATAAAATCTCTGGAGCGCGGTGATCTGGAATGGCGCGAAATGTATAGATAGGAAATCATTATGAATCGAAGAGAGAGAGAACAGCGGGCGGCGCACCGGTTTCTTCTTGTACTTGCCTGCCTGCTGGTTATACTGGGACTTGTCATATATCTGCTTTTTTTTCGTGTCCGGGATATTTCGCTGGAGCAGACCTATGATAAGACAAATGCCGTATTTGGCATTGGAAAATTGCCTCTGGAAAACGGCGTAGCGGATTCGTTTGCCTCTGATTTGTGCGTGTCATCTGTAGACGTCCCACTGGAAGGATTTTCTCTGGACGCGGAATCAGCGGCGCTGTTTGACGAGTCCGAAGGTCAGGTGGTTTATGCGAAAGCGCTGCATGAAAAGCGCTATCCTGCAAGTCTGACAAAGATTATGACAACACTGGTCGCATTAAAATATGGGAATCTGGATGACATGGTTACGGTGGGAGAAGAGTGTAAGGATATTGAATATGGTTCCTCCGTATGTGAAATTCATGTGGGCGATCATTTTTCCCTGCGTCAGCTTCTTTATGGATTGATGATAAATTCAGGAAATGATGCGGCCATGACAATTGCGGTTCATGTGGCAGGGAGCGTGGAACAGTTTGTCGCGCTGATGAACCAGGAAGCGGCGAGACTTGGAGCCACCAATACACATTTTGTGAATGCACATGGCTTGCAGGACGAAAATCATTATACGACCGTGTATGATATTTATCTGATGTTCCATGAAGCGCTGAAATATGACGTTTTTCAGGATATTATTAACAAGCATACGTATTATGCGGAATATACGGATGCGGCAGGAGAAGAACAGGGAATCATGTGGGAATCCACAAACCACTATTTTATCAATCAGGCCGTGCCTCCCTCCGATGTCATGGTAATCGGAGGAAAAACAGGGACCACCGATGCGGCAGGAGCCTGTCTGTGCCTTTACAGCAGGAACAAATACGGCGATCCTTTTGTGTCTGTAATTATGAAGGAAGTGTCAAAAGATTCCCTGTATGATGAAATGAACGAATTATTGTCTAAAACTAACAAATAGATGTTGTATTTTTCCAAATAATATATTATAATTCACCTATAATATTTGTGGCGAACAGACTAAAGGAGGAGATTACAATGATACAGATTATCGCAGGCAAAAAAGGAAAAGGCAAGACAAAACATTTACTTGATAAGGTAAACGCGGAGATTAAGACAGTACACGGAAATATTGTTTATCTCGACAAAAGCAGCAAACATATGTATGAACTGAACAACAGAATTCGTTTGATTGATGTTTCCGAATTTAAACTGGAAAACAAGGATGAATTTGTAGGATTTATTTGCGGATTAATTTCTCAGGATCATGATTTGGAACAGATGTATCTTGACAGTTTTCTGAAGATTGCAAACCTTGAGGACGAAGATATCGAGTCCACATTGGCACGTCTGGAAGAGATAGGGAAAAATTACTCTGTGACTTTTGTTTTGAGCGTTTCTATGGACGAAGTGGAGTTACCGGAGTCGGCAAAATCAAAAGTTATTGTTTCATTGTAATACATAAGTTTTATTCGCATAACAAAAGCGGCGCCCGTCTAAAAAATGACCGGACGCCGCTTTTTACGCTTTCGTATACGAAAGACCTGTCAGCGCAGGTTTTTGTCTGGTTTAGGACGCGCCGCCCATTTTTCCAATACGTCCGTAGGTACTAATCATATAAAGACCGGAAAGACCTACCAGGCCATAAATGATCCTTGAGAGCCATCCCATTTCTCCAAACAGGAAGGCAACCAGATCGAAACGGAAAAATCCGATCAGTCCCCAGTTAATAGCGCCAATAATTACGAGTGTCAGGCAGGTATAATCAAACCCTCTGCTTTCCATTACAATTCCTCCTTGTTATATATTAATTTCATTTTCCCCATTTCTGGGATTTTTATACTATTTTTTTTGTTGTCCAAATAGTCCGGACGTGGTAAAATGGTCGAGAAAAGGAGGCTTTATGTTGAACAGAAAAAAAGCAAGAAAGGTAATACCTTATAAAAAATACCCTTTCCTCAATATTGGAACGATTCTGTTCGGTGTTTTGTTTATCTATATGGTCATCTGTTTGTTCATGTATCTGAATTCAAAACATGTAACAGCTTATGAGGTGACAGCGGGGGCATTGGCGGGAAATTACCGCTATACAGCGCTGGCGCTTAAGTCGGAAACGATCGTCAAGGCAGACCAGAGCGGGACCGTCAGCTATTATGCAAGAGAAGGCGGAAAAGTAGGAAAAGGAAACACGGTCTGTGCAATAGATGAGACGGGAAAAATGGCTTCTGTTGCTGCAAATGCCAAAAAAGAGCTGACCGACGGAGCCGATCAGGAAATGCTCTCCAAGATTCGCAGCGACATGTCATCGTTTTCCGCAAATTATGATCCTATGTCTTATCAGTCCGTCTACAATTTTAAAGCAGATGTGGAGAGCAGTATCCTGGAACTGACGAATGAAAAAGCTCTTTCCAGCCTGGAGGATGGGCAGGGGAATGTATCAGGCATGGTAGATCTGTGCATTGCGCCGCAGGAAGGAATTATCGTCTATTCTACCGACGGATATGAAAATCTCCAGGCGGAAAATGTAAGCAACGCCCATTTCGACCAGAAAACATATGAAAAAACAAATCTTCGGTTAAATAAGAGCGTCTCGAACGGTTCGGATCTTTACAAGCTGCTGACCGATGAAAACTGGTCGCTGGTTTTTCCTCTTGACCAGAAAATGGCCGCGGAATTTTCAGACAGGGAATCTGTCCGCTTTCGCTTTTTAAAAGATGGAACCACTTTTACCGGAGATTTCAGCATCCTGAATAACAAAGATGGAACCTTCGGGAAGATTGACATGAATAATTCTCTGATTCGTTATTCCTCGGACCGGTTTCTGGAAATCGAGCTTGTTTTAAGCAGAAAGACCGGGTTGAAAATCCCGAATTCTGCCATTGCCCAGAAAGTCTTTTATAAAATTCCGAAAGAATATGCCATTTATGAGGAAAAGAATCCAAAAGAAATCCGTGTCATTAAACAGACATCCCCAAACGATGACTCCGATTCCGTAAAATACATCACGACGACGGTATATAAAGAGGAAGAGAAGTATTTCCTGGTGGACAGCGCTCAGGTGTCAGCAGGGGACGTGATTCTCATGGAGGGAGCATCCAAGTCTTATACAATTGGAGAAAACGAGGCGCTGGAGGGCGTCTATAACATTAACAAAGGCTATGCGGTATTTCGGGAAATTACCGTTGTTGATGAAAATGAGGAGTATTGTATCGTAGAAGAAGGAGCGACTTTTGGACTGTCCCAGTATGATCACATTGCCCTGGATGCGTCGACGGTAAACGATCAGGATATTGTATATTAGAAACAGGAGGGAAACATGATTCGGGAAAATCTGGAAACTGTAGAAAAAAATATATGCGCCGCCTGCAAAAGAAGCGGAAGAAAGCGGGAAGACGTCACTCTGATCTCGGTCAGTAAAACAAAGCCCATACGGATGCTTGAGGAAGCGTATGAGGCGGGCAGCCGTGATTTTGGTGAAAATAAGCCCCAAGAGCTGAAAGAAAAATGTCTGGTGATGCCACAGGATATCCGCTGGCATATGATTGGGCATTTGCAAAGAAATAAAATAAAATATATCATTGATAAGGCGTGCATGATTCATTCGGTGGACTCAGAAAGACTGGCGGAAGCCATCAGTCAGGAAGCCGGAAAGCATGGCGTCGTCATGCCGGTTCTTGTGGAGGTTAATATTGCACAGGAGGATTCTAAATTTGGTCTTTATGAGAAAGACGTTCTGCCATTTCTTGAAAAAATTTCCAATCTTCCCAATCTTCATGTCGAAGGACTGATGACGATTGCGCCTTTTGTGGAGGATGCTGAAGAAAATCGTGTATTTTTTCGAAAATTAAGAAAATTATATGTTGACATCAAAAGCAAAAACATTGATAATATAACTATGCGTCACCTGAGTATGGGTATGACAGGAGATTATCAGGTTGCGATCGAAGAAGGCGCTACAATGGTGCGGGTCGGAACCGGAATCTTCGGTGAGAGAAATTATGTCCTGAATGGATGAGTTTTAGTGGATAGGAGATAACGATGGGTGTACTTGATAAATTTTTAAATGCTATGAAACTGAATGACGATGACGGGTTTGATGATGATGATTTTCTGGATGATGAAATAGACGATGATTATGAAGAAGAGCGTCCGGCAAAGAGACGTATTTTTAAGAAGCTGGAAGAAGAGGATGATTTCGATGATTTTGATGATCTTCCGCCACGCAAAGCAAAATCCCAGCCAAAGACAAAGCGTCAATCCAAGCCGCAGAATTCTTCTTCCCAGGCAAACAGCAAGATTTCTCCCATACGTCCGAAAAGATCTGGCGGTATGGAAGTTTGTGTAATCAAACCGCACACGATGGAGGACGCCCGTGAGATTACGGAAACACTTCTTGCGAACTGCACAGTAGTCCTGAACATGGAAGGGTTAGAAGTAGAAGCTGCGCAGAGAATTATTGATTTTGCATCCGGTTCCTGCTATGCGGTGAATGGAAATTTGCAGAAGATCAGCGGTTATATTTTCATTATTACACCTTCTTCTGTGGATATTTCAGGAGATTTTCAGCAAATTCTGAATGGAGCATTTGAATCCCCTTCGCTTCATTCAAATTATTAGAGAGATTATGAACAGAGAAGAGGAAATGTTCCAGAAACATCTTCTGGATTTGGATGGCGCCGCTTTCAGAAAAGGAATTGTTACATTTTCAGATTTTATGAATCTGAATGAATTGAATATTTTTCATGATACGATTCAAAAGTTTTCCTGCCGAACCTGGAAAACTTTTGGTGGTTATGAATCAGCAGAGCGTCAGATGGCAGCGTTTATCCCTGATGCTCTTTCTTATGAATGGACGTATCCCATTTCCTGTCTGGAAATCCGTCCTTTGAATGAAAAGTTTTTTGAACCCCTGAACCATAGAGATTATCTGGGGGCGATTCTGAATCTTGGAATTGAGAGATTAAAGCTTGGCGATCTTGTGGTAAAAGAAAAGAGCGCATATGTATTTTGCTCAGAGAAAATGTCTGATTTTATTTGCAGGGAGTTAAATCGTATCCGGCATACCTCCGTGATCTGCCAGATGATACCTCCGGGTGATTTTTCTTTTTCACCCAATACGGAGATGATTCGCGGTACCGTGGCATCTGTTCGTCTGGACAGCGTTCTCGCACTTGCTTTTCGTACTTCCAGAAGCAGTCTGGTTGGACTGATTGAGAGCGGGAAAGTATTTGTGAATGGGAAGATGATCGTGTCAAATGGATATACGCTAAAGGAAAAGGACGTCGTTTCGGCTCGCGGGCTTGGAAAATTCCGCTATACGGGTACGGCAGCGCAGACAAAAAAGGGCCGGATCTATGTTGAGATTGAAAAATATATATAATAGGGAAACAAAGTTGGAGGCAGTGATGAGTAAAGAAAAAGAACGGATGTGTATTCCTGTAAAAAAGGATCATGAAACAGCCTACCATATTTATCTGGAAGAATCCTTTGCAATGCTTCCGGAATACCTGGAAGCGCTGGAGGTGAAAAACCGCAGACTGTGTATCGTAAGTGATTCTACGGTGGATGGATACTATGGAAATGAGCTTGAGAAGCTTCTGGACGGTCTTTGTACAAAAGTGACCCGTTTTGTTTTTCCGGCAGGAGAAAAAAATAAAACGCTGGATACCGTGAGAGCTCTGTATGAGCATTTGATTTTAAACCATTTTGACCGAAAAGATATGCTCATAGCCCTGGGGGGCGGCGTTGTGGGCGATCTGACTGGCTATGCGGCCGCTACTTATCTGCGGGGGATTGATTTTGTCCAGATACCGACCACTCTGCTTTCGCAGGTAGACAGCAGCATTGGCGGGAAAACAGGTGTAGATTTTGACTGTTATAAAAATATGGTCGGAGCATTCCATCAGCCGAAGCTGGTTTTTATGAATATCAGCACTTTAAAAACGCTGCGTGACGAGCAGTTTTTCTGCGGAATGGGAGAAATCTTAAAGCATGGTTTGATAAAAGATGCTTCCTATTATGAGTGGACGATTCAGCATATGTCTGAGATTTGTGAAAGAAATCCGGAAGTCCTGAAAAAAATGATTTCCAGAAGCTGTGAAATTAAGCGGGCTGTTGTAGAAAAAGACCCTACGGAAAAAGGGGAGCGGGCGCTTTTAAATTTTGGACATACCCTCGGACATGCCATTGAGAAATTGATGGATTTCAAGATGCTTCACGGGCAGTGCGTGGCGCTGGGCTATGTGGCCGCTTCGTATATTTCCTATCAAAGAGGGCTTCTGAGCGCCGAGGAATTTTTTGAGATTCGTGATATGAATGTGGGATTTGAACTGCCGATTTCATTTTCCGGCCTGAATCCGGATGAGATCATTGCGGCTACAAAGTCTGATAAAAAGATGGAAGCAGGAAGGATTAAATTTGTACTTCTGAATGGAATCGGCCACGCTTTTCTCGATAAGACCGTAACGGATGACGAAATGCGGGACGCCATCAATTTTTTAAATGCAGAAATTGAGGATGGATATGAACAATAGAAAAATCACGAAAAAATATATGATAGCAGGAATTGCCGGAGTTATTTTTCTGACAATTCTCGACCAGCTTTCCAAGTTGTGGGCGATTCATACCTTAAAAGGACAGCCTTCGATCGTCTGGGTAAAGGGTGTGTTTGATTTACAATACCTTGAGAACAGGGGAGCCGCCTTTGGACTGATGCAGAATCAGCAATGGCTGTTTCTGATCTGTGTCTTTTTGGTTCTTATTGGAGTCAGCTATTTCTATTATCGGCTTCCGGCAGGCAGGCGCTATGTACCATTGCGTGTGATTGCCGTATTTGTAAGCGCTGGAGCCATTGGAAATGCGATTGACAGACTTTTTCGGGGATTTGTGGTAGACTTTTTCTATTTTTCTCTGATTGATTTTCCTGTCTTTAATGTGGCGGATATTTATGTAACCGTTTCTATGGCATTTTTTCTTTTGCTTTTTCTTTTCTACTATAAAGAAGATGAATTTCAGGGTCTGTTTTCAAGAAAAAAGACAGCTATCAAAGGATGATAAGATGGAACAGATGAAGTTTTATATTCCGGAAGAAGCTTCCGGGCAGAGAATTGATAAATACCTTTCCGATCTGCTGGAAGGTCAGTCCCGCTCTTACCTTCAAAAACTTATGAAGGAAGGGCGGGTTTTTATACAGGGAAAGCCTGTAAAAGCCAATTATAAAATTACAGCGGGGGAAGTCGTCGAGCTGGAAATCCCTGACCTGGAAGAGCCGGATATCTGTCCGGAAAATATTCCATTGGATATTCTTTATGAGGATGATGATCTGCTGGTGGTAAATAAACCGAAGGGGATGGTGGTGCATCCAAGCGCGGGACACTACAACGGTACGCTGGTAAATGCCCTCATGTACCACTGCGCCGGGAAACTGTCGGGAATCAACGGTGTGCTGCGTCCGGGAATCGTTCACAGAATCGATATGGATACGACCGGTTCTCTCGTGGTATGCAAAAATGATTTCTCACATATCAGCCTGGCGGAGCAGCTCAAGGTTCATTCTATCACAAGAAAATACAGAGCCATCGTTCACGGCAGATTAAAGGAGGAAGAGGGAACCGTCAGCGCTCCGATCGGTCGTCATCCCATTGACCGAAAGAAAATGGCGGTAAATGATAAAAACGGCAAGGAAGCAGTTACGCATTACCGCGTTCTGGAAAGATTTCGTCAGTTTACCTATATTGAATGCCAGTTGGAAACCGGAAGAACACATCAGATTCGTGTTCACATGTCCAGTCTGGGGCATCCTCTGCTGGGAGACGCCGTATACGGCCCAAACAGGTGCCCTTATAAACTACAGGGGCAAACCCTTCATGCACAGGTTTTAGGATTTTTACATCCCCGTACAGGGGCGTATATGGAGTTTGAGGCGCCGCTGCCGGAATATTTTGAAGAGCTTCTCAGAAAATTATAGCTGCTTTCCGGTTTCTATGGTCGTTACCTGATACTTTTTTGTAACACTTCAGCCTTCAGGCTTCACTGTTACACTTTTTTGGCGATATTTCACGAAAATAGTGTACTTTTTGGCGGGGTTGTTGTATACTATTATTATAATATCGAGGTCAAAAGATACCATACGGATTGCTTGGCACTTCATGCTTCCACAATCCTGGCATCATGATTATTCTAATAGGAAGGACGTGAATGATATGGCTTGTAAATCAGTGATTACCATCGGAAGACAATATGGAAGCGGTGGACATGAAATCGGCAGAAAACTGGCCGAAGAGCTGGGAATTAAATGCTATGACAAAGAACTTCTGGATCGTGCGGCAAAGGAGAGCGGCATATGCAAAGAGCTTTTTGAAAAACATGATGAAAAACCAACGAATAGTTTTCTCTACGCACTTGTGATGGATACTTATTCCGGGGGGTATCGTTCCTCCGCTTTTTCGGATATGCCGATCAATTATAAACTCTTCTTGGCACAGTTTAACGCCATTAAAAATATTGCCGAAGAAGGCCCCTGTGTAATCGTGGGACGTTGTGCGGATTATGCGCTTGCAGAGTTTCCAAATCTCATTTCGGTTTTTATTCATGGAGATCTGGAACGCAGAGTGGAGCGGATTGCATCCAAATACGACCTGACCAACGCGAAGGCAAAAGAAATGATTATTAAAACGGATAAGGGACGTGCCAGTTATTATAATTACTACTCCACAAAGAGATGGGGCCATGTTTCCGGGTATGATCTTTGTGTGAACAGTACTGCGCTTGGCATAGATTCTACCGTTCAGCTCTTAAAAAATTATATTGCATTGAAAGAGGCCGGAAGATGAAATTTGTAATTCAGAGAGTGACACATGCCAGTGTTACCGTCGAGGGAGAAACGATTGGGGATATCCGGAAAGGCTTTCTGGTGCTGATCGGAGTAGGAAGAAAGGACACCAGAACCGAAGCGGATTATCTGATCAGGAAGATGACAGGACTGCGTATTTTTGAGGATACAGAAGGAAAAACAAATCTGTCTCTCGCTGATGTGAACGGGGAGCTGCTTCTGGTGTCACAGTTTACACTCTACGCAAATTGCAGAAAAGGGAACCGTCCCAGCTTTATAGATGCGGCGGAGCCGGAGCTTGCAGAAGAATTGTATGAATATATTGTTGCAGAATGTAAAAAAAGAGTTCCTGTGGTAAAGACCGGAAGCTTTGGCGCCGATATGAAAATTGAACTTTGTAACGACGGCCCATTTACAATTCTGCTGGATACGGAACATTAAAAGTGAAACCGGATTGCCTTGATGCGTCCGGTTTCATTTTTTACGTCCCAACAGTTTACATAACACTATTATGTAAACTGTTGGGAGGAATGTTTTAAACACCTGTTGTCTGTGAGGGTATGGATGTGATAAAATGTACAGGAAACTCTTTAAAATTTTGAGGTAACGATATGAAAAAATATAAAAGGATTTTTGTCCTTGTACTGGACTCTCTGGGAATCGGGGAAATGCCGGACGCCGCCGGGTATGGCGATGCCGGGACGAATACTCTGGGACACATCGCCGCTTTCCGGTATGCCAGGGGAAACCCTCTGCATATACCGCATCTTCGCAGTATGGGCATTGCAAATCTGATTCCGCTTATGGGAATCGAGCCATGCAGACGGACGCTTGGCTATTATAGCCGTATGCAGGAAAAAAGCCGCGGAAAGGATACACTGACAGGACATTGGGAAATGATGGGGCTTTGTACTACCGTGCCCCTTCAAACCTTTCCGGATGGATTTCCGCCGGAGCTGATTCTGGAGCTTGAAAAGCGGACCGGCAGGAAGATTATCGGAAATAAAAGCGCCAGTGGCACAACGATACTGGAGGAATTCGGAGAAGAAGAACTTCAGACAGGACATTTGATCGTATATACCTCCGCCGATTCTGTCCTGCAAATCTGCGGAAACGAGGACACGATGGGTCTTGAAAATCTCTATCATTACTGTGAGATCGCGCGGGAGCTGACGATGAAGCAGGAGTGGAAGGTTGGAAGAGTGATTGCCCGTCCTTACGTGGGAAAGAAAAAGGGAGAATTTAAACGCACGGCAAACCGGCATGATTATGCCCTGAAGCCGTTCGGGAAAACGGCTCTCGACGCCCTGAAAGCCGCCGGGATGGATGTTATTTCGATTGGAAAAATTCAGGATATTTTCAGTGGGGAAGGTATCACAGAAGCACATCCATCGGAAAGCTCGGCACATGGCATGGAACAGACGATTGCTCTCGCCGACAGAGATTTCCAGGGGCTCTGTTTTACAAATCTGGTAGATTTTGACGCTTTGTGGGGGCACAGACGGGCTCCGGAGGGCTATGCCCGTGAACTGGAGCTCTTTGATAAAAAGCTTGCTGTTCTGCTTGACAAGATGCAGAAAGAAGATTTGCTGATTCTCACGGCTGACCACGGTAATGACCCCACGCATACCGGGACAGACCACACCAGAGAAATCGTACCGTTTCTGGCCTGGTCCCCCTCCATGCGGGGATGGGGAGAGCTTATGCAAAGTCTGGATTTTGCCCGCATAGGGGCGACGATTGCCGAGAATTTTGGCGTTCCCATGCCGGAAGGAACCATAGGGACTTCCTGTCTGAAAAATTTACAAGAGTGAAAAGGAGAAAAAAGAGATGGATCAAAAACAGATATTGGAAAAAGTGGATCATACATTACTGGCGCAGACCGCCACATGGGAGCAGATTCAAAAGATCTGTGACGACGCTCTGAAATTTCATACCGCATCTGTATGTATTCCGCCATCCTTCGTTAAACAGGCGTCGGAGTATCTGGGCGATCGTATGAACGTATGTACTGTCATTGGTTTTCCAAATGGATACAGCACGACAGCAGTTAAGGTCTTTGAAACAGAGGACGCCATCCGAAACGGCGCCAGAGAGGTCGATATGGTGATTCATCTGGGCTGGGTAAAGGAAGGCCGGTATGAACAGATAAAAGAGGAAATTCAGGCGGTTAGAGCTGTCTGTGAAGGAAAGGTTCTGAAAGTTATCATTGAAACCTGTCTGCTCACGGAAGAAGAGAAGATTGCCATGTGCCAGGTTGTGTCCGAAACAGGAGCGGACTTTATTAAAACCTCCACCGGTTTTTCCACTGGCGGAGCCACGCCGGAAGATGTCGCGCTGCTTCGAAAGTATACGGCTCCTGAAAAGAGTGTAAAAGCGGCGGGAGGTATTTCTTCCTTTCAAGACGCAGAGACCTTTCTCTCTCTTGGCGCAGACAGACTGGGCACCAGCCGCCTGATTAGACAATATGTAATGACCTCCAATTTGTAGGTTCGTGGATTTACCTGTATACT
>CALCMD010000046.1 GCA_937965795.1 uncultured Lachnospiraceae bacterium | reverse complement strand
GATCTGTGTAGCTAAGACACAGTACAGTCTGACAGACGATCAGACAAAACTGGGCGCACCGACGGACTTCGAAGTAACGGTTCGTAATCTGAAGATTTCTGCTGGCGCAGGCTTTATTGTGGCTTTGACGGGCGAGATTATGACTATGCCGGGTCTGCCGAAGGTTCCGGCTGCCGAGAAGATTGACGTAGACGAAAACGGAAAGATCACAGGATTGTTCTAATTCTGTACAATTGCAGGACGCTGCCTGTATGCAGCGTCCTTTTCTTACAATGAAAGGCGGGGATGAAACTATGTTTGGGGAAGCATATCAGTCCGTTTGCAATGCGGCAAAAAATAAGCTGAATTTGTTGGAAAAAAATCCTCTGGGTTATTGGATGGCATCGATTCTTGCGGGATTATATATAGCTCTGGGGTGTATGATTATGGGAATCGTGGGCGGATACTTTACCGCAGGAGGTTCCAGCGCCACAAAGCTGGTTTGCGGCATTGTATTTTCTGCGGGTCTTTGTTTTGTTATTATGGCCGGAGCAGAACTTTTTACCGGAAATAATGTGGTCATTGGATGCGCCGTTCTGAAAAAGGAAATGAGCTGGGGAAAAGCTGCGAAAGTCTGGGTAGTCTGCTATCTGGGAAATCTGATCGGCTCTGTAATTGGCGGAGTACTTTTTACGCTGACAGGGCTTACGGATGGTGGCGATGTAGGAACGTTTCTGATGAATGCAGCCGTGGCGAAAACGACGGGAGAACCGGTTCAGCTTTTGGCAAAGGCGATTCTGTGCAACATCTGTGTTTGCCTTGCCGTATGGTGCAGCATTAAAATGAAAACGGAGTCCGGGAAGATTGCGCTGGCTTTTTGCGGGGTTACGCTTTTCGTAACCTGCGGCTTTGAACACAGTGTCGCAAATATGACATTTTTTACTTTGGGTCTGCTGAATCCGGGCGGTGCCGTGGTCAGTATAGGAGGAATCCTGTATAATCTGCTGATTGTCACGATTGGAAATATGGCAGGAGGAATCCTGTGTGTAGCACTTCCTTATTATCTGATTTCAAAAGAAAAACAATAGTAGCTGGAAAGAACTTTCACCTGTGTGGAGGTTCTTTTTTTGTTGCCTTTGTATAGGGAAATATGTTATACTGGAAAAAATGAAATAAAATCGTAAAAGAAAGGTAACAAAAATGAAACGAATCAGGCTTTTTATCTTGTTTCTTTTGTGTGTTTTGTGCATGAGCGGCGGGATGGTCCGGAAAACAGAGGCGGCTTCCAGTTATAATTTGTTGAAGAAAGTATCGGCGAAAGCAACGCCTCCGGGAAAATGGGTGAAAAACAGGAAGGGATACCGCTATTATTATACCAATACCGGAAAATATGCGAAAAATACCTGGCTGGCCATCAAAGGAAAGGTTTATTATTTTAACAAAGCGGGCTACCGCGCTACAGGGATGAAAAAGTATAAGGGCAGCCGTTATTACCTGGCGGCACGCGGGGCGTTGCATCTGGGATGGAAAACCATCGGGGAAAAGACTTATTATTTCGCAACTTTTAGCGGAGCCGCATTTACCGGATGGAAAAAGATCGGGCAGCACCGTTATTATTTTAATGACAAGGGAGTCATGCAGAGAAGCGCCTGGATCGGGGACTATTATGTGGGGGCAGACGGAGCGATGGTGCGGAACACCACAGTAGATGGATACTATATAGATGAGGATGGAAGAAGGACGCTGGTCCCTCTGGAGGAAGGGGATAATCCGGGGCAGGAGAATTCTCAGTATATCTTTGTAGGGGACTCCAGAACAGTTGGAATGCAAGGTGCGGTTGGCAGAGATCATGTCTATATTGGAAAAGTGGGAGAAGGATACCAGTGGCTTACCACAGAAGCGAAAAAAGCATTGAAAAAAGCGCTGAAAGCAGCGCCGCAGGCGAAGGTCATTCTCAATCTTGGAGTGAATGATCTGGGGAATATCAGCAATTATATTGCATATTATCAGCAATTGTTATTGCAGTATCCGCAGGCAAAATTTTATTTTCTTTCCGTAAATCCTATTGAGACAAAATTAGCAAAAGCGAAGGGATATGATACGAAAACAGTTAGTAATGCTAAAATAGCGGCATTTAATGCGGAAATACAGCGGGCATTTCCTGGAGCTTACCTGGACTGCTATACGTGGCTGATGGAACAAAAGATGATTCAGAATGTAAAAGCAGGGGCAGGAACGGTGGATGGCATTCATTATACTTCGGCGGTTTATCGGGCGATCCATGATTTTGTCCTCGGGCATACACAATAAAAGCGTTTTGAAATGTGTAAAATACCAAAATTCTATCATAATTTCATCATACAATATTCGTGATTTGGAGAGAATGATGATATCGGAGATTGGCAATTATGAGAGAAAAGTAGGAGGAAAATCTTCTGATAGAATTATGGCGACAGTTTATTTACACATTGGTACGATGAAAACAGGAACGTCTGCATTGCAGAGATTTCTGTATGAAAATCGGGAATATTTACAGGAACAGGGATATGTATATCCGGACATGCGTCTGGATTTGCCGGCGGATTACAGATTTCGTAATGGACATTTTCTCGTGTATTCTTTTGACCGCAAGGTGCAGGTGGACGAGCAGAAATTTTTAGAGGATGCTTTTGGACAGATCGGCGAGCTTGCGAAAAAGTTTGATCATATCATACTTTCAGATGAGGTGATCTGGCACCGCTCATTCAAAAAGACCGGATTCTGGCAGAAGTTATCTGAAGATTTTCGGAAAATTGACTGTGAGATAAAAATTATTCTGTACCTGAGGAGACAGGATGAGCTGGTTGAGTCTTTATATAATCAGGCTGTAAAATCCAGTCAGATGTTGAATAAGGATTTTTATGATTATTTGAACGGGAAAACCGTTGATTATTTTGGACTTCACTATTATGACCGGATTGAGGAAATTGAGAAATGGATCGGCAGAGAAAATATTACGATACGTATTTATGACAAAGAGATATTAAAAGAAAATGAGACGTTTATTTTTTATGATTTTCTGAAAGCAATCGGGCTGACTTTTGATGAACATTATAAAACGGAGCAGGCAGTAAGAAATCCCAGATTGCAGGGGAACTATCTTGAGTTAAAAAGGATTGTAAATAGTCTGCCGGAATACAGGAAAGCTGGAAACTTTATGCTTCGGCCAATGTGCGCGGCAAACGTGGCAGGAGAAGCAGGGGAAAAAAAGCAATTATTGAGAGAAGAAAATTTCTTTACGCCGAAGGAACGAAAAGCGTTTCTGGGACGGTTTGAAGCGGGTAACCGAAAGCTGGCGGAGGAATATCTGGGGAAAGAGAATGGAAAACTTTTTCGCGAACCGCAGGATAAGCAGACGATGTGGCAGCGGGGAGAGGATTGTTTATATCGGGATATTATGCTGGTAACAGCGGCGACCTTCTGTATGCAGGAGGAGCGGATGAAAAAGCTGGAACAGAAGCTGGAAGATATGAAACAAGAGGAAGAAGAGAGAAAAAAAGCGGGACGCTGGTTTCGCAGATGGAATCGAAAATATAGTGATCAAAAAAATGAATGAGGTTTGGGTTTGTAAAAGAAAGTGCGTAAGTCGTTTGTGAGAATGATTTACGTACTTTTATATTTTAGTGAAAAAATTTTCAAATTTCTTGAAAGAGGAGAGGTTTTCCTTTATGATATTGGGTATCGTATGCTTCATTCTATCACGAATTCAGAAATTAATTATAAAGACAGTGTGTTCAAACAAAATCAGAGCAGGTACTTTTGACAGCCTTTCAAAATACATCAATAGCTTTTTGATGAAATTTATGATTTTTCCGGCAAGGTCAATCTTTCAAAGGAAAATTTTAGGGAAGTGTATAGGAAAGGTATAGACTACAGTTACTATTACGAAGGGGATTACGAGGAAACGGAGCTTGTGCAGACGATTCATTCGATCCGGGAAAATGCCGTGGATGTGATTGCATAGAAAAGTGGTTGTATTTTCAGAATTTTGTGATATGCTGGGTATGGACAAAAGAATGAACGAGGAGGAAATATTATGAGTTTTGAATTTGTAAAAAAACTGCCGACTCCGGCGGAGATCAAAGAAATGTACCCGATGACAGAGCGGGTAGCGAAAATAAAGGAAGAAAGAGACACCATGATTCGAAAGGTGTTTACCGGGGAATCGGATAAATTTCTGGTTATCATTGGTCCGTGTTCTGCTGATAACGAAGAGGCAGTCTGCGATTATATCGGACGTCTGGCAAAGGTGCAGGACAAGGTAGGAGACCGTCTGATTCTGATTCCGAGAATTTATACCAATAAACCGAGAACGACAGGAGAGGGCTATAAAGGGATGCTGCATCAGCCGGACCCGGAGAAAGAGCCGGATCTTCTGGCAGGGCTGATTGCAATCCGTAAGCTGCACATCCGTGCGATTGAGGAATCCGGTCTGACTGCGGCAGATGAGATGCTTTATCCGGAAAACTGGAGATACTTTTCGGATATCCTTTCTTATGTGGCGATCGGCGCGCGCTCGGTGGAGGATCAGCAGCATCGTCTGACGGTCAGCGGAATGGACATTCCGGCCGGTATGAAGAATCCTACCAGCGGCGATCTTACCGTTATGATGAATTCTGTGGTGGCGGCTCAGTCCGGACATACCTTTATTTATCGTGGCTGGGAAGTAAAGACGACGGGAAATGAGCTGGCGCACACGATTTTAAGAGGTGCAGTGAATAAGCATGGAAATACAATCCCCAATTATCATTACGAGGATTTGAAGCTGCTGATGAAAATGTATGCAGAAAGAGATTTGAAATACCCGGCGGCGATCGTGGATGCGAACCACTCCAATTCAGGAAAGCAGTATGCGGAGCAGATTCGAATTGTAAAGGAAGTGCTTCACAGCAGAAATGTAAATCCGGGGATGAAAGAGCTGGTAAAAGGTGTGATGATCGAGAGCTACCTTGAGCCGGGCTGCCAGAAGATCGGACACGACCATGTGTACGGAAAATCTATTACGGACCCGTGTCTTGGATGGGAGGATTCGGAAGAACTGATTTATACCATTCACAGGATGTGCGGAGAATCATAAGGAGGAATCTTTTTCATGGAATGGAAAATCGCAGGAATCGTATGCTTTTGCCTTGTTGCTTTTGCTGTGTTTTGTGCCTGTCAGAACAGGAAACATAAAGCAGAGAGAATGGCAAAGATTCGAAGGGCATGGGGAAAGCGCCCGGAACGGGAATATACGGCAGCGCAGTTTGAAGCAATCGGACGTTATTTTGAGCATAAAGGCAGAGAAAAGAATCATATTGACGACATTACCTGGAACGACCTGGATATGGACACCATTTTTATGTTGTTGAATAATACCTGGTCCTGCATTGGAGAGAGTTATCTGTATGCCATGCTGCGGAATCCTTCGTTTTCGAATGAGGAACTGGGGGAGAGGGAGAGGCTGATCCGGTATTTTTCAGAACATGAGAGAGAACGTGAAAACATGCAGTGTTTCTTTGCCGGAATCGGAAAGACAGGCGCCCGTTCTGTGTTTGACTATATCTATAATCTGGCAGAATATCGGGAGGATTCCAAAAGTGTTCATTATTTCAGCATTGGAATGATACTTCTGTCAGTCGTAGGTATGGCTGTCTATCCGGCCATCGGTATTTTGCTTCTGGTCGGATCGGTGGGATTCGCCTGGAGTACCTATTTTAGCAGAAGAAGGAAGATCGAGCCGTATGTGATGTCCTGTAAGTGTCTGCTGGAGATGCTGCGTGGCGCGGATGAATTGCAGAAGATGAAAATGCCGGCAATTGAGAAATACCAGGAGAATATTCTGGAGGCAAGAAAAAGGTTTAACAAGTTTAAAAGAAATACACGTTTTGTCACGGCCGGAAGTATGATGGGGGCGGGAGGCGATCTGTTTGATTCTGTCGCCATGTACGTGAATTTTACCTTTCACATTGACCTGCTCCAGTTTAACACACTGGTGCAGGAACTTCGGAAAAATCTGGATGCTTTTGAAAGTCTGACGGAAAATATCGGTATACTGGAAAGTGCGATCGCAATCGCTTCCTTTCGTGAGATGATGGAGGAGTGGAGTGTTCCGTCTCTGAAGCGTACGGAGCATGTGTATCTGCGTACGGAAAATATTTATCATCCGATGATTGATGATCCGGTAAAGAATTCGATTTCTGTAGAGAACGGTGTTCTGCTCACGGGTTCAAACGCATCGGGAAAATCGACATTCCTGAAAACGATTGCGATAAACGGGGTATTGGCGCAGACCATTCACACGGTACTGGCGGATTCCTGGGAGAGCAATTTCTGTCAGATTTATTCTTCTATGGCGCTGCGGGACGATCTGATGAGCCAGGAGAGTTATTATATTGTGGAAATTAAATCTTTAAAGCGTATTTTAGATCATATGGAAGATGAGATGCCGATTCTGTGTTTCGTGGATGAGGTTTTGCGGGGAACGAATACCGTGGAACGAATCGCTGCTTCCGCACAGATTTTGAAGAGTCTGGACAGAAGAAATGTGATGTGTTTTGCGGCGACCCATGATGTCGAGCTGACCTATATGCTGGAGAAGAATTACAGGAATTTTCATTTTCAGGAGGAAGTGGAGGAAAACGACATCTTGTTTAATTATCGGCTTTACGAGGGAAGGGCGACCTCACGGAATGCGATACGTTTGCTGAGTATTATCGGTTACGACGGAGAGATCATCCGGGCAGCAGAGGATTGTGCAGAAAGATTTATGAAATCCGGTGAGTGGAAGTTATGAGAGGTCAATTCTGGTTTGGCGGGCGGTTTGCTTCCCCCGATAGGTTACGAAGTCGATAGTTCTCTTGCTTACGCCGGACGTCGG
>CALCMD010000045.1 GCA_937965795.1 uncultured Lachnospiraceae bacterium | reverse complement strand
GTATACAGGTAAATCCACGAACCTACAAATTGGAGGTCATTACATATTGTCTAAAGAGGAAAAACTCAGCATATTTCCATCGCAAACTCTTCCCTCCAGACAGGACATTTTCCATGCGCTCTTTTTCAGCTCCTCCTTAAGAGCCGCCCCATCTCTTACAGAAGCTGCAAGCGCTGCTGCTCCTGATACGTAAGCTGCCGCCATGCTGGTTCCGTTTCTTTTTCCACATCCGCCGCCTGGAACAGCGCTCATCACATCCCGCCCCCAGGCCGCAAGATCCACGCCTTCAGCGCCGTAATTCGAAAAATAGGACAAGCCCAGGTCCTGATTCACTGCCGCTACGCTGATGCTGTTTTCCAGCCCAAAGGATGCCGGATAAACCGGCGCTTCCTGAAGGTTCCTTCGGTGGTTCCCCGCTGCGCATACGAAAAACATATCTGTGCCTGACATTGCTTCATATAGCGCCTGATTATAATTGGTGCTTCCAAAGCTCATATTTACAATAGAAGCGCCCTGTTCTTTTGCATAGGCAATGGCTTCTATGATTTCACTGGTGTACGCTTTTCCATTTTCAAACACCTTCAACGGCAGGATCTCCGCTTCTGGCGCCGTATTCGCCAGAATTCCCGCAATATGGGTTCCATGAGCGGCTGTCATTTCCTGCGAGACATCATATGTTAACGTACAGTGATTTCTAAAATCATATCCTTCCCGCAGATGCCCCGCTAAATCCGGATGCGTAAGATCCACGCCTGTATCCAGCAATGCGATGGTCACGCCCGCCCCCTTTGAAAAAGTCCAGGCATACTGCAAATCTTCTTCACGCTCCAGAAAGGCATGTCCGGTTTGTCCGGAACGGGCGTCCATTTCCGGATACCTCTCTGCTGTGTCCGAAGAAATCTCCTCCTGTGCTGTATCCCCATCTTCCCATTCGCCAACCGCCATCTCCGATGATAATTCCAGCAGATAATCCGGTTGAATAGATTCGATTTCATCAGAAATTTCTGCCAGAAAATTCTCCTGAAAAGACACAGCATCCACTTTCTCAGTTAACGTCAAAACCTGATACCCTCCAATAGACTTTTCGATCTCTGAAACTTCCACGGATAAAGAATCTCTTTCCTGTTCTTTCTCTCTATGCAGATGATCCAGATCAAGAACTGCTTCCGCAGCTTTTCTTATTTCTTCCTCCGATTCCTTTTTCGCATACTTTACCAGAAAACGGTCTGAAAACTCCCCTTTCTCCCGTATCTGTTCGGAAACCGTCTGTTTCTTTGCAAATGCCTCTGCCTCCAGAACCTGCGCTGTTCCGACACTTTTCGCATCTGCCGGTCCACCCATCTGTGCCATAAAAAGAACGCCCGTCATACATAATGCAGTTACTTTTTTTCTCATCCTTCTCCCTCTCTCTTTCCAGTGGATATAACTCTCTCATGTTATCTTATACTATAATACTTTTCACCCTATGTACAGAACTTTTTTACGAATATGTCGTTTGAACTGCAAGATATGTCATTTAAATTTTATTCTACCGTATTTTCCTTCCATTCCTGCACATCTCCTGTTCCATCCAGCCGCAATTTTCCAATCTTTTTGCAAAGATAATCCCAAAAACTGTACTGCATAATTCCCTGTCCCGCCGGACATACTTCCAACATGAAAAATAATTTTATCAAATGTGGAATTTACGGTTGGTGTATGGAGCTTCTCTGGACAGGATTTCTTTCTTTTCGCAGACGGGAAATGAAGCTTTTCGGCCGCTCCTCCATATGGATGTTTCCAATCTACGGAATGGCCGCTCTTCTCCCTGCGCTTTACCATTTTATAAAAGATAAATGTATCTGGGTGAGAGGTACGATCTACGCTCTCTCCATGTTCGCAGTAGAATTTTTCACGGGGAGCTTCTTAAAAAAACACGGCGTCTGTCCCTGGAACTATTCCCATTGCCGTTTTAATTATAAGGGAGTCATCCGTCTGGACTTTTTCCCTCTCTGGTTCCTCTCCGGACTTTTTTTCGAAAAGGTTACAAATAAATAGCTTGAATTTCCACCGCATCTGTTATATGATAGGGAGAAAGCAAAGTTACTGTGTAACTATTCAGAACAGGTCGAAGCACTTGCTGCTGAGACCGTGAAAACATGATTCAAGAGTGCAAAAATCCCATCGTCGAAGACGATTTTCATGGATTTTTGCATCGTAACTGTGAAGGTACTGAACAGTTACATTACTGTTTATTTCACACTAAAGGAGAATACTATGAGACATTTGATGAGTCCATTGGATTTCAGTGTCGAGGAAATCTCTCAGCTTCTCGACCTTGCCTGTGATATTGAGGCTAATCCTGAGAAATACGCACACGTTTGTGACGGAAAAAAACTTGCTACTATTTTTTATGAACCAAGCACACGAACCAGACTCAGCTTTGAAGCAGCGATGATGAATCTGGGGGGGAATGTACTTGGTTTTTCTTCGGCCGCTTCCAGCTCTGCCGCCAAAGGCGAGAGTGTCGCTGATACCATCCGCATGATTTCCTGCTACGCAGATATCTGCGCCATGCGGCATCCGAAGGAAGGAGCGCCAATGGTAGCGTCCCTGCATTCCTCTATTCCCGTCATTAATGCCGGAGACGGCGGACACCAGCACCCGACCCAGACACTGACCGATCTGATGACCATCCGTTCTTTAAAAGGACGCCTGGACAACATTACCATCGGACTCTGCGGCGATTTGAAATTTGGCCGTACCGTTCATTCTCTCATTAATGCCCTGGTACGCTATTCGAATGTAAAATTTGTTCTTATCTCTCCAGAAGAGCTGAAGCTTCCGGGCTATGTGCTGGAAGACGTCATCCAGAAGAACGGATATGAGTATAAAGAAGTAGAACGTCTGGAGGAAGTCATGGGAGAGCTGGACATCCTGTATATGACAAGGGTTCAGCAGGAGCGTTTTTTCAACGAAGAAGAATATGTCCGCATGAAGGATTTCTATATTCTGGATAAGGAAAAAATGAAACTGGCCCGCGAGGACATGCTGGTGCTTCATCCTCTCCCCCGCGTCAATGAAATTTCTGTAGAGGTAGACGACGACCCAAGAGCCGTTTATTTCAAACAGGTGCAATATGGCGTCTATGTCCGCATGGCGCTGATTCTCACACTTCTGGAGGTGACCGTATGTTAAACGTAGATCAGTTAACGGAAGGCGTGGTGCTTGACCACATCCAGGCCGGAAAAAGTATGTCCATTTACAAATACCTGAAATTGGATCAGATGGACTGTTGCGTCGCAATCATCAAAAATGCCCGCAGCAATAAAATGGGAAAGAAAGACATCATCAAAATCGAATGCCCGATCGACGCATTGGATCTGGATGTTCTTGGTTTCATCGATCATAACATTACGGTAAACATCGTAAAGGATTCAAAAATCGTAGAGAAAAAAGAACTGGAGCTTCCAAAGCAGCTCACAAATATTATCCGGTGCAAGAATCCCCGCTGCATCTCTTCGATCGAACAGGGACTGAAACATATTTTCATTCTGTCCGACCCGGAACAGGAAGTATACCGCTGCAAGTACTGCGAAGAAAAATACAACGGCAAACGATAAAAAGCAAAAAAATAATGGCCCGGCATCTATATGCCGGGTTCTTTCCATTATATGAGTTTGGGGCGCCCCTCTTACAATCGGGCGCCCCAAAAGGCTTCGTATACATGGATAAGCAAAACGATAAGCCGGGTTATGTCGCGAATAATCATCTATCTAGACCTGACGTTGCCATCAGGTTCGAGCAACCTACCTGAAGCTGACGGGCCGCCATATGCTTCTGTTTGGTCTTGCTTCGGATGGGGTTTACATATGCCCCTCCTGTTACCAGGAAGGCGGTAGTCTCTTACACTGCCCTTCCACCCTTACCCAGCACGCTGGGCGGTTCATTTCTGTTGCACTATCCTTGGAGTCGCCTCCACCGGACGTTATCCGGCATCCTGCCCTGTGAAGCCCGGACTTT
>CALCMD010000044.1 GCA_937965795.1 uncultured Lachnospiraceae bacterium | reverse complement strand
TTAATTTGATGCGACTGCGTCGCCACTGGTAATAAGAAAATGCCGCTTAACATTTGGGAGTGTAAGAAAGCCCGCCTGTATGCGGAACCCCTGGTAATTTCCCACATCTGCAAACCCTTCTGCCTTGTTCAGTCCCCGGCAGGCTTCCAGCAGGGCCCTCCCGGCTTCCTTTTTATCTGTATATACCTTTCCCCCGACTTCCATGCTGAATTTTTTACGGGCCGCCTCCCTTGCTCCCGTCCAGTATACCACATCCATCCCGTAAGCCTTTGCCCGTGCTTCCAGCTCCGCAATCTTTTTCGGGTAAAGCTTTGCAATGTCATCTTCCAATCGGTAATGGCTGCTCACAAAATTGGCTTTCAACAATTTTAATTTTGAGATTTCTACATCCAGCGCCATTTTCTCCTTGATCGCCGGATTCCCCGTTGCCAGGGCTTTTACTTCCGCATAGGACAATGCCGTATCATCTACATCCTCGCAGCTTCGTACCGGTGATTTACTGGTCATGATCTGTGAAATAAATTTTTGCTTGCTTTCGATCAGCTGCCACATGTAACTGTCGAAGGTTCCTTCCGTCACATACCGATAAATATGCACTTTCTTATTCATATTGCCCTGACGGATGATACGCCCTTCCCTTTGCTCCAGATCGGAAGGTTTCCATCCCACGTCCAGATGATGTAAGGCAATCAGCCGGTCCTGGACATTGGTCCCGGCGCCCATTTTTGCGGTGGAACCCAGTAAAAAACGGACCTGTCCGGATTTTACCTTGCTGAACAGCTCCGTTTTCTTCGCCTCTGTATTAGCATCATGGATAAAAGCAATCTCTGCTTCCGGCACTCCTTTTGCTATCAGTTTCTTTTTCAGGTCATCATAGACGTTAAAAGTGCCATCCCCTTTTGGTGTGCTAAGGTCACAAAAAATAATCTGGGAGGATCGTTTTGGTGCAGTCTCCTTCCAGATGGCAAAGCTTTTCTCCACACAGGCACAGATTTTACTGTCCCCATCATCCGGAAGCACCGGGTTCACAAGGCGCTGGTCCAGCGCCAGTTTTCTTCCATCATTTGTCACCTTGAGCATATTGTCGACGGAAGAATCCACACCTCCATCCCGTATCACTTCCGCCCGTTCCCCAAGGCTTGCAACGATCTCTTTCTGATATTCCGACGGTTTTAACACCACCGTCTCATACTCTGCTTCCGGCACCGGCAGTTCCAGCTGGTCTGCTGTCTTAATGTCGGCAATCTCCTTGAACATGCTCATAAGCTCCGGAATATTGTAAAACCTGGCAAATCTGGACTTTGCCCGGTATCCGGTTCCTTCAGGGGCCAGCTCAATGCTGGTCACAACTTCGCCAAACGTAGACGCCCAGGAATCAAAATGCCCCAGCCCCATCCGCTTCAGCTTCCCATACTGCAGGTAACGCTGCATGGTATAAAGCTCCGTCATGCTGTTGCTGACCGGTGTGCCCGTCGCAAATGTAATGCCTTTCCCACCGGTAATCTCATCCAGATACTGGCACTTGTTAAACATATCTGCCGATTTCTGGGCTTCATTCTGGGCAATCCCTGCTACATTCCTCATTTTCGTGTAAAGGAATGCGTTTTTGTAATAATGGGCTTCATCCACATACAAACGGTCAACACCCAGCTCTTCAAAAGTAACCACATCATCCTTTTTCCCTTTATTATTCAACAGTTCCAGCCGTCTGCGGAGTCCTTTCTTGGTCTTTTCCAGCTGTTTGACCGTATAATAGCCGCCATCACGATCCAGCTTTGCCACCTGGATTTCTACTTCCAGTTCTTCCACCTGTTTTTCAATCATCCTCTGCTGGCGTTCTTCCGATAAAGGTATCCTTTCAAACTGGGAATGCCCGATAATCACTGCATCGTAATTCCCCATCGCGATCCTGGCACAGAACTTTTTGCGGTTTGCCGGCTCAAAGTCTCTTTTTGTAGCAACAAGGATATTGGCTCCCGGATAAAGCTGCAAAAACTCCGCCCCCCATTGCTCCGTCAAATGATTCGGGACAACAAAAAGACTCTTCTGTGCCAGCCCAAGCCGTTTGCTTTCCATGGCTGCCGCTACCATTTCATAAGTTTTTCCACTTCCCACAACATGGGCAAGCAGGACATTATCCCCGTAAAGCTGATGGGCAACGGCATTTTTCTGGTGCGGGCGGAGCTCTATTTCCGGGTTCATCCCCGGAAATGTCAGATGGCTTCCATCGTATTCTCTTGGCCGGATGGAATTGAAATGTTCATTGTAGATTGCACACAGCTTTTCTCTCCGTCCCCGGTCCTTGAAAATCCAATCCTTAAATGCCTCCTTCATGGCATCCTGTTTCTGGGCTGCCAGCATCGTCTCCTTCTTATTCAGGACACGGACCTCTTTTCCTTCCGCATCCTGGATTCGGTCATAAATGCGCATATCTTTCAAATTCAGTGTGTCTTCCAGAATCTTATAAGCATTGGCCCTGCTTGTGCCATACGTTACGGTAGCCAGGACATTTCTGTCGCTGTCAGCATTTTTACCACTGATATTCCACGTCCCGCTCGCACTTGAATACCAGACGTCAATCACTCTCCCTGCCAAATGACCAGGTGTTTGCAACAGCTCCTTCATAAAATCCAGGTAAATCTCCGGGGCAATCCAGGTGGCCCCGATCCGGACTTCTATTTCCGACGCATCCAGGTCCACGGGCTGTACCTGTTCCAAAGCTCTTACATTGCTGGTATATTCCGGATGGTTTTCCGCAAAGGCTCTTGCTGTTTTCAGTTTCTCACGCACATTTCCGGAAAGGTATTCATCCGCATTCTCCCACACTCCAGTAACCGGGTTTTTGAAAATCACGCCTGCCAGTTCTGCGGCAATTTTATTTTGTGGTTTTCCGGTAAGCCCCGACATATAGGGCAGGTCTACCTTTGCTTTCTCATTCAGGGAAACAGCCAGCGCCTCTAATGCAGTCTCCACGCTGGTCACTGCTGCCGCTTTCTTTATGGTCCGTTTGGTAAACATATCGGCTTTCCGTTTTAACGTACCATCTTCCTTTAATTCCTCCAGGGAACAAAGCAGGCAATAAGAAGAGTCCTCGGAAAATGCCCGTTTGTTTGCATTGCTTCCGATGACCCCATATTTTTCTGTGTAGGCATCATAGACCTGGTTCAGTTTGACCTGAAGCTCCTGTATCGCCTCATCTGTTGCATTTTCCTCCATCTGCAGGGCAATTAACTCCCGAACCACCTCACGGATCTCTACCATACCCTTCACACGTTCTGCTGTGGCTGCCGGCAGCTTCACCGGATTCATCAGGGAATTCTCACGGTAATAGATCTTCCCGCCTATTACTGTATAGCTGTAATTTCGCACTTTAGGGTCAGCCGGTATGCTTTTCTCTTCCCCTTCAGGCTCCAGCCCTCTGCTTTCTGCCGGAAGGATGCTTCCTTTTATGTTCCGCATGGCCTCACTCAGCCGCTGCCGCAGATCCTCCCCTTCCAATGCCCGGCAGACAGCCTCCATTCCAAACGGCCCTGACACCTGTTCCATTTTCCCAAGCACCATCTCCGGATGGGACAGGAAATACCGGTTCATCCGGATGCCGCTCTCATTCTCGGCTGTTTCCAGCCATTCGGGGTTTTCCCTGGATACGCCTTGCCTTTTTTGCAGAAACAGGATGTCCGCCGTCACTCTCGTCCCCGCACTCGCTTTAAAAATATGATCTGGCAGACGGACGGCCCCCAGAAGGTCGGCCCTCTCCGCCAGATATTTTCTTACGGCCGGACTGGCCTTGTCCATTGTTCCTTTGGAAGTAATGAACGCCGCAACCCCTCCAGGCCTCAACTGGTCAATGGTTTTTGCCAGGAAATAATCGTGGATAAAAAAACCGTGCCTGTCATATTTCCGGTCTAATACTTTATAAGCTCCAAACGGGACATTTCCGACCGCCACATCGAAAAAGTCATCCGGGAAGGATGTCTCCTCATATCCCTTAATCTGTATATCGGCATCCGGATACAGGAGCTTTGCGATCCTGCCACTGATGCTGTCAAGTTCTACCCCGTACAGCTTTGATCCCTGCATGATTTCCGGAAGCATTCCGAAAAAATTTCCAGTCCCCACGGCCGGCTCTAAAATATTTCCCTGCGAAAAGCCCAGGCGTTCAAGGGCTTCATATATTGCCTTAATAACAACCGGCGGGGTATAAAACGCCGTCAGGGTGGATTCCTTTGCCGCACGGTATTCCTCTGGTGACAGACTCTCATACAACTCCTTAAACTCCTCCGCCCATGCAGCGTTGCTCTCATCAAACGCCATCGGCAGACCGCCCCAGCCGACATACTTCGCAAGGACTTCCTGTTCTTCGGGCGTGGCAAGGCGGTTTTCAAGCTGGAGCTCGTGCAGGAGATTGACCGCCGCCATGTTGTTTCGAAACTTTTCTTTTGCCCCGCCAACGCCTAAAGTATCATCGGTAATACGGTAATTATGGCGGTCAGCAGAAAGAGCAGAGGCAGGCTCTACACCCTGTTTTACGCGCTCCACATAAAGCCATTCCTCGGTTTCTTTATCTGCAACGGCTTTTCTGACTTTCAAAAGACCTGCTTCGGCTTCTTCTTCCGTGGGATAGGTCAGCACCGTACCGTCCGTATCGGCATAATATTCCTCTCGGATGTTATCCCAGATGGCAAAGGCATCCTGTGGGTCTGGGAACGCATCGGAAGTCATGATAACCTCAAAGCGTTCCTCTGGCGGCTCGGTTTCGTATTGTGCCGCAAGCTTTTCCGCATAGGCAAGCATTTCATCTACAGCGGAGTTTTCCTCGGCGGGTTTTGTTTTTTCGGGCTGTGTCTTATCCTCGGCTTTCCTGTTCCAGTCGGCTTCAGTAGCCATTATCTCGGTTAGGAGCTTTTCATCCTCTGGGGTCAGCTCGGTGTGCTGCATAAGGAACGGGAGCAGCGTATCACGCCCGAAACGCAGGTTTTCTATCTTCTCACGGTAGTAATCCTCGCCCTGCCGTTTCCACTCTGGGATAAAGGGGCAGTCAGGGGAAAGATAATAGTCGTAAAAATTCTTGATATGGGCAATCAAATCGCCCTCGCCATCCCCGATGTCAAACCGCCCCTCATAGTGGAAGTCCTCGCCGCCGACAACAGCAGAGATTTCAAAATCGGTCTTTTTATACCAACCGACACCCTTGCTCTTATCCAGTCTTTCACGGTGCTGCTTTTCGTCCAGAACGCCGAGCAGCTTATTTCCAAGGGCAAAGCTGGGAGCGGTGAAGCGGTCACCACGCTGCCTGTCATAAAAGGCGGGATGCTCGGAGAAGCAGATGGAGAATGTGATGCTGTCGGGCTTTTCCCCGGTGAGTGGTTCCGTTTTCTGGCTTTCGGTAATGACCGTTTTCAGATGGTCGTTTGCAGGATTTTCACGGAGCTTTTCTTCAAAGTCAGCACGGCTCAGTTCCTTGCCGAACAGGGGAAATTCCACATTCCGCAGGGATACGGCGTTCTCGTTAAAGTCGGAAATCTCGTATTTATCTGCAC
Source organism: uncultured Lachnospiraceae bacterium (assembly GCA_937965795.1). GTDB lineage: Bacteria > Bacillota > Clostridia > Lachnospirales > Lachnospiraceae > Hominisplanchenecus_A. The sequence continues at coordinate 16,908 of CALCMD010000044.1, read as the reverse complement.
CGATATACACCACATCGCCCTCGTGGTAAAGGTAACGTAGAGGGTACATCTCCGTAAGCTCCTGTGAAAAACGCCACGCATTGCTGCGGCTGTAAACGCTCGTAGTCTGCCCCTGCACCAGTTTAAGGAAATCAAGGAGCTGTTGCACGGCGGCGGGATCGGAGAAAACCTGCTCCATCTGCCCGGCAGTCATATCGGCAAAGTCGGTACGCCCTACCTTTTCAAGCAGGGCTTTTTCGTAGCCGTCCAAGTCACGGATAAAGTCAGAGAGCCGCAGGGCGAGTGTATCCCGTTTGTCGGCAGGGGGCAGGTCACGGTTTGCGTCTATAAAGCGCTGCCTTTCCATTTTCCTCTGGGTGTCGATTTCATATTGCGGGGCAGATGCGCTTTCCAGATAATCGGGATAATGTTCTTTCTCTTTAGCATTGAGATAACGTTCCTCCTTTATAAGCTCACGCAGCCGTTTTTCTACCTCTTGCCAACTAAGGCGCAGATCAGGATTGGTAAAGGAGCCTTCCTTTTCAATGCCGATGCCTTTGCCGTCGTGCTGCTCACTGCCCCGTGTCCCGTCCGGATAGAAATGCGTGCTCCCGCCCGTGCCATATTCATTTTTAAGAAATGCAAGATTGCTTTTACTGTCCTCATGCTTCTGGAATTGGCGGTAGATACGGTATTTCCCGTCCTGAAAGCCGCTGCCTTTCCTAAGAACAGAGTCGATATCCTCCTGTGAAAGAAAAGAAGCAGGAGACCCTCTGTCTTCTGCCCCTTCTATCGCTTCTCCTAGCTGTACACCAGCTCGTCCAGCACGATTTCCTCTGCCGACTGCCGGATGCTGTTCATCAGCCCGACCCATTTCATCTGGTTCTCTGCCTTCAGTGTTTCTGTCACCCCTTCTGCCTCTGCCATCCTCTTCACCAGATGCTCCATCATCTGTTCCGCCTGTTCGTCTACTTCGATCAGATGGTCGTTCAGGGTTTCCTGAAGGACCATGCTCATGTACAGGGGCTCCCGGTACTCCATCAGGAATTTTCTCCTCATCCTCCCGTATTTCCCGATTTCCTTCCTCGGCGGAGCCAGCTTCAGCTTCGGGAGATAGTAGCCGTCCACTTCCTCGTATTCCAGCCCGTTCTCCCAGAATGTTTCCTTCTTCTCCATCTCTTTTCCCTATCCTTTCTCCGTTTTTGCCACTTTCGCGAATTAACGCATTGAACTCCTCTCCAGTATACCCCTTTTCATCCGTTTTTTCAACTCCTTTTGAGAGATTTTCTTTCCTGATTTCGGGGAGGGCTTTCCCAATTCCAATAAGCACGTCCCGGCATATTCCATTTATGGTACTCCCCAGATAGGACAGGGCTTCCGGATTTCTATATTCCCGTATATGCACAAACGCATTTTCATCCAGAAAATGCAAAGGTTCCAGCCCGCTCCTCTTCAGGAAGATATACGCGCTGCTCGCCGTGATCAGCTCCCCAAGCCGCTGCTTCGCATCCTCTTTCCCCGTGCCGGATTCCGGCACGGCATTGGATATTTCCTTATAATACGCCTCGATATGTTCTTGTGCATACTTTAGCGCTATCCCGGTGAGGATCTTCCCTAATCCTTCCACATGGCTTTCCGGCAGGTAACGTGACATCAGATGCCTGCCAAGCGGCTCCCTCTGTTCCTCTTCCAAACTCCACAGGTAGGGCGTCCTTCCCATCCCACGGATTCCATAAGTATCCGAAATGTCAAAAACATAACGGAGCTTCTCATAGTTTCCAGACTTTTCCAATAGGGCAATCCCTTTCGCCCCCCTCCTTATCCTCCGGTTCATTGGACTGTTCCATATCCGGATTTCTGCACAGGCCGTAGCCTCCGGCCTCTGTGCATGGATCAGGAGCTGGTCGGCAAAACTGTATTTATACACACGGCAGGCGTGTCCAAAAAATCCATCCATCCGGATGCGCCTTTTGTGATTTTTTCCATTTCGTATGCTGCAAGTTCTTTGACCTCTTCTATCTTCCGGCCGCTTCTCAATCTTCCACCTCCCATCCTTCACTCTTTCCGTTAAAAATATCCATAAGCGCCATTATTGGTATTCCAGTAATACAGCCGTCCGGACTTGTTTACCCTCTTCCCGGTTTTCAGTCTGGTTTCTACATAAATATAATACAAGCAAAAAATCATGGCTGCCATTCTTTTCTTTTTTATTCTTTTTAACATTTGAACCTCCTTTTCTTCTTCGTGCCGGATTTCGGCACGCATGAAAAAGTTTCCTTTGAATCAATCTGTTTCCTCTGTGCCGGATTCCGGCACGTTCCCTTTATAACGCATGTATGCCTGCTTCATCTGCCCTTCCGGAAGGAACAGGAGCTTTTTGATAAATTCTTCCGGCATCCCGTTTTCCACCGCAAGGGAAAGGATTTCCTGCCCAACGGGTGAAAGCTTCCCAAAGTGGGCGTTGATGCACGCCCCCAGGGTGGCATATTCCTCCCAGCCGGACTTATCTTCCCCCTCTTCTTCCTGCCCTCCATCTTTTGTCTGTTTCAGCCCTTTCATCACAAGCAGGTTTGCATCCTGGTACTCTTTCTGGCGCCTCTCCTTCTGTATGGCTTCCTGCAGAAGTCCTTCGATCTCCTCTGTACTCTTTTCCTTTGTGCCAAAATTAAAGTACAGGAGTTCCTTTTCATCAATGTCATAAACACGGATATGGTCATTGTCCCTTGCGGTTTCCCGCAGCCTTGCGGCTTCCTCTTCATCCGGGAAGGACAGCACCTGTTCTTTTGGCAGGGTGTAATAACGGAGCCTCTTTGCATCATAGAACACTTCTACCGGATGTTCATACGGACCGGCTTCCTGCGCCTGCGAATAACGCTCTTTTAACGCTTTGTCTGCATGGTATCCTTCTTCCGGCACGTCAAACGGGATTGATTTCTGGTCATATACCGGTGCGCGCCCCTCCAGGAAGATGATACATTCCGTCCTCGGCATCCGCTTGACTTCCGCCGGCGTCATCAGTTCACGCCCCCCTTTATTGAAATTTAAGCTGGAATCGCCATTCCTTCCCCTGCGTATCCCGTCCCCCCTGGTATCGATCGTCGCTTTCCCAAGCGCTTCGGAAATATACTTATGGGTGCCTTCCGCCAATGGCCCGCTCCCCAGATATGCCACCGCCGCCACGTTGTCCATGATCGTCTCCCACTTATCGTTCTGGTAAAGGGTCTTGATCTGGGAAATGGACTGGAGCATGGGGATCATCGCTATGTTACGGCTCCTGACCACGCCCAGCAGCACGTCCGGGTCCTGCGGCTTTGCCCCCGCGTAAAACTCATCCATCCAGACCTCCACGCGGCAGGGCAGGGGTGCATGCAGCTCATCGTCTGACAGGCGGATCAGGATGTCAAACATCTGGGTATAAAACATGGAAATCAGGAAATTGTAGGCGTTATTGTTGTCCGGGATGATAAGGAAAAGGACCGTTTTCTTTTCCGGGTCTCCCCCAACCCCCGTCCCCAGTTCCCGGATGTCAATATCATTGCCTGAAAAAATGCGGCGCATTTCTGCCGTTTCACACAGGGCAAGCATGGCATTTACCATGATGACAACAGACCGCACGGTGTCCGGGGCGCCCTCCTTCAGCTTCCGGTAATCCCGGACAGGCGGGTAGTCCTCCCCATAAACAGCCGCTTTCTCATCCATGAGCTGCTGGAGCTTTGTCATGTTTTCGTTTACATGCTGGTTCTCCATGTTCACAAGCCGGATAAGCCCGTTCATGCTGCCAGCCCCGCCGTTTTCCCTGGCATCCAGCCATTCATAATAAAACAGCGCCTGGAGGTACAGCCTCACGCCGTCATCCCAGAACGGGTCTGCGGCGCTCATGTTCTGCGGCGGCCTTACGGAACTCTGCAATGCTTTCACCAGCCGGACCAGGTCATCCTCTGTCTCGATGTAAACGAAGGGGTTGTAACGGTCTGATTTCGCCGGTTCCTTCAGGTTCAGGGAGCGCACCTGGTAGCCGGCCTTAAGGAATGCCTTCCCAAGCTTCCTCTGCGTGTCGCCTTTTACATCCAGGACCACGTAGGCTGAAACCATCTGGAGGATGTTCGGGTGCATAAGCCCCGTCGTTTTAAACGTGCCGGAGGAACCGATCACGAGCATGTTATTGTTGGAAAGCCCTGATTCCAGGCTGACTTTCAGGTTCTTTGACAGGATGCGGTTTTCTTTCCCTTCTTTAGCCGCCAGTTTTTTCGTCATGGCTTTTGCGTCCCCCCAGTCCTCGGCCCCGTGCTCGATCGCATACTGGAAATTCCGGTAGTAGGCAATATAATAGGACACGAAGCCAAACCATGCGCAGACGCCAAGCCCGATACAGGCGGGTGTTTTATCATTTGCCCAGTTCCGGGACGGATGGGACAGGATGTAAGCCATGCTGTCCCCCAGGTTTTGGAATGCCGCACCCTCCAGCTTAAAAAGCCCGGATATATAATATCCTGCCAGGCACAGGAGCAGGAAAAAAGCGGCAAACATGGCCACTGGGGTCTTTTGTTTCCGGTAACGTGTCGTCGCCATAGCTTCCGCCTCCTACCGTTTGGGCACAGCCGGAAGCGGTACTCCCGGTTTTGGTGTGGCGCTTCCTGGTTTCCCCGCCCCCGGAAGCCCCGCAGGTTTTTCCATGCTTTTTTCCTGCCCTGGGGCTTCCCCTTCTTTTGCCATGTTCTGCACTTTGTTGAAGCCCCTTTGCACTATGTCGTACGGTTTATAAGCTTCTTCAAATGTACGCCTTTCAAACTTCCCGTCCGCCTTCATCACCAGCGTTTTCCCATTTTTTGGCAGGAACCCTACGTAGGTTTTCCCTTCATCCGTCCGGAATACCCGGCTCTTGGGCAGCACCAGGGTCTCCTGCCTTGTTGGTCCAAACGTGCCCGGGATGCGGGAAAGGAACTGGCCGGTTTTCTCAGCTATTTCCCTTGTCTCTTCTGATAATCGGTGGCTGCCCCTGTCCACGAGCGTCTCATGGTTGATGGAGATCTTCACATAATCCGGGTTCTCCGAAAGGTCCTGGAACTCTTTGGACGTATCATCTTTTATCGTTTCTTTTTCCATGTTTTCCATGACGTCCACCGCCCCCTCAGCCTGTGAAAACTCTGCGTCCGCTTCCCTGTACTTCTGGTCCGTGCCCGCAATATAGTCCTCCACGTCGATCTCCGACGTCTCCAGGTATGCCTCCCTGCTGATCTTCCGGTAATCCCTTGCCTCTTTCCCTTCCTGGATCTGTTTTTCCTTCCATATCGCAAACCATCCATCCAACGTCTCCTGGTCTTTGTTTGCCACCGCCACCTGCGTGTAGCCGTCCCCCACTTTCAGGTCCGGGAGGAGGGAATAATTCATGCCCAGGACGTCAAAATCATGCAGCATGTCCTGTACTTCGTCCCCTTCAAACGGCAGGTTGAAAATGCTGTAATTCCCTTCCGTAAAGCTTTTCAGCTCCCCCAGCCCAAGTTCCCCGCCGGAAAGCCCGTCATTTAAATGGTTGAGGTACCATACCTTAAAATTCGGGATGTCGTTTTTTGCCACCGCCACCTGGAGGCTGTTCTCGCCTCCGTTCAGTTTCGGCAGGACGTAATGGGAAATCCCCAGCTTTTCCAGCTGCGAAAGTTCCGGGATCTCCTTTTTCAGCGCCTCGATCTCCTTACGGAGGCTTTTTGCCACGGACCGGTTTTTCTCCCTTTCCAGCTTTACCTCCATCTCCCCAAGCTGTATGATTTTCTCTGCGTGCTGTTTAGGGATGGGGATATTGTAGATCTGGAACTTCCCCTCCGTCTTTGCGAGGAAGGTCTGGTACTTCCCCAGGGTCCCGCTTGCGATGAACGCTTTTTTTGCCATGCGCGCCAGGAACACGAAAAGCTGCATCTGCATCTGCGCCGTAAAAAGGAGCAGGGAAACAATCCCTCCGCCTCCCTGCTTGATGTTCATCAATATTTTCTCCATTTCCTTATCATTTTCCATCGGCCGCTCCTTCCTGCGTGCCGGAATCCGGCACGCCTCCTTTTTCTTTGTCCAGGTAATAATCTTTCAGCTTCTTCATCAGCCCCACCGGTATCTCCTTTCCGGAAAAGCATTCAATCACTTCCCATGCCACGCCTTCCTCCCGGCATTTCAGCAGGAAATCGAGCTGGTCCGCCCCGTATCCTTCCGCGAGCAGGCGGTCGATCCTTTCCTTTTCCGCTTCCATCTTCTTTCTTCCCAGGCGTCTGGAAAGAGCCCCTTTTTCTTTTGGCCCGGAAAGGACAATGCCCCGCACCTGGGAGCCTTCCGCTTCTATATATGCGATTTTCTTCTCCTGCTCTTCCACGGTTTTTACAAGCTCCTTGACCTTGTTTTCTATTTTATCCAGGCGGACGCTTCCGGGTCCGCCCATCCTCATAACCCCCGGCAGGCCTCCATCCTTTTTCTTCCTTCCCCGTGCGGGTTTCGGCGCTGCTTCCTTTTGTTCCGGGGCTTCTTCCAAAAATTCCGCCACGCCATCCTCCCGGTCCATCCTGGCGCGCTCCCGGTCCGTCCCGATCCGGGAGAGGTCCGCCTGCATCCGCGTCACCTCCAGTTCCAGGCGCTGGACGTATTCCCGCACGGATTTCAGTTCCTTCTCCTGTTCCTGTGTTGGGAGGACGGGTTTTTTGAAAACCTGTTGCCACAGCTCCTCTAACGCCCTCTCTTTCTCCCCCTCTTTCAGTTTCGGGTTTGTGAGTACGTCCTTGATTTTCATTGCCGGTACATCCGCCAGCATACAGGCATACATCTGCTCAACCTGCTGGAAACGGCTGATGCAGGGAAGGCATTCCTCATATTCCTTCCTGTAATGCCCCGAATACTGCATGACCGTCCACAGCGTGTTTGCCGCCTTCTTTTCCTGTACGTCCCCCGGCTGCCCCTGGTGTTTTTCTTCCATCTTCCTTTTCCTTTCTATACCACGGCCGCCTTGTCCGGCATGGCGCTGCCCTCTTGTATGCGTATGCCCTCCTCATGCCTTAAGGAATCCCTGTCCGGTATGGACAGGCAGTATTCCATCTGTGCCTGGCAGGCCTTGATCTGCTTCTCCAGACGCCGGATCTGGCGGTGCAGGCGCATAAGCTCATATCCGATGTCCATCTGGCATCCCTCCTCCCCGTGCCGGATTCCGGCACGTCCCTTTCATCATGTATCCTCACTGCCCTTGCCGCAGGCTTCCTGATAACACGTCTTCCATTTCCCGGAAGCTTTATACCCACATTCCGGAATATCAAATGGGATTGCCTTTTTTGCATATATTGGGTTCTGCCCTTTCAGAAAGATCATGCAGTCCGTTATCGGCGTCTGGTTGGTTTTCCCAGTTTCCAGAAGTGGACACCTGAACCTTTTCTGTCCCGCTGCTTTGAAGTTCTCTTTCCCGGCCACTATTGTACGCAGTTTTTGGGCCATACCCTTCTTTCTGCCATCCTGCTCTATTCTTTGAATGGTTTGCCCCCCGGTTTTTTCAGAAATATAAAAAGAAGTTTCCTGATCTTTGAAGGGACATCCAAAATATACGATCACCTCCATACAATCCTCAAATAATGGAATGCTCCAGCCATCCTCTTCACAGATTGTTTTCAGTTGGGAAAAAGACCGGACGACAGGAATCATGGATATATTGCGTCCTTTGTTTACCGCCATCAATCTTCCTGCATCTATGGGCCTTACCATGTAGAATTGATCCATCCATACCTCTACATGGCAGGGCAGGGGTGCATGCAGCTCCTCTGACAGGCGGACCAGGATATCAAACATCTGGGTATAAAACATGGAGATCAGGAAATTATACACATTGTTGTTATCCGGTATCACAAGGAAAAGGATTGTTTTCCTCTCCGGGTCTCCTCCCACGCCTGTCCCCAGCGCCCGGATGTCGATATCATTGCCTGAAAAAATGCGGCGCATCTCCGCCGTTTCGCACAGGGTAAGCATGGCGTTTACCATGATGAAGATGGACCGCACGGTGTCCGGGGCGCTTTCCTTCAGCTTCCGGTAATCCCGCACAGGCGGGTAGTCCTCCCCGTAAACAGCCGCTTTCTTATCCATGAGCTGCTGGAGCCTTGTCGTGTTTTCATTAATATGCTGGTTCTCCAGGTTCACAAGACGGACGATCCCGTTCATGCTGCCCACTCTGTTATTTTCCCTCGAATCGAGCCATTCGTAATAAAACAGTGCCTGAAGATAGAGCCTCACGCCGTCCTCCCAGAACGGTTCCGCTGCGTTCATGCTCTGCATCGGCCTTACGTAATTTTGCAGCACTTTCACCTGCCGGATCAGGTCATCCTCTGTCTCGATGTAAACAAAGGGATTATAACGGTCCGATTTCTCCGGTTCTTTCAGGTTCAGGGAGCGCACACAATATCCCGCATCTAAAAATGCTTTCCCGAATTTCCTCTGCGTACATCCATTCACATCAAGGATTACATATGTTGACTCCATCTGGAGGATATTCGGATACATAAGCGTAGTCTTTTTGAATGTTCTTTCCGCCCCAATCACAAGCATATTTCCATTAAGGAATGGATGTTCGAAGCTGACTTTTCGAATATTTTTCCCCAGGATACGGCATTGTTTTTTTCCTGTCATCCCTATCGCAGATGCTTTTATCTTTTTCATAATTTACACCCTCGGTCCTTTGATATCCACATGCCTGTCAGCAGCCTGTACCGCTTCCTGCTGGACACTTTCTGGATCCGCAGCCAGCCCATACTCCGCCTTCAGCTCATCCACCGTGTACAGCGCCAGGTCCGGGCCTTCTTCCGCCAGGTTCAGGTAGCCGTTCCCGCATAGCTGTATGGTGCCACTCATGTTCGCGTCCCGGCCAATCGCTTCATAATCCAGGTAATTCTCCAGATGGTAATTTTCCAGCATACTTTTCAGGTCCGGCATTCCGTTTTCCACTGCCATATACCCGTATGCCTCCTCTGCCGATATGTTCTCCGCGCGCTCCATCCCATCAAATTTGTAGGGGAAATATGGAATCGCATCCGCCTGCGCCACCACATTCAGTAATTCCGGAAGCCCCATGCTGCCATTGGACTCGGCATAAGCCTCCACCGCCTCAAGCTCCGGCCTGCTTAATCCCTCCAGCATAGCCCCAAGAAGGTTCAGTTCTTCCGGCCCGCTGTATTCGCTGACGATATCATGCAGGAATCCATACTTTTCCGGGATGTCGTAATCAAAGGCCATCTGCTTCTCCCCGCCAATCCGGGCGAGCGCCCCTTCCAGGGTATCCGGGGATGTTGGGACATCCACCCACTCCCCTGTCAAATCTCCGCTGGCATATGCGTTAACGTTTCCAATCCACACGCTGAATGCCTTTCCTTCCCTGTTCTCTGTTTTCTCCATGTCTTCGCTTCCTTTCCTGCGTCACGGGTCAGGCGGGGCCTTTCCCTCGCCCTGCCTGCTGTTCCCATCCTATAATTTCGGTTCACGATGCTTCTTCTCCAGCTTCTTCTCTTCCTCCCGCAGCCTCTGGCTCTCACGGTATTCCAGATACCCCTTTTCCCCCAGGATCTGTTTCCTCTCCCGGTCATAATACTGGACTTTATCAGACAGGAAATCTTCTGGCGCCACTTTCGTCCGGTTAATCTCACAGACCATAGCGGCCAGCTCCTCATAACTGCCCGCCTGGCCTTCCGGCACCGCCAGCATGTCATGCCTGGAGGACGGAAGCAGGAAAAAATTTCCTCCAAGCCTTATGGACGCGCGGTACAGCGCCTCTTCGTCAAAGAGGCACGCAGCGCCATAAAACTTTCCCTCATTCGTCAGGACGTAGAACGGTGCGTCAAAAGGAGCGGCCTGCCCTGCGCCGCCCAGGAGGTCCACGGGTTCCCTTAATCCCAATCCCAAATGGAATAACATTTCTTCCGCACTGTACATCCTTGTGGGGAAGTCCTCCTGCATGTTGGAAAGCGCTGTCCTGTGCAGCTCCTCCAGGGTAATCCCCCACGACTCAAACAGCTCATTTTTTATGTCCATGCCAAAGGCTCCCTGCCCGTCTGCCGCGTACCTGATCTGGTAGACAGCAGAAAGGTCCCCAACTTCTGTGTGCGGCCTTTCTGCCAGGAAAGCGCGGCTTTTCTCCGTGTCACACACCTGGAGGTATATGCCGCTATAGGCTGCCTCAAAAGACAGCTCTTCCTTCAGGGACTGGGGCACTCTGGTCTTGCCCCGTATCCACCTGTCCACCTCTGCAATCTCCTCCAGGATATTTTCTATCCGCTTTCCGTTCCGGTATTCCATGTAATAATCTTCCAGATGGATGCACGGGGCGTTATCCTCATCCGGCTTTTTTAGCACCAGCCCGGTGACGGTCCTCCCGGAGCCCTTGTCAATCTCCAGGATGATTGCTTCAGTGCCTTGCGGGTACTCTTTTTTATCATAGAATTCTTTTATGTGCTGTTGTACATAAACAGCAAATTCTTTCCTGTCCATCATATGTCCCTGTCTCCTTCCTGACTGTATTCTTTTACCTGCTCTGCTGCGGCAACGTAAGCCTGTAGCCTTTGGAAACTGCCGCCCGTTTCTTCTGTTTCAACTTCAATATACAGCATAATGTCTGCTCCTCTCCCTTCCGCGTGCCGGATTCCGGCACGCCCTGTTTTCCAGCAGCAAAAAACCGCCCCGGCTCTCGCCGGAACGGTCTTTTGCTTTCTTCCTTTTATTCCAATGATAGTATAACACGTTCCCGCCCTTCCGTATAGGCCGCTTTAGGTCGGCGTCCGCAGGCCGCTTCCCTGGGGCCGCTTCGCCTTATCTGCAATCCGCAGTCCTGGGAGCGGCTGCCGCTCCGTCTCCAGGATGTCACGGACAAGCCGCTCCTCCCTGCGGAGCGCTTTGAGCGCCGCCGACTTTGCCCCGATGTCGTGCCCGGCGTTTGCGGCCTGCTCTGGCAGCGCCGCCTCCAGCGCTTCCTTTTCATCCGCAAACTGTTCCCACAGCGCATCGGTGATGTCCGCCCTTGCAAGCTGCCCTTCCAGGAAGCGGAGACGCGCGCACGCTTCCTTTACCTCCTTCCCCATGTCATCACGGATCCGGTACAGGGTCTTTCTTTCTTCCATAAGGAAAACAATCTGCTCCTTTAAAAACTTCTGGCGCGCCTCAAGCTGCCCTGTGGACGTGATGCCATTCTGTTTCAGGTAACGGCACTGCTCCGCCAGCCGTTCCAGCCTCTTCATATCCTCGCGCACCCTCCACGCAGGCACCGCGTAAGGGTTTGGCAGCCGGTAATAACCTGCCGCCTGTGACAGGCGGACCTGGCTTTTGGAATGGAAAGACGCGATCGGCTTTAAAGAATCCCCTGCGGTCCTGCGCATTTTCTCCATGACCGCCTCGTAGCTTTTCCGGTACTGCCGGCTGCCGATCCGCTCCCGGATCGCCTCCACCGTGTAAGCCCTTCCGAGGCTCCGGTTCCTTACCGCCCTCGTTTTCTTTCCTTCCCTCCCTGTCCCGGATAGCTTTTCCGGCGGGATCAGCATCGAGAAATATTCCTCCCGGCTTTCCCCCGTCCTGCTCATCCCGTGCCGCCGGATCTCGTAACCCATCTTTTCCAGTTCCGCAAAAAAGCTTCCCATGCTGTCTGCGCGTTCCACCGCATAGTCTATGTCAGCTTTTGCAATCATGCGGTTCGTCACCGGGGATTTCCATCCTGCGTAAGATTCCCCTGCGCGTTCTTCCCTGTCATACTCCAGGGTCTTCAGCCCATACCGGGCGCATACCCTGTCTGTCACGGGCTGGATCTGTTTTTCCCAGTCGCCTTTCTGGTAACGGTACTTGTATCCCTCCATCCGGTCAAGCGAATTGAAAATGATGTGCCCGTGTACATGCTCCTTGTCATCATGGACAGCAAACACGTAATCATAGCCATCCCCTAAATACTCCCGGCAAAAATCCTGCACCACTTTGTATGCGGTCTGCTCATCTGTCTCACCCTTCGCAAAAGAGATGACAAAATGGTAGCCCTGCCTGCCGGCAAGCTTCCCGAACTCCCGCTTCGTTTCCAGGAAGCTTGCCAGTATTTCCATCGGTTCCGTGCCGCTGTTTCCCCCGGCCAGCAGCCCGTCCTTTGTCTTTTCCGGGTTCAGGATATACCGGATGGCATTCCTCAGGTGCGTATGCCTGGTTGGGCTGCCCTCTTTCAGGTGCATCAGCTTTGTGATTCCCACAGCTTCCCACACTCCTCCATTGTTTCCACAAACAGTCTTTCCACTTCCTCCAGTTTTTCCTTCAGCACGTAAGCATCCGACGGCAGGCCGTACCCGGCATTGATCCTTTTCGTGGCCTGGTTGATGTTGACGCCGATCTTCCGCATTTCATAGGCAAGGCGTTTTTGTATCCTTATCAGTTCCTCATTCTTATAATTGGTTTCCGAAAGGAGGTGCTTCCGGCAGTAGCTGCTGTAATTCACCCTGCCTCCCCGGAGGCGGGCGCTGCCATCTTCCTCCGCACATTTTTTCAAATGCTCCAGCTCCTCCGGCGTCACACGGATCTGGAGATTTATGATGCGCCCATTCCCTTTCTGTTTCCTTTTTTTCACTGTCCGCCCGTCGCCTGGCCCGCCATCTCCAGGAGGTCTTTCAGTTCCTCCAGCGCTTCCGGCGTGATCTGCCCGTAAGCGCCGCGGACCATCCGGGCGATCTGCCTGTCCTGTTCCTGTCTGATCTGCTCCTGCGCTTCCGCGATCTTCCGTTTCAGCTCGCGGATCTTTTCATTGCAGCTCTGGTTCATTTCTTTCTGGCGGGCGGTGGTCCGTTCGATCTCCTCCTGCCACTTCCTGATCCTCTCTTCCATTCTTTCCTCCTTGCTTATGATCGTTTCCCTGTATCTTCCCTGGGGGCAGCCCCTGTGTTCTCGAAGGTTCAGTCATCCCCCCAGCCTCTTTCCGTCATCCCGTCAAACATCCCCCCGCTCTCCTCCTTTTCCATTCCCGTAAAAAGGCTGGCCCCCTTTTCCTTCTTTTTCAGCCCTTCCATCCTGAGCGCCTCCTCCTGGTACTTCTTGTGGTGGCGCTGCAGCGTCCTGACCGACACGCCGAGTTCTTCGGCGATCTCCTTTACCGTCCGCCTGTTGAGGTCGATCTGCCGGTACACATACTCCATGTCTATCATCTTTTCCCCCCGCTTCCCCCTGCTCAGGTATTTCCTTCCTGCATACTTATATTCCTTCTCCTCCTTCATCGGTGCGTACTTGTATTCCTTCCCTTCCTCCATCTGCCGCTCCTTTCTTTTCCAGGAGGCACATTTCCACTTCCACACAGGCGGCATTTTGTGCCATTTCTGCGGCATCTGCACGCCATCATGCGCCTCCTGTGCAGCATTTCACGGCCATCAGCGCCGCTTCTATGCCTTCCATGTGCCGTTTACCGGCCATTTTAAGCAAAAATATGCCGCTTCTATGCTTGTTCTGCGCCGCTTTCATGCCGCTTTCATGCCTTTTTCATGCCTTTTTCATGCCTTTTGCACGCCGTTTCCATGCTTTTTCCGTGACTTTTCCAAAACCCTGTATTTGCAAGATACGCACTTTGTATTACATTTTCACAGGGTGAAAATGACAAAGCGCATCTTGTCAGGGGGCAGCCCCTGAGACCCCGTCCGGTACCGTAACCTTTATGGTATACTGCCCATGCCTCCTGCATGGGATAAGGCAGGGCGTCCGCTTCGCTCCCGTGCCCTGCCTGCGGACGCTGCCGCTATAACTTCGGCGCTTTTATCTCCGTTTTTTTCCCCGGCTGTTCCCGGTTCCCTGCAATCTTTTCCAGTACGCGGGAACGCCGGATGTAGTATGCCAGGCCAGGGTCATCCTCATACAGGAAGGCAAACCATTCCCCGCCTGCGTCCTTTACACGGTGCGCCTGATAGCCCCGCCTTGCCATCTCTTCCAGGAATCCTCCCTCATGCGTCGCCCTGCCGGCTGCCGCATCCACGCCACGGTTAAATTCCATCTCCCGGCCCCTCTTCCGTGCCATGCGTGCCTCATGCTCCATTTCATTCTCTCCCTGCATCCTTCTGCATTTTTTCCTGGCTGCCCCCAAGCTGTGCAAGCCACCGTTCAAACGCCCCGGCAGCTTCGCCCGGCTTCCCTCCGTTTCCCTCGCCCTCGTGGTAACAGAACACCGCATCCAGTATGCTGCTGACGCCGGCAAGCCGTTCCCCGTCCACCCTGCCGATCTTCCCCGCCTCTGCCTGCCGGCAGACCTCGCCGAAGATCTGTGTCTTGACGTTGATCTCATGGGCATGGGCAAAGATGTTCTCACGGCTCGTGCGCAGCATGTCCAGTTTGAAATATAAAAACTCCCTTCCAACGCGTTCACGGATTCCCTCCATCATTCGGTCACAACCTCTTTTCCGGGCCCGGCTTCCAGCTCCGCTTCGTCCTTCGCCCCCTGCTCCCCGATCACGGCGGCGTCCTGTTCCGGGCTGATGTCCGTCACCGCCGCCCGGTCCCCGGCCCACACGGACTCCTCGACCTCCTTTTTCGTGTACCTGCATTTCGACGCCACGACCGTACACAGGTACGGGTCCCACCGCAGGGTGACCAGCGTATGTTTTTTATTATTCAGCTCCACATAGAACTCGGTACACCGCACCTGGTCATCCGGGACGGCGGCATTCAGGATCACGCCTTCACTTGCCCGGATCTTTTTCTTTTCCACGTAGGCGGACAGGTACTTGTCCAAAAGCCAGGTCCGTGACGCCATGACCTGCCCCGCGAACTCCTCCGCATTCGTGACAGACACTGCATACGTTTCCCTTTCTGCCTGCCCCGTGCCGGAGGTTTCTGCTTCCGTACTTTCTTCCGTACCTTCTTCTGCATCTGTACCCCGTCTTTCTGCTTTCCGGGATTCTGCCTGCGTTTCCTCTTCTGTATCCCCAGGTGTTTCCCTTTTCCATAGGCTTTCCGTTTCGCGCTGTGTTTCTTCCCCGGTTTCTTCTGTCCCCTCCGCCATGCGGCTGTCCCGTTTCCGGCCTTTATATGCCAGTATGCCGATCAGGAGCAGCGCCACGGCCAGCAGCAGGAGCATCCTTACCGCAACGCCTCCCTTTCTTTTCGTTCTCATTCTGTTTCCCTCCTCTGGTGCGTGCCGGAATCCGGCACACGCTTTTTTATCCATCCCCTTTTTGTATGCCGTCCTTTGCGTTTCTTCATGGTAAACATTTTCTTTGGCCTCCCCGGCGCAAGCTCCCCGGCCCCGTACACGAGCAGCCTGGTCCTGTACGCATAGACGGCCTCCTTTAAATACCGGGCAGGGGAAAGCCCCTGGACGGTCAGGAAGCCTGCCATCAGGATTGGGATTGCACAAAAAACGCCCGCGTATATGCCGGCCTCAACCGGCACCGCCGCCCTGTCATACAAAAGGAACGTGATAAGCCCCGCCACACCTGCGCCGGCGGCCAGGCTCACCGCTTCCTTCGCACTCAGCCCCCGGAACAGTTCTTCTTTATATTCTGTCTGGAAATCTTTATTGATCTTGATATGCATCGAATCTCTCCTCTCTTACTCTCCCTCCCCCGCGCCGCTTTCACTGTCCGCACTGGCGGCCTGGCCCGTATAAGCGCCGAAGCTGTCAAGGACCTTCTGCGCATAAGCGATACGGTTCTCAAGATGCGCATCCGCCTTGTGGCAGATCTCGAAATTGGCGCAGAAGGCGGTTGTCGCAAACGCCACGTCCCTGCACGCTTTAAACTGGGCGTGGGGGATGTGGTACTCCTCCCCATACTCCGCGCCAATGGCTGTCCAGAGCCAGATATTGCCGGACAGCTCCTTCATCATGTATTCCAGCTGGACCGCAAGGCTTGTTTCCGGCCAGGGCTCCCCCTTGCTCTCGGCATACGCAAGGAAGCCGTTCTTCCGGCCCGGCGACGTCCACTGGCAGATGCCGATCCCCGGCCCCTGCCCCCCGTTTTCCGTGCTGTCGATCACCAGGTCCCCGGAGGCGTCCGTCCCGCCTTCCCCCGCAAGGTTGCCGCATACGGCGGCCGCCGCCTCCGGCGTGTAGCCTGCGTCCACGAACGCCCGGTAGACCATCTCCGCGTTGGAATCCCCGGACAGCGCCCCCACGGACGCCGGGTAATCCGGCGTGCAGAAAGCCGTGATGTCCGGCGCTGCGATGGACCAGTAGTACCTTGCCACGCGGGACCGCCTGTGGTCATGGTTCCCTTCCACGTTCCCCTCGATGGTCGTCACCGTGGAGGACGCCGCGTCCCAGGCCTCCACGATCCCCACATGGCTGCGCCCCGCCCCTTCGAAAAGGACAAGGTCGCCCGCCTTTGGGATATACCCGGCCTTCTCATGGTACTGCCCTTTGACGTCATACCAGGTATGCAGTTCCGCTACGGACGCCGTCTTTGGGACAACGCCGGATTCAATGTAGCCGCACTGGTCCGCGCACCAGGTGACGAACATGGCGCACCATTCGTCGTCAAGCCCATACCATTCCTTATACTTCTTCCCCCCGATGTTCTCCTCTGCTTTTTTAAGCTCCTGCCTGGCCACCTCCACGATGGCATTGTTCCCGACCTGCACGGAGTCTGAAAACAGCGGAACCAGGGCGACCAGCAGTGTGGCGACCAGGGTTACAAGCAGGACCGGCGGGAAAACCGTAGCCAGGGTACTGAGCAGTGTGACCACCACGCTTACGACTGCCGACATAAACTTTACGGACAGATAGACTGCAAAGGACGCCGCCATGCCTGCCGCCATGCCGCCGTACGTCTCCGCCTTCTTCGCTTCCTCCATCCGCCGGGACGCCTCTTCCATCCATTCCGCTTCGGCCTTCGCCTTTGCTTCCATCATGGGCGCGAACGCCCTGCGGAACCTTCCAACTGCCTTTTTTGCCGCCGCTGCCCCGATGCCGGCAACAGGTATTGCCAATGCCCAGTA
>CALCMD010000043.1 GCA_937965795.1 uncultured Lachnospiraceae bacterium | reverse complement strand
CACTCTCCCTGACAGAATTGGGATTGCAGTTTGCCGAACAGATTTATGAAAAGCATCGTTTTTTTACAGAGCAGCTTATCGCGGCAGGGGTGGACCCCAAAATTGCGGAACAGGATGCTTGCGGCATTGAGCATGCAGTTAGCGCGGAATCATTTCAAAAATTAAAGAAAGCATTTGATAATGGTTAGGTGGTGGTGATATGGGAAATTAGCTGTATTTGATTTAGCTGAAACTGGCAGGCAAATTGGGGAGAAACTGTTTGCCCTGCTTTCTGTCAGCCAAAAGAAGGAGCTGGCTCAGTTTGTTCGTGACTATGAGGCTGGCAATCTTCCGGCTGATGTCCCATACTCAACACTCTTTCGAGGCCAGTATTTTATCCCTCCGCAGGCAGATCAGCCATTGACGGAAATTCAGGAAGGTGATTTGTACTTCTGCCTGGAGAAGCGCTTAGTGACAGTGCAAAGCCAGGTGATTTCGCTGACAGTCAAGGAATTTGACATCTTTTCTCTACTTATCCAGCACCCTGGGCGCGTGTACTCCTATGAAGTGATTCTGGACTTGGTCTGGCAGGAGGATTACAACTACTATTCCCGCAAGGCGGTCAACAATCATATCAGCAACCTGCGAAGGAAAATAAAGGTAGCGCCGGATGTGCCGGACTATGTGAAAAGCGTCTATGGTGTCGGCTATAAATTTGAAATCTGAGGAATACCATCATGGCTTGAAACTGCCATGGTGGTATTTTTTTCAAAAACACCTACAAAAACACCCTTCAAAATGTCACGACTAATAGAGAGGTATTTTAAATTTTTCTGCTGAAACCCCGTAAAAATCCCCTCAAAATGAAATGAATATTAGAAAGATATTTTTTGAGTTTTTTCTGTTTAGACGACAACTATTCCCCGAAAAATGAACAGATATATAAAAGGGTATTTTTGACCGTCCGAAAGGAGGTGATGGAAATCAAAGAGAAAATCCCCATCATGACCTATTCCCAGTACCGCAGGGCAAGAAAACTGGTCCATCAGTGCTGCAATTATGAGAGCGGGAATTGCCTTGCTCTTGACGATGGAGAAGAATGCGTGTGCATACAAAGCATTTCCTACTCTCTGCTATGCAACTGGTTCCGTGCCGCTGTCCTGCCTTTGGATGAACCTCTGGCGACTGCTTTGCTTTATCGGAAGGAACACAAACGGTGCGCTGTCTGCGGACAAACCTTTCTTCCCGGTTCCAACCGGGCGAAATACTGCAAGCCCTGCGCCGCTATCATTCACCGCAGGCAAAAAACAGCCAGTGACCGGAAAAGGCGGGCTGCCTGCGGACAATTAGAGACGAAAAAGCCTTGATTCTGCGGGCTTTGTCAGCGCCGTTCAACGGGATAGAGGGATAAATCCCTTATACCCGCCCAGAACGAGCTTCTAACTGTCCGTATTGGGATTTTCCGTATTCGGGATTCCAGGACACGGCAAAGCTGACGCTCTGGAACGTCTATATCCTGTTTTTCAGTCCGTGGTTTTCCTGCCTCTCTGACCGCCCGGATTTAGACGGTAGTTAATAAAAAAGAGTTAAATACAAAACAGTCAATATCAATCTATCTATCACAGCGATGGATGGATGGATAGAAAGGAGAATTTATGATTCCATACAAGACAGATACCGATATTTCGTCTTACATCATTTTTCCACGGTTCCTTATCCCCATGGATTTATCCAATGACGCCAAGGTGTTGTACGCCCTGCTTTTAGACCGGGCGGGGATTTCCAAAAAGAAAGGCTACATCGAAACGGATGGAACCATCCGCCTGTACTTCACTGTGGAGGACGCTAAATCGAAACTCCGACGGAGCAGGCAGGTGGCAATGCGGGCGTTTCACGAACTGGAATCCTGCGGCCTGATCGTCCGCCGGAAACAGGGCCTTGGCAGACCGGCTGTGATTACCCTGAATCTGCCGGTTGGCGAAAGGAGGGGCGCCGATGACTGATGAACAAAAGCTATATGAACTGCTGAAAGATTTTGACCCCGCTGTGGGAGAACGGATGGAAAAACATTTCAGGGACGGGGCGTTTTACTTTGACCTTGGCGGCAGCAGCAATCCCTTCTTTGAGGGGAATACCGTCTACACAGTCATTCCCCACTTTGCGGAAAAAGGCTCGGAAGGGATCGTGAAGAAACTCAAGCGGCTGATGGAGAAAGATTTGCAGGAAAAAGAATCAGAGACATAGCTGAAAAATCTAAACCGAAGCGTTATAATAAGGGCAACCGTTTACTTGGCTGCCTGAACAGAAAGGAGAAGTAAATGAATCAGCAGCCAGAAAAAATCACCGCTTTGTACTGCCGCTTGAGCCAGGACGATGCCCTGGATGGGGAAAGTAATTCCATTACCAACCAGAAAGCCCTGCTGAGCAAATACGCCGCCGACCATGGATTCCGGAACACCCGGTTCTTCGTGGACGATGGATTCTCAGGGACCAGTTTTCAGAGGCCGGGGTTCCAGGAGATGATGCGATATGTGGAGGATTACAGCGTATCCGCTGTGATTGTCAAAGACCTGTCCCGGCTGGGCAGGGAGTATTCCTACATGGGGCGATTGCAGGATTTCATCTTTCCTGCCTATGACGTCCGCTTTATCGCCATCAACGACGATGTGGACAGCGCCAAAGGGGAAAATGATTTTGCGGTGTTCAAAAATGTATTCAACGACTACTACGCCAAGGATACCAGCAAGAAAATCCGGGCAGTGGTTAAGATGCGGGGCGAAGCCGGGGAGCATATCGCCAGCAATCCGCCTTATGGGTACATAAAAGACCCGCAGGACAAAAAGAAATGGATTGTAGACGAAGAAGCGGCAAAGGTGGTGCAGCGTATCTTCAACCTCTGCATTGCCGGAAAAGGCCCCATGCAGATTGCAAAAACCCTCACAGCCGACAGGGTGCTGACCGTCACCGCCTATCACGCCAGGCAAAAGGGCTGGGCTATGCCGGAGAACCTATACCGTTGGAATACCAACGCCGTGCTTAGAATTTTGGAGCGGCGGGAGTACACGGGCTGTACCGTGAACTTCAAGACCTATACCAAGTCCCTGAAATTCAAAAAGCGGATGGAAAACCCGGTTGAGAACCAGCGCATTTTTGAGGATACCCAGCCCGCCATCATTGATAAGGGACAGTGGGA
>CALCMD010000042.1 GCA_937965795.1 uncultured Lachnospiraceae bacterium | reverse complement strand
AACTATCGACTTCGTAACCTATCGGGGGAAGCGAACCGCCCGCCAAACCAGAATTGCCAGAATCCTGTTGTTGTACTTGCGCCGAACCGACAGATAGTGCTATACTGTGAAAAGAAATCTGACAGGATACGACATGTTTTTATGGGTACAGGTGAAGAATTTGAAGAAGAGAATAGAACAATTAAGAAATGGAATATTTGAATATGAAGCGCCGAAGATGCTGGTCTCCGAAGAGAAAATCGAGGCTGTGCTCCAGAAAGGGGCAGGTTTTCGGGGCAGTTTTACGATTGAGAGTGAAAATCAGAAAAGAATGAAAGGGTTTCTTTATTCCAGCAGTCCGAGGATGGCCTATGAGCCGTCGGATTTTCACGGGATTTCGGAAAGAGTCGTGTATGAGCTGGACGCATCCGGAATGGAAGAAGGCGACGTCCTGGATGGAAGGTTCACTATCTGCTCCGAACTGGGAGAATACCAGGTGCCTTACCATATCGAGATTGCCCGAAATCTGGTAAAGACTTCTACGGAGGTCATCGGCAGTCTGGCGGATTTCGAAAAGCTTGCAAAGGAAGATTTTCAGAAAGCACATGCAATCTTTACGTCAGGGGAGTTTCGAAAGATGCTTACCCGGCAGGCGCCCCAGTGGATGACGCTGTATGAAGGACTGACCGGAAAGACATCTGACGATTCCGATATGGAAGAGTTTCTGGTTGGAATTGGGGCAAAGAAGAAAATTTCCATTGCACTGGAGAGGAAAAAAGCTTTTTTTGAAGGTTTGAACCAGACGCAGAAGGAGAGCGTGAGAATTACAAAAGATAACTGGGGGTTCCAGAGAATGGAGATATCCACAGATGCAGAGTTTTTACAGACGGAGCGTACTGTGGTGACAAGTGATGAATTTATTGGAAGCTCCTGCTATCTGAATTATCTGATTTATCCGGAAAAGCTTCATGCAGGGAAAAATTATGGGCGGATTTTCATAAAAACGCCCTTTCAGACACTTGCATTTGAAATAACGGTGAAAAAGACGGAAAAGAAAGGGACGTCTCATCACAGAAGCGTGCAGAAACAGAAAATAAAAAGCCTGATCGAAAGGTATCTGGATTTTCGATTAGACAGAATCAGCAGAGAAGAATGGAGCGAGGAGTCCCTGACCAGTCTGGAGGAATACCGGAACGCGGGCGGTACAGAACCGATGGCGGAGCTTTACCAGGCTCATATCCTGTTTCTGTCGGACAGGGAAGAAGAGGCGTGTCTGGTACTTACGGAGTTTGAGAGAGAACGAGAGATGATGAAGCGTCCGGAGATTCAGGGGTACTATCTATATCTCACTACTTTCTATCATAAAGACCAGATGTATCTGGATTATGTGCAGGCAAGAATCGGAGAACTGGCAGTACAGAAGCAGGAGAATTGGAAATTGCAGTGGTATCTGTTTCACCTGCCGGAGAAACGAAATGTACGGCTGGCTGAAAAGCTGGAAATCATCCGCAGACAGTTTCGATATGGGTGCAGGAGCAGATTGATGTATCTGGAAGCGTATCAGATCATACGGAAGTGTCCGCTTCTGTTAAAGAAATTTGGGGAGTTTGAGCTGTGTCTGATGCGTTTTGTCTGCCGGGAGGGGCTGCTGGATGATGAGCTGATTTTACAGACCGGAGATTTGGCGGCAAGACATAAGGAATATTCGCCTATGCTGTATGATATTTTGAAACAATGTTATGCCAGAAAGCCTTCCGGAAGTTTGGCGGGCGATATTTGCAGTCTGCTGATTAAGGGAAATAAAGAAGGAGAAGAATATTTTTCGTGGTATGAAAAAGCGGTAAAGGCGGACATCCGGCTGACGGGGCTTTACGAACATTATGTAAATTCCATGAGGACGGATACGGAAGAACCATTGCCGCAGATGATAAAGATGTATTTTGCATATAATAATACACTGAGCTACCGGAGAAAGGCGCTGGTCTATGCCAGTGTGATCAGGAACCGGGAGAATGATCCGCGTACGTTTAAGAATTACCGCCCGGTGATTGAAAAATTTATGGAAGGCCAGCTTGCGGCAGGACATATCAACCGGGAACTGGCGCTGATTTACCGCACGTTTTTACATGCGGCTTATATGGACAGACGGATGGCAGAGCGCCTGGCAGGAGTGATTTTTTCCAGCGAAATCCGATGCGCCAGTCCGGACGCCAGGTATGCAGTCGTGATACACCGTCAGTTGGAAGAAGAGCAGAGAGTGGCGCTGTGGGAAAAGAGAGCAGTGGCGCAGTTATATACAGACGATTATCAGATTTTTTTTGAAGATGAAAAAGGAAACCGCCTGGTTTCCATTCCCTGTGAGGCAGAGAGATTGCTGGAGGATATGCAGCTTCTGGAGGTCTGCCGGAATATGGCGGGGGAGTGCCCGGAGATGACGCTGTATACCTGTGGAAAAGCGGAGAAGGAAGAGGCGCTCAGCGAGGAGAATGTAAAGGATTTTTGCCGTCTGCTGGAAATTAAGAAGGTACGTGAAAGCTATAAAGCGCAGATTCGCCAGAGGCTTCTGGACTTTTATTATGAAAATCCGAATTCCCCATCACTGTTTGAATTTTTGCACGCAATCCATGCAGAAGAATTTATCCGTACCGATAAGAGAAAACTTTTGAGTCTGATGACGATGGAAGGAATGTGTCAGGAGGCGTTTGCCATCGTGGAGACTTACGGGCCGGAAGGCGTGGATACGGGAGTTCTGGTACGGATGTGCAGCAGAAATATACTGGTGCGGGAGCACGAGGCGGACGATATGCTGCTTGCGGTATGCTGGTATTGCTTTGAAAAGGAAAAGTATGATGAAACAGTTTTGGCTTATCTGGTAAAGCATTACGATGGGCCGGTGGAAAATATGAAACGTCTGTGGAGAGCCGGGAGACAGTTTGAGCTGGATACTTATGAGCTGGAAGAAAAGATACTTCTGGTACTGGTCTTTATGCGGCACGGTGCGGAAAACACGGAAGAAATTTTTGACTCTTACCGGAGAAATATGGGAAAGAAACCGCTTCTGGAAGCCTATGTGACCGACCGGTCTTACGATTATTTTGTCAAAGAGGCATCCGTGCAGGAACCGGTGTTTGCGTATATTGAGGATGCTTATGAGAAGGGAAAGACGATGCAGGAGATGTGCCTTCTGGCGCTGCTTCGCTGGTATTCCGGGCAGCCGCGGCTGACAGAGGCGAGACAGGAAGCAGTACAGCAGCTTCTGGAGGAATTTCATGGAAGAGGAATGCAGTTCGCATTCTACAAAGCATTCGGACAGAGCCTGCTCCGCCCGTTTCAGATGGTGGATAAAAGTTATGTGGAATACCGGGCAAACCCGGAGGCGTCGGTAACTTTGACCTGGCAGATTGAAAAAATGGACGGAAAACGGACGAAAGAAATTTCAGAGAAAATGAAAAACGTCTGCGAGGGTATCTTTGTCAGAGAATTTACACTGTTTTATGGAGAAACGCTTCATTACAGCATTCAGGAGGAGTGCGGCGGCGTTATGCGGGAGATGAAGGAAAAGACTCTTCCGTGGGATGAGAGGAACAGTACAGGAGGAGATACCTGTTACGACCTGATCAACCGGCTGGCAAAAGCTCTGGCAGATCAGGATGAGAAAGCGGCGGAAGATGTGATGGAACTGTATCTGGAGCAGGAATGTCTGGCGAAGAATATTTTTCCGGGCAATGAATAATTTCGGAGGCGAACATGACAATGGATTATAATGAGGTAATCATCGGTTTTGATCTGGGGTATGATTCCTCAGTACTTACTTTTTATCATCAAAACAACACAGAGCCTATGACGGTCAGTTCCGTGCCGGGAGAGGAGAAATATCAGATTCCGACGCCAAGAGACCTGTTTCCTCTGATTGAACAGAAAGCGGAGCTGGGGGCGGCGCTCTTGTCGAACTTTTTTAAGATGTGTCTGGAAAAGCTTTCCGCCGTAGGGCCGAAGGCGGGAATTTCCGTGATGGTGACGATGGAAGCGATGCGGCCGGTCTGGGTACAGGCAATCCGTCAGGCGCTGGAAATGCTGGGAGTTCCGAAGGAAAGAATTTATTTACAGGATCATCAGGAGAGCTTTTTCTATTATGCACTGAGCCAGAAGAAGGAACTGTGGCGTTATAAGGTGGCGCTCTTTGAATATAAGCGTGACGGGATCACCGGATATGAGCTGAGTATTAATCATAAGACAAGCCCCGCCATGGTGACAGTCAAAAACAGGGGCAGGCTCTGTCTGGATGAAAAAACGCGAGGAAGCAGGAAGGCAGAACATTGGAAGCGGATGAAAGATGTGCGCTTTCTGGAACAGGCAAAGAAAATGATCGGGACGGACGCTTACTCGACCGTTTATCTGGTGGGTGAGGAATTTGATCAGAGCTGGGAACATGAGTCTGTAAAGTTTCTGTGCAGCAGACGAAAGGTATTTCAGGGGAGAAATCTGTATTCTAAAGGCGCCTGCTATGGAGCAATGGTTCTGGCAGGGATGCAGACGCTGGATCATTATGTTTATGCAGGGCCGGATATGATCGAGCACAATGTCAGTATGGATATGATTCGAAAGGGGACAAAGTGCCGCGTGGAAATGGTCAGCGCCGGTATCAATTATTATATGGCATATTATGAATGTGAATTTATCCTGGATGATACGGACGAACTGGTGCTTTTGACACGCAGCATTCACGGGGAGGAGATGACGCACACGGTAAAGCTGAAGGATTTGCCAAAACGCCCAAACCGTGCCACCAGAATCCATATGGAGCTGACCTTTCAGGCGAAGGATAAATGCAGAGTCCTTCTTAATGACCTGGGGCTGGGCGAGCTGTATAAAAGTTCAGGAAAAAAATGGGAGGCAGTGATTGAGCTGTAGAAGGGGGCGAAAAGATGAGCGGTTATCATTTATGTCAGGTGAAAAAGGCAAAGCATCCTTATTATATAGAAAGTATTGGCACAAATATTTATACGATAGAAGAGTTATGTTTCTATTTGCAGCAGAATATTTATCTGGTGGATGGTTCCATTATGAATGAGGCTTTGTGCTGCTGGGTGAGGGATGAGTTGGGATTAAAAAGGCTTGGCCGCAAGCTTGCGGAGCGTCTGGAGGAGGCCAGGAAGGGAAGTATCGCAGGGTTTATTCTGCCGATCTTCCGGGAAATCGAATACCTGTCGCCAGACGAATACCACAAAGTTCAGGAACAGATCAGCAGTATTGAAATACAGCCAGAGGATCTTCGCAGAAAGATGAAAGCGGATTACCTGATGAAGTACGGCATGTATGGAAATGCCATCCGGGAGTATTATCAGCTTCTGAGGGAAAGGAATCCGGGAAAGCTGGGCGTACAGTTTTACGCTTCCGTTCTGGACAGTATGGCGGCGGCCTATGGACGGCTCTTCCTTTTTGAAGAAGCGGCGGATTGTCTGTGGCAGTCTTACGGAATTGTCCGCTCGGCACAGACCTGGAATCGCTATCTTTCGGTGCTTCCGCTGTTTCTGAGCAAAGAAGCCTATCGTGCAAGGCTTAAGGAGCTGTCTGTGCCACGGGCGCAGATCGACAGGATAGAAATGAAAAATGCCGGATATCTCCGGGCGGAGATTCCAAAAAGGCGAAAGGAATTACGACCGGAGGAGTTTCTGGAGCAGATCAAGGAAAGGTATTATAAAAGCGCGTGCAGCCGAGGTTGACAGTTCCTTTAATCTATGCTAGTATGAATTTGCTGATTTAGCATGGTAGAGTGCTCAAATGGTAAAGGATTATAAAAATGGAGGAAATGCTATTATGAAAAAGAAAGTGATCAGTGTTATGTTAGTGGCAGCTCTGGCGGCGGCTATGACGGCAGGATGCGGTACGAAAAAGGCAGAAGAGACAGCAGCGCCGTCTACGGAGGAAGCGTCCACGGAAGCAGTTTCAGAGGGAAAAGATGATGAGGTGGTAAATCTGGAGGATGGCACGGAAGAAGATACTTTTGTTGTCGGATTTGACCAGGATTTCCCGCCGATGGGATTTGTTGGCGATGACGGTGAGTTTACAGGATTTGACCTGGAGCTGGCGGCAGAAGCGGCAAAGCGCATGGGAAAAGAGGTCGTTTATCAGCCGATCGCATGGGATGCGAAGGATATGGAGCTTGAGTCTGGCACCATCGACTGTATCTGGAATGGTTTTACTATGACAGGACGTGAGGACAGTTATACCTGGAGCGAGCCGTACATGGAAAATAATCAGGTATTTGTCGTAAAAGCAGATTCCGGGATTGCGACAAAGGCAGATCTGGCGGGAAAAGTCGTGGATGTGCAGACAGATTCCAGCGCCGAGGCAGCGATCAACGAAGATCAGGAACTGAAAGATTCCTTCGGAGAGCTTATTACGGTGGCGGATTATAATACAGCATTTATGGATCTGGAATCCGGCGCGGTAGACGCCATCGCTATGGATGATGTGGTAGCAAGCTATCAGATCGAGCAGAGAAAGGCAGATTTCATCGTATTGGATGAGACGCTGGCGGCAGAGGAATACGGAATTGGTTTCAAGCTGGGCAACGAAGAACTGCGCGATCAGGTGCAGGATGTGCTGAAAGAGATGGCAGCGGACGGAACACTGGCTGAGATTTCAAACAAATGGTTTGGCAAGGATATTACAACAATCGGTAAATAAGAGAACAGTTAGAAAAGGACTGCTGCATCAGAGCAGCAGTCCTTTTTCTGAAGTCGGAGGAACAGGAAATGGATTATGGGATGATGCTCTCGAAACTGTCAGGAGGAATGCTGACAACGATTGCGATTTTTGGGTTGACACTGTTATTTTCCATGCCGCTTGGCATGATCGTTGCGTTTGGCAGAATGTCAAAGAACGCAGTCATTCGCAATCTTACAAAGATTTACATATCGGTGATGCGGGGAACGCCGTTGATGCTTCAGATTATGGTGGTCTATTTTGGACGCTATTATCTCTTTGGAGTTCGGATTACATCCTCCTATCGTTTTATCGCCGTAATTATTGCTTTTGCACTGAATTACGCTGCATATTTTGCCGAAATCTACCGGGGAGGCATCGAGTCTATGCCGGCAGGACAGTATGAGGCGGCAAATCTTCTGGGATATACGAAAAGCCAGACGTTTTTCCGGATTATACTTCCGCAGGTGGTCAAAAGAATCATCCCTTCGGTCACAAATGAAATTATTACGCTGGTCAAGGATACTTCTCTGGCGATGGCGATTGCGGTATCCGAGATGTTTACGATAGCGAAAGCGCTGGCGTCTGCAAGTACGAGTATGATTCCTTATGTGTCTGCCGGAATTTTTTACTATGTGTTTAATTTCGTGGTTGCGTGGGTGATGGAAAAGATCGAGAAGAAACTGAATTACTATAGATAGGGGGGTAAGCCATGAAACTGTTAGAAATGAAACATGTAAAGAAGCGGTTTGGAGATCTGGAAGTTTTAAAAGATATTTCGCTGACGGTGGAACAGGGACAGGTACTGGCGATCATCGGACCTTCCGGTTCGGGAAAATCCACACTTCTTCGGTGCGCCACCATGCTGGAGACGATGGATGACGGAGAAATGCTTTATCTTGGCGAACAGGCGGTAAGAAGTGAGAATGGGAAAGCGGTCTATGCAAAACCTGGCGAGCTTCGGAGGATGAAAGGATATTATGGGCTGGTATTCCAGAATTTTAATCTGTTTCCTCATTTTTCGGTATTAAAGAATATTATGGATGCGCCCCTGCATGTCCAGAAGAGGGAGAAAACGGAAGTAGAAAAACAGGCGAGAAGCCTGCTTGAAAAAATGGGGCTTGGAGATAAGGCGGATGCGTATCCCTATCAGCTTTCCGGCGGACAGCAGCAGCGTGTGTCGATTGCGAGGGCGCTTGCCATGAATCCGAAGATTCTCTTTTTTGACGAGCCGACTTCCGCACTCGACCCGGAGCTTACGGGAGAAATCCTGAAGGTGATCAAAGACCTGGCTGCGGAACATATGACAATGGTCATCGTTACCCATGAGATGAACTTTGCAAGAAACGTGGCGGATCATATTATTTTTATGGAGCATGGCATTATTGCGGAGCAGGGGACGCCGGAGGAACTCTTTCACTCGGAGAATCAGAGAACCAGAGAGTTTTTGGGAAAATTTAAATAAAGACAGGATTTTTGGCAACTTGGAACTTGCTTTATAGAAAACATTGTTATATACTTGTAAATGTTCCGGGCAGAAAGCAAAACGTTTGCTTTTCTATGCGGGAACAGATACATAGAAAGATCACTCAAGAAAGACAGGTGGATTTAAGATGGAGAAGAAAGAGTTACTCTATGAAGGAAAAGCGAAGAAGGTTTATACGACAGACGATCCAGATGTGTTGATTGTGGATTACAAGGATGACGCCACTGCATTTAACGGCCTGAAAAAAGGTACGATCGTGGGAAAGGGCGTTGTCAACAACCGTATGACGAATCTTGTTTTCCAGAAACTGGAGAGCGCAGGCGTTCCGACTCATTTCGTGGAAGAGCTGAGTGACAGGGAGACAGCCGTAAAGAAGGTGGAGATTGTTCCGCTTGAGGTTATCATCAGAAATGTGGCTGCCGGAAGCTTTTCGAAGAGACTTGGGGTTGAGGAAGGTACGAAATTTGCTGCACCGACCATCGAGTTCAGTTATAAGAACGATGATTTGGGCGATCCACTGATTAATGATTATTTCGCAATCGCCTTGAATCTGGCGACCAGAGAAGAGATTGAGACCATTACAAACTATGCGTTCAAAGTAAATGAAGTGCTGAAAGCATACTTTATGGAAGCCAATATTGAATTGATCGATTTTAAGATCGAGTTCGGCCGTTATCACGGGCAGATCATTCTGGCAGACGAGACGTCGCCGGATACATGCAGACTGTGGGATGCGACCACACATGAAAAACTGGATAAGGATCGTTTCAGAAGAGACCTCGGAAATGTAGAAGAGGCATACAACGAAGTCTTTAAACGTCTGGGATTATAAAAAAGATAGGAAGGGCTGTCGCTGCGGCAGCCCTGTGTCTTGTTATATTCGCAACAGCAGAGGGCGGCCCTGAAAAAGCAGGGACAGACGGAGTGATGAGAAATGCAGAATATACATGAACAAA
The DNA here is from genome assembly GCA_937965795.1 of uncultured Lachnospiraceae bacterium. Lineage (GTDB taxonomy): Bacteria > Bacillota > Clostridia > Lachnospirales > Lachnospiraceae > Hominisplanchenecus_A. Next base: position 41,067 of record CALCMD010000042.1, on the reverse strand, counting down.
AAGCAGAAACAGGCAAACTCAAAGAAGAATGCGGCGTCTTTGGAATTTATGATTTTGACGGAAACGACGTGGCGTCGACGATTTATTACGGACTCTTTGCTTTGCAGCACAGAGGGCAGGAAAGCTGCGGAATCGCAGTGAGCGATACCCAGGGGCCGAAAGGACAGGTACAGTCCTATAAGGGGATGGGACTTGTCCATGAAGTGTTTACCGGGGAAGGGCTGGCCGGCATGAAGGGCGACATCGGCGTCGGCCATGTGAGGTATTCTACTGCCGGAGAGAGCACCAGAGAAAATGCGCAGCCGTTGGTATTGAATTATATCAAAGGGACGCTTGCCCTTGCGCACAATGGAAATCTGATTAATGCACCTGAGCTTCGGGAAGAACTGGCTTATGGAGGCGCAATTTTCCAGACGACCATTGATTCGGAGGTGATTGCCTATCATATTGCAAGGGAGCGTGTCCAGGCTCCGACTGCGGAGGAAGCGCTGGCAAGAGCGATGAAAAAGCTCAAAGGCGCTTATTCGCTGGTCGTGATGTCGCCGCGAAAGCTGATGGGGGCGAGAGATCCTTTCGGGTTCAAACCTCTTTGCATTGGAAAGCGGGATCACGCCTATATCCTGGCTTCAGAGAGCTGCGCGCTGGATACGATCGGCGCGGAGTTTGTAAGGGATGTGCGGCCGGGGGAAATCGTTACGATTACGAAGAACGGCATTTCGTCCGATACGAGGATGTGCATTCCGAAGGCTCAGGAGGCCAGATGTATTTTTGAATATATTTATTTTGCCAGACCGGACAGCCGGATTGACGGAGTAAATGTTTATCAGTCCCGTGTCCTGGCGGGAAAATATCTGGCGATGGATTCTCCGGTAGAGGCAGACCTGGTGGTGGGCGTGCCGGAATCGGGAAATGCGGCGGCCCTGGGATATTCCCTGCAATCGGGAATTCCGTATGGCACGGCTTTTGTAAAGAACACTTATGTGGGAAGAACCTTTATCAAGCCGAAGCAGAGCAGCCGGGAATCCAGCGTGCGGGTGAAGCTGAATGTTTTAAAAGATGCGGTAAAGGGAAAGCGCATCATTATGATCGACGATTCGATCGTCCGCGGGACGACAAGCGACAGAATTGTCAGTATGTTGAAAGAAGCCGGAGCCCTGGAAGTACATATGCGGGTCAGCTCGCCGCCATTTTTATGGCCCTGCTATTTCGGTACGGATGTACCGGCACGGGAGCAGTTGATCGCATATGAAAGAACGGTGGAGGAGATTCGCAGAATGATTGGCGCGGATTCTCTGGGATATTTGCGGCTGGAACGCCTGGAGGAGATGGTCGGGGGACTGTCGGTCTGCAAGGGATGTTTTACCGGGAAATATCCGATCGAGCCGCCTGTGAGAGATATTCGAGGAAACTATGAGAAATAGAAAAGGAGAGAACAGATGAGTACAGACAGATACCAAAGTCCGTTATCCGAGCGCTATGCAAGTAAGGAAATGCAGTATATTTTTTCGCCGGATATGAAATTTCGTACCTGGAGAAAGCTCTGGATCGCGCTCGCTGAGACGGAGAGGGAACTGGGGCTGAATATTACGGAGGAACAGATCGAAGAACTGAAAGCCCATGCGGAAGATATTAATTACGACGTAGCGAAGGAACGGGAAAAAATCGTGCGCCACGACGTTATGTCCCATGTATATGCGTATGGCGTACAGTGTCCGAAAGCAAAGGGAATCATTCATCTGGGCGCTACTTCCTGCTATGTGGGGGATAATACAGATATTATCGTGATGACGGAAGCTTTGAAGCTGGTGAGAAAAAAGCTGGTGAACGTCATTGCGGAACTGGCGAAGTTTGCGGATGAATATAAGAGCCAGCCGACTCTGGCTTTCACCCATTTTCAGCCGGCACAGCCGACGACGGTAGGAAAACGTGCGACGCTGTGGATGCAGGAATTTCTGATGGATCTGGAGGATCTGAATCATGTGCTTGGTACGATGAAGCTGCTTGGTTCCAAAGGAACGACAGGAACACAGGCAAGTTTTCAGGAATTGTTTGACGGGGATCAGGAGACCATTGATAAAATCGATCCGATGATCGCAGAGAAGATGGGATTTGCGGAATGCTATCCGGTATCCGGACAGACCTATTCCCGGAAAGTGGATACGAGAGTGGCGAATGTCCTGGCGGGCATTGCAGCCAGCGCACACAAATTTTCCAATGATATCCGCCTGTTACAGCATTTAAAAGAAGTCGAGGAACCGTTTGAAAAGAGCCAGATCGGTTCTTCGGCAATGGCATATAAGCGCAACCCGATGCGGAGCGAGCGTATCGCGTCTCTGTCCCGTTATGTCATGATTGACGCTCTGAATCCGGCGGTCACTTCGGCTACCCAGTGGTTTGAGCGTACCCTAGATGATTCTGCGAATAAACGTCTGTCCATTCCGGAGGGATTTCTGGCGATTGACGGCGTTCTGGATTTGTGCCTGAACGTAGTAGATGGATTGGTAGTATACCCGAAGGTCATCGAGAAGCGCCTGATGTCAGAGCTTCCGTTTATGGCCACTGAAAATATCATGATGGACGCCGTAAAAGCCGGCGGCGACAGACAGGAGCTGCATGAGCGTATCCGGGAACTGTCTATGGAAGCCGGAAAGAATGTAAAAGTTCTGGGCCTGGATAATAATCTTCTGGAACTGATCGCGGCAGACCCGGCGTTTAATCTGACGCTGGAGGAGCTTCAGAAAACAATGGATCCGTCCAAATATGTAGGACGGGCGCCGCTCCAGGTAGAAAACTTCCTGAAACATGTGGTGAATCCGGTTTTGGAAGAGAACAAAGAACTTCTGGGCGTAAAAGCGGAAATAAATGTATAAGAAAAAAGAAAAGATGGAAACACAGGAGGAAATGATATGGTACAAGCAGTTGTAGGAGCAAACTGGGGCGATGAAGGCAAAGGCAAGATTACGGATATGCTTGCCGAAAAAGCAGATATCATCGTAAGATTTCAAGGAGGAGCGAACGCCGGCCATACAATTGTAAATAATTATGGTAAGTTCGCACTTCATACATTGCCATCGGGTGTGTTTTACGATCATACGACCAGCATTATCGGCAACGGTGTGGCATTGAATATTCCTGTTTTGTTTAATGAAGTAAAGAGCATCGTGGACAGAGGCGTTCCGATGCCGAAAATCCTGGTGTCTGACCGGGCGCAGATGGTGATGTCTTATCACATTCTGTTCGACCAGTGCGAGGAGGAGCGTCTGGGAGGAAAGTCCTTCGGGTCCACAAAGTCAGGTATTGCGCCGTTCTATTCGGATAAGTACGCAAAGATTGGCTTCCAGGTGAGCGAGCTGTTTGATGAAGAGCTTCTGAAAGAGAAGGTAGTCCGTATCTGTGAGCAAAAGAATGTCATTCTGGAGCATTTGTACCACAAACCTGCAATTAAGCCGGAAGATCTTCTGGAAGAGCTTCACAGCTACCGCGAGATGGTAGAACCGTTTGTATGCGATACTTCCGCATATCTGTGGAATGCGATAAAGGAAGGAAAGAACATTCTTTTAGAGGGACAGTTAGGTTCCTTAAAAGACCCGGATCACGGAATTTATCCGATGGTAACCTCTTCCTCCACGCTGGCGGCTTATGGCGCAATCGGAGCAGGCATTCCGCCTTATGAGATTAAGAAAATCGTGACAGTCGTAAAGGCATATTCCAGCGCGGTAGGCGCGGGCGCTTTTGTCAGCGAGATTTTCGGTGAAGAGGCGGATGAGCTGAGACGCCGGGGCGGAGACGGCGGAGAGTTCGGAGCGACTACAGGACGTCCGAGACGTATGGGATGGTTTGACTGTGTGGCGACCAAATATGGATGCAGAATGCAGGGGACGACAGACGTGGCGTTCACGGTTCTGGATGTGCTGAGTTATCTGGATGAGATTCCAGTGTGCGTGGGCTATGAAATCAATGGCCAGGTGACGACAGATTTCCCGACCACGGCACGGCTTGAGAAGGCAAAACCGGTGATCGAGAAGCTTCCGGGATGGAAGAGCGATATCCGGGGCATCAGAAAGTATGAAGAGCTTCCGGAAAACTGCCGGAAATATGTAGAGTTTGTAGAAGAGCATATCGGATTCCCGATTACGATGGTTTCCAATGGACCGGGAAGAGAGGATATTATCTACAGATAAAAAAGAGAAGTGATGGGAAACGGCATGGCTGCGGCGAAAGGCAGAAATGCCGTTTCTTTTTTGAATGGATGTCCAATCTGCCTGCCAGTGGTTGACATCTTTTGGCAGTCTTGATAAAATTGTTTCTGTTCATAAAGGACGAATGAAAATTTTGGAGGAATGATTGTGACTGATATAAGAAAAGAAATCGAGAAACGCCGGACGTTTGCCATTATTTCCCATCCGGACGCAGGAAAGACAACGCTGACAGAAAAGTTTCTTCTTTATGGCGGAGCAATTAATCTGGCAGGTTCTGTAAAGGGAAAAGCGACTGCCAGACATGCGGTATCGGATTGGATGGAGATTGAGAAGGAGAGAGGTATTTCTGTCACTTCCTCCGTTTTGCAGTTTAATTATGACGGATATTGTATTAACATTCTGGATACACCGGGACATCAGGACTTTTCCGAGGATACCTACCGCACGCTGATGGCTGCCGATTCAGCCGTTATGGTCATTGACGCTTCGAAGGGTGTGGAGGCGCAGACACGAAAGCTCTTTAAGGTGTGCGTGATGCGTCATATCCCGATTTTTACTTTTATCAATAAGATGGACCGTGACGCCAACGATACCTTTGAGCTTCTGGATGATATTGAAAAGGAGCTTGGCATTGCCACCTGCCCGATCAACTGGCCAATCGGATCAGGAAAAAGCTTTAAGGGTGTATACGAGCGGGGAAGCGGGAAAATTACGGTGTTTACCGATACGGAAAAGGGAACGAAGGAAGGAGAAGCCAGGGAGATTCCGTTGGATTCCCCGGAGATTGATGAGATCGTAAGCGAAGAACAGAAAAGCCAGCTTCTGGATGAAATCGAACTTCTGGACGGCGCAAGCGCCGAGTTCGATCAGGAGCTTGTAAGCAAAGGGGAGCTGTCTCCGGTATTTTTTGGTTCTGCTCTTACGAACTTTGGCGTGGAGATCTTTTTGAAGCATTTCCTTTCTATGACGACTTCGCCGCTTCCGAGAAAGGCGGATATTGGCGTTGTAGACCCGATGGAGGAGAGCTTTTCCGCTTTTGTATTTAAGATACAGGCGAATATGAATAAGGCGCACCGCGACAGAATCGCTTTTATGCGCATTTGTTCCGGTGAGTTTGACGCCGGAATGGAAGTTTATCATGTGCAGGGGGACAGGAAACAGCGTCTTTCCCAGCCGCAGCAGATGATGGCGCAGGAGCGTCATATCGTGGACCACGCTTATGCGGGGGATATTATCGGCGTGTTTGATCCGGGTATCTTTTCCATAGGAGATACGATCTGTATGCCGGGAAAGAAGTTTTCCTATGAAGGTATCCCTACCTTTGCACCGGAACATTTTGCCAGAGTGCGTCAGGTCGATACGATGAAAAGGAAGCAGTTTATCAAAGGAATCAACCAGATTGCGCAGGAAGGCGCCATTCAGATTTTTCAGGAGTTCAATACGGGAATGGAAGAGATCATCGTGGGCGTGGTAGGCGTTCTTCAGTTTGAAGTGCTGAAATACCGTTTGAAAAATGAGTATAATGTAGACATTATTCTGGAGAACCTTCCATATGAGCACATACGCTGGATTGAAAATAAGGAAATCGACCTAAATAAACTGGTGGGAACGTCTGATATGAAGAAGGTGAAAGACCTGAAAGGGAATCCACTGCTTTTATGGGTAAATTCCTGGAGTATTGGAATGACGCTGGATCGGAACGAAGGGCTGGAGCTTGCGGAGTTTGGGCGGTAAAGAGGATTTGATGACAAAATTTGTTTGCCAATTACCTGTGTTTTGGTATATAATAAAAGCATTACAAGCATCCACACAGAAATGAGGAGGTCTTTACATGGGAAAAGAAGAAAATCAGAATAATTATACAATACAGAACGAAGAATGCTTCGGTCAGGTTCGAATCGCAGACGAGGTGGTGGCAATCATTGCGGCGCTGGCGGCCACGGAGGTCGAAGGTGTGGCGAGTATGGCAGGAAACATCACGAATGAGCTGGTTGGAAAGCTTGGCATGAAGAATCTTTCCAAAGGAATCAAAGTGACTGTGGAAGACGGAATCGTGCAGGTAGAGGTGGCTCTGAACGTAGCATATGGCTACAGTGTTCCGAAGGTCTGCCAGAAGGTGCAGGAAAAAGTAAAAGCGTCCATTGAAAACATGACCGGATTAGAAGTATCCAGTGTAAATATACGTATTGCCAGCGTAAGCATGGAAAAGCGTAATTAATTTATAAAGGGTGTCTGGTTTCAGACACCCTTTTTTCACCAGGAAGGGAAAAAGAGATGACAAGACATGAAATAAGAGAACATATTTTCAAACTTATTTTTCAGGCGGCATTTCATGAGGAGGAGGAGCTGCCGGAGCAGATGAAATTTTATTTTGAAGAAATGGGAGAAGTTTCTGAAAAAAATCTGGTATATATCCAGGAGAAGTTTGAAAAAATGAAAGAAAAGCTTCCAGCGATCGACGCAGACCTGGGTGAAGTGTCGGAGGGATGGAAAATCGATCGTATGGGAAAGGCTGAGCTGGCGATTCTGCGCCTGGCGGTCTATGAGATAGAATATGATGAGGACATTCCGATGCGGGTGGCGATCAATGAAGCCGTCGAGCTGGGAAAAACCTTTGGCGGGGACGAATCTCCGGCGTTTATTAACGGAATTCTGGCAAAGATCGTAAAGAAGAATGCGGAGCGCACTACAGGGGATACAGAGGGGCAGCCGGAAGAAAAATGATACAGAAGAAGGCGTATTCGGTAGGGCAGATCAATGCCTACATTAAAAATATGTTTGCGCAGGACTTCGTGTTGAAACGTATTTATGTAAAAGGCGAGGTTTCTAATTGTAAATATCATACCAGCGGGCATCTCTATTTTTCGCTGAAAGATGAGACGGGGAGCATTGCCTGCGTGATGTTTGCGGGAATGCGCAAGGGTCTGGCATTCCATATGGAAAACGGACAGCAGGTGATCATTCTGGGAAGCGTGAATGTATTTGAGCGGGACGGGAAATACCAGTTGTATGCTAGTGAGATTCTTCTGGACGGCGCGGGACTTCTGTATGAAAAATTCGCCGCATTAAAAAAAGAGCTGGAAGAAATGGGCATGTTCGCACCGGAATATAAGCAGCCGGTTCCGAAGCATGTCCGAACGCTGGGAGTCGTCACAGCGCCTACGGGGGCGGCGATTCGGGATATTCTGAACATCACCCGGAGAAGAAATCCGTATGTCCAGACCATCCTTTATCCGGCGCTGGTGCAGGGGGAAGGAGCGGCGGACAGTATCGTGCGGGGAATTCAGATGCTGGACGCCTATGGCGTGGATGTTATGATCGTGGGCAGAGGCGGCGGTTCGATGGAAGATCTCTGGGCGTTTAACGAGGAAAAAGTCGCCCGTGCCATTTTTGAATGCCGGACGCCTGTCATATCAGCGGTGGGACATGAAACGGATGTCACGATCTCAGATTTTGCGGCGGATCTTCGGGCGCCGACGCCCTCTGCCGCAGCGGAGCTGGCAGTCATGGATGTGCATCTGATACAGGAGAGGATTCTGCAATACCGGATACAGCTTGGCAGACGGATAGCGGAACAGCTTCATATGCAGAGAAATCTGCTTTCCGGTTATAAAGTAAAACTGAACTATCTGAGCCCGGAAAATCAGATTCGGGAAAAGCGCCAGATCCTTGACAGATACGAGGACAGGTTCCGTGAATTGATGGAGCAGAGCATTGCAAAAAACCGACATACGCTGGCGCTGTGTATCGAAAAGCTGCGGGGGCTTTCTCCGCTGGATAAGCTGAATCAGGGCTATGCTTGCGTGGTGGACGCCGGAAAGCGCAGAGTTGTGTCGGTCAGGCAGATGCCTCCGGGAAGTGAAATCGAAATTTTTGTAAAAGATGGAAGCGTGACGGCGCGCGTGGAGGAAAAATGACAGAGAAAAAAGAAGAGATCACACTGGATGAAGCGTTTCTTGCACTGGATGGAATTATTGAAGCGCTGGAGAGCCATGAGATCACGCTGGAAGAATCGTTTCAGAAATATAAACAGGGCATGGAGCTTGTGAAAACATGCAGTGAGAAAATCGATGCGGTGGAAAAGAAAGTACTGATTTTAAATGAGGATGGAGAAACCTATGAATTTTGAAGAAGTATTAAGAGAGCGTACAGACAGCATACAGGCGATCATCGAGAAGTATCTGCCGGAGGCGGAAGGCTTTCAGTTCAAGGTGATCGAAGCGATGAATTACAGCATTCTGGCGGGCGGCAAAAGGCTGCGCCCTCTGCTGATGCAGGAGACCTGGAGACTGTTTGGCGGAGAGGGCGCTGTAATCGAGCCGTTTATGGCGGCAATCGAGATGATACATACCCACTCACTGATTCACGACGATCTCCCGGCGATGGATAATGACGAGTACCGGAGAGGAAGAAAGACCACATGGGCGCAGTATGGCGAAGCGATGGGGATTCTGGCGGGCGACGGACTGCTGAATTATGCTTATGAGACAGCGTGCAGAGCTTTTGAGATGGAGCCGGAAAATCCGAAAATCGGACGGGCTTTCGCTGTTCTGGCGGGAAAGACCGGGATTTACGGGATGCTTGGCGGACAGTGTGTGGATGTGGAGGCAGCAGGAAAGCGTCTGTCTGCGGAAAAGCTGAACTGTATTTACTGTCTGAAAACGGGAGCGCTGATTGAAGCGTCCATGATGATCGGGGCGATTCTGGCGGGAGCGAAAGACAGAGAAGTACATCTGGTGGAACAGATCGCCTCGGATGTGGGGATGGCGTTTCAGATACAGGATGATATTCTGGATGTGACCAGTACCACGGAGGAGCTGGGAAAGCCGGTACGCAGCGACGAAAAAAATGAGAAAACGACGTATGTAACCCTGAAAGGGATTCAAAAGGCGAAAGAAGATGTGGAAAGGATTTCCCGGAATGCCATTTCCATGCTGGACAGTCTGGATACCGGAAATGAATTTTTACGGGAATTGATCGTACATTTGATAAATCGCAGGAAGTAGACGAAGATTATGGTGTTAGAGAAAATAAATGAGGCGAATGATATAAAAAAGCTGGATGTGGGAGAAATGCCTGTTCTGGCAGAAGAAATCCGGGATTTCCTGCTGAATAAAATCAGTATTTCCGGCGGCCACCTGGCTTCCAATCTGGGCGTGGTGGAGCTGACAATGGCGCTGCATCTGAGCTTTGATCTGCCGAAGGATAAGATTATCTGGGATGTGGGACATCAGGCGTACACCCATAAGCTTTTGACCGGACGGAGGGAAGGCTTTGACACACTGAGAAAATACGGCGGAATGAGCGGTTTTCCAAAGCGCAAGGAGAGTAATTGTGACGCCTTTGACACGGGACACAGCTCGACGTCCATTTCTGCGGGTCTTGGGTATGCCAGGGCGAGAGATCTGTTAGGGGAAAACTATCATGTGGTTTCGGTGATCGGAGACGGCTCCCTGACTGGCGGCATGGCATATGAGGCATTGAACAATGCGGCGCAATTGAAATCAAATTTTATGATTGTCCTGAATGACAATAATATGTCCATCTCGGAAAATGTGGGCGGGATGTCGACTTATCTGGGTGAACTGCGGACGAATGAGACCTATACGGGATTAAAAAGCGGCGTTACGAATGCACTGAATAAAATTCCTGTATACGGAGAGCGGATTGTCAAGCATATCCATAAGACCAAAAACGGAATCAAACAGCTTTTTATACCGGGAATGCTCTTTGAAGAGATGGGGCTTACGTATCTGGGGCCTGTGGACGGGCATAATATCCGGCAGATGTGCCGGGTGTTCCAAGAAGCAAAGAAGCTGGATGAGGCCGTCATCGTGCATGTCATTACGAAAAAGGGAAAGGGATATACCCCGGCGGAGCGCTATCCGGCAAAATTTCATGGAGCGGAGCCTTTTGAGATTGAGACGGGGCGTCCGAAACGTAAAAAGGAAAAACCGAATTATACCGATATTTTTGCGGCTGTTATGAAAAAAATCGGCATGCAGTATCCAAAAGTGGCAGCGATCACAGCGGCGATGCCGGACGGCACCGGGCTGAAACATTTTCAAAACGAGTTTCCGGACAGATTTTTCGATGTGGGAATCGCGGAGGAACATGCCGTCACATTCGCAGCAGGGCTGGCGGCTGGCGGCCTGATTCCGGTCGTCGCTGTGTATTCTTCCTTTTTGCAGCGGGCATATGACCAGATGCTTCACGACGTCTGCATTCAGAATCTGCACGTGATTTTTGCCATTGACCGGGCGGGGCTGGTGGGAAGCGACGGGGAGACGCATCAGGGAATTTTTGATTTGTCGTATCTTTCCACGATTCCGAATATGTGCGTGATGGCGCCGAAAAATCAGTGGGAGCTGTCTGATATGATGAAATTTGCCGTGGAATATGCGGGGCCTGTGGCGGTGCGTTATCCGAGAGGCGAGGCATATGACGGGCTACAGGAATTTCGCGCGCCTGTGGTATATGGCAGAAGCGAGGTGCTTTTTGATGAAGAAGGAATTCTGCTTCTGGCGGTGGGCAGTATGGTGAAGGCGGCGCATGAAGTGCGTCTATGCCTGAAAAAGCTTGGGTATTCCTGTACGCTGGTAAACGCCAGATTTGTGAAACCGATTGACGAGAAGCTGCTCCTGGCGCTGGAAAAGGAACATAAGCTGATCGTAACGCTGGAAGAAAATGTAAAGTGCGGAGGTTTCGGGGAGCATGTGCTGGATTACTTAAATGAGATCGGCAGCACGGCGAGAGTGCTTCAGGTGGCTCTGCCGGACGATTATATTGAACATGGAAACGTAGAGATTCTGAAAAAAGAAGCAGGGATTGACGCAGAGTCTATTGAAAAGAGAATTTTAGCGGAATACCTGGGTATCTGTTCGCAAGGGACATCGGATAAAAGATAGACCGCAGATCGGAAAAAGAACAGACACAGGTGAAAAAGCAGCAGGAGATAGAGATGAAAGAGCGTTTGGATATATTGATGGTGCAGAGGAATCTGGCGGCGTCAAGAGAAAAGGCAAAAGCCATTATCATGTCCGGGAATGTGTTCGTAGATGGACAGCGCGAGGACAAAGCAGGCTCCATGTTTAAGGAAACCGCTCAGATTGAGGTGAAAGGGAGTACGCTGAAATATGTGAGCCGGGGTGGTCTGAAGCTGGAAAAGGCGATGAGTCATTTTGATCTTTCGTTGGAGGGGAAGGTCTGCATGGATGTAGGTTCGTCCACGGGAGGATTCACAGACTGTATGTTACAGAACGGAGCGGTGAAAGTTTATGCGGTTGATGTAGGGCATGGGCAGTTGGACTGGAAGCTCAGGCAGGACGAGAGAGTTGTCTGCATGGAAAAGACGAATATCCGGTATGTCACACCCGAAAATATAGAGGAGCCGGCAGAATTTGCTTCGATTGACGTATCCTTTATTTCTTTGACAAAGGTACTCCTTCCGGTAAGAAATCTTCTGACGGAGGATGGGGAAATTGTCTGCCTGATTAAGCCGCAGTTTGAGGCGGGCAGGGAAAAGGTAGGAAAGAAAGGCGTGGTCAGGGACGGCAAAGTCCACGAGGAAGTGATTCATAAAGTTCTGGCGTATGCGCAGAGCATTTCTTTTGAGGCTTTGCATCTGGAGTTTTCACCGATCAAAGGCCCGGAGGGGAACATTGAATACCTGCTGCATCTGAAAAAGCGGGAAGAGGGAACCCTCTGGGAAGACGTGGATTTTTCGGTGAAAGACACGGTAAAAGCGGCGCACGGAGAATTGGATAAATAATATGGAAAAGTTTTATATTATTGCAAACAATATGAAAGATCCGGAGCTGGAAACTGCCAGATTCGTCCAGCAGTATCTGACGGAAAAGGGAAAATCCTGTATGATTCAGGAGCAGGCGCAGCATGGAAGCGGACAGGCATATCGTTATACGGACGCCGCACAGATACCGGAGGATATTGAATGCGTGCTGGTGATCGGCGGTGACGGGACGCTTTTGCAGGCATGCCGCGATCTGGGGGAAAAAGACATTCCGCTTCTGGGTATCAATCTGGGGACTTTGGGGTATCTGGCTGAAATCGAGCGCCAGAACGTAATGCCTGCGCTGGATAAGCTGATGCGGGATGAATATGTGACGGAGCGGCGGATGATGCTGGAGGGAACGGCGTTCCGAAAGACGAAAAAGCTGATGGAAGATATTGCCCTGAATGATATTGTGATCGGAAGAGACGGGAAACCACGTATTATTGATTTTAATATTTATGTCAATGGGGAATTTTTAAACTCTTACAGTGCGGACGGCATTATTATTTCCACACCGACGGGCTCCACCGGCTACAGCTTGTCGGCAGGCGGCCCGATCGTGTCGCCGGAGGCTTCGCTGATCCTGCTCAGTCCGATCGCACCCCATACGTTAAATACGAGAAGCATCGTACTTCCGGACGATGTGGAAATTACAGTGGAAGTAAAAGAGGGACACAGGCGGACAGCAGAAGGAGCAGTAGCTACCTTTGACGGCGATACCTGTATCAGCCTCGGATGCGGCGATCAGGTGACGATCCGCAGAGCCGCCAGATGTGCGAGACTGATAAAAATCAATAATATCAGCTTTTTAGAGGTGCTCAGAAAGAAGATGAGCAATCAGTAACGGGCAGGAGGATATGGAGTGAAGATAGAAAGACATGCAAAAATCATTGATCTGATCAATCATTACGAGATTGAGACGCAGGAAGAACTGGCGGAACGTCTGAATCAGGAAGGCTTTGCGGTGACGCAGGCCACAGTTTCCAGGGACATCCGGGAGCTGAAGCTGACAAAGATTTCCATGAACGGGGGCAAACAGAAATATGCAGTTATGCACGCGCACAGCACAGGGATGGATGAAAAGTATCTGCGTATTTTAAAAGATGGTTTTGTGGCGATGGATATGGCGCAGAATATTCTGGTGGTAAAGACAGTGTCCGGAATGGCAATGGCGGTAGCGGCGGCGATTGACGCCATGCACTGGCCGGAGGTGGCGGGCAGCATTGCCGGCGACGATACGGTGATGTGCGCTATCCGAAGCGTGGACGATACGCTTCTTGTGATGGATAAGATTAATCGGATCATCGGAAAGTAACAGAGACGAAAGAGAGCAGAAAAACTATGTTGTGGAACATTCATGTAAAGAACATGGCATTGATACAGGAGGCGGAAGTGGAGCTTTCGCCGGGGCTGAATATCCTGTCAGGCGAGACAGGCGCCGGAAAGTCGATTATCATCGGGGCGGTAAACGTAGCGCTGGGAGCTGCGGGCTTCAAAGGATTTGCCAGAGAGGATGCGGATTACGCACTGGTGGAGCTGGTCTTTTCCGTGGAAAATGAGAAAATCAGGAAACGTCTCGAAGAACTGGAGATTTCGGCGGAGGACGATCAGGTCATCATCACCCGGAAACTGGTAAACGGAAGAAGCATCAGCAAAATCAATGGGGAAACGGTCACGGCGGCGCGCATCCGGGAAGCGGCGGAGGTGCTGATCGATATTCACGGGCAGCATGAGCATCAGTCGCTTCTGTATCAGAAAAACCATCTGGCGATCGTGGACGAGTATGCGAAAGAGGAACTGGAACCTTACCGTATCAAAAATGAAATGCTGTACCGGCGCTGGCAGGAGCAGAAGAAAAAACTTCTGGACATGCAGAACGATGAAAAGGAAAGGGCAAAAGAAGCGGATTTTCTGCGTTTTGAAATCGAAGAGATTGAGACGGCGGCTCTGTCGGAGGGCGAGGACGAGAAGCTGGAAGAGCAATACCGCAGGATGATAAACGGCAGAAAGATTGCAGAGGCGGCAGCGGAAGTATTTTCCCTGCTTTCGTCCGATGGCGGCGCGGCGGAAATGACGGGAAGAGCGATCCGAAGTCTGAGCGGCGCGGCAGATTTTGACGAAGAAATAGCGGGACTGAACGACCAGCTTTATGACATCGACAATCTTCTGAGTGATTTCAACCGGGAGCTTTCCAGCTATGTGGATAGTCTGAGTTTCGATGAAGCGGAGTTTTTCAGAATTGAAACGAGACTGGATTTGATCAATCATTTAAAATCAAAATATGGAAACCGGATTTCCGAAATTCTGGAATACCAGGAAAGAAAGCAGGAAAGACTAAATGTACTGGAGAACTACGATGCTTATCTTTCCGGACTTAAGAAGGAATTTGGACAGTGCGAAAGGGAATTGCTGGAAAATTCGAAGAAAATGTCCGAGATCAGAAAGCGCTATGCTTCCGAACTTGGCGGCAAGATCAAAAGTGCGCTGGTGGATTTGAATTTCCTGGATGTGGAATTTGAAATCACGTTTGAGCGGATGCAGCATCCGGGAATGCTGGGCTTTGACGATATCTGTTTTATGATTTCCACCAATCCCGGCGAGCGAATGAAACCGCTTCACAAGGTGGCTTCCGGCGGCGAGATGTCCAGAATCATGCTGGCGATCAAGGCAGTTCTGGCAGATAAGGATGCTACGGAAACCCTGATTTTTGATGAAATTGATGTAGGAATCAGCGGAAGAACCGCACAGAAGGTTTCGGAAAAGATGGCGGTGATCGCGAAGAATCATCAGGTGATCTGCATTACACATCTGGCACAGATCGCATCGATGGCGGACAGCCATTATGTGATTGAGAAAAAGGTAGAAAATCAGATCACGACCACTTCTATTCGAAAACTTTCCGAAACTGAGAGCGTGGAAGAACTGGCACGTATTCTTGGCGGTGCAAAGATTACCCCGACGGTGCTGGAGAGTGCGAGAGAAATGAAAGAGCTGGCGGTTCGGATAAAGAAGGAAACAGGCGGCAGGTAAAAGGCGACCGGAATTGCTGGCTAACCAGTAAAAATCTACTAGACTGAAAATCATATTATTTCACATACTAGAAGCGTAAAAGGATGTACACACGAATGTACATCCTTATGTTTTATGCGAAAGGATGTGGAGATTATGGTGAAAAGGTTTGGAGTCACGATTTCTGTGTTATTGTGTGTCATGGCTTTCACAGGATTTTTTTTCATAAAGGGCAGCATTCCTGATGAGGTGAAGGTCGTCCGGGGAAAAAAGCAGGAAGAGATCAGGCTGAATCTGCCGATGGTAGAACAGGAGGCAGTGGAAGCAGGAGGCAGAGAGGAATCCAATATTCCCAAAGGCGCAGTAAAAATAAGCTGTAGTCTTTTAGGCGTAATCCCCATTAAGGATATAGAGGTCTGTGAGGTGGAGGAGAAAAGTGTGATACCGGGCGGGGAAGCGATCGGTATCTACATGAAAACCACGGGAATTCTGGTTGTGGGAACCGGAACCGTGAGTGGGATGGACGGCCTGGATTATGAACCCGCATTGAATGTCGTTCAGTCAGGAGACTACATTATGACGATCAATGGAAGGCAGATACAAAGCAAAGAAGAGCTGATCGACATCGTCAATCACAGTGAAGGAAAGGAAGTTGTCCTGGACGTACAGAGAAACGGGGAACCTACCAGTCTGAAGCTGGTTCCGGTACACACCGGAAAGGAGGAGTACAAGCTGGGAATCTGGGTGCGTGATGATACGCAGGGGATCGGTACATTAACTTACGTGGATCAGGATAAAAGATTTGGAGCGTTGGGGCATGGAATCAGCGATGTAGATACCGGAGGGCTTCTGAATGTTTCCGGGGGAACGCTGTATCAGACGGATATTCTGTCCGTAACGAAAGGTGAGCGCGGCGTGCCGGGCGAGCTGTCGGGAGTCATTCACTACCGTACAGAGGAGGAATTGGGAGAAATCAGTTCAAATACGAACGAAGGTATTTTTGGTACGCTGAATGAACAGATGGCGGGCACAGTATCCGGGACGGAACCAGTGGAGATTGCTTATAAGCAGGAGGTGGAAGAAGGTCCTGCAACGATTTATTGCTCCGTGGACGGGGAGGTGAAGGAATATCAGGTTGAGATTGAGAAAATCTACCTGAACAGCGGAGATGCGAATAAAAGTATGGTGATACGCGTGACTGACCCGGTACTTCTGGAAAAAACAGGCGGTATCGTGCAGGGGATGAGCGGAAGCCCGATTCTGCAAAATGGAAAGCTCATTGGCGCTGTGACGCATGTATTCATTCAGGATTCTACCAGCGGTTATGGGATATTTATTGAAAACATGCTGGAGCATTAAAGTCCGGACAGACGAAGATGGAAAAGAACGTTACAGAGAACTTGCTCAAAGTCACGTTCTTTTTCTGATAATGCGGAGAATTTTTGTCACGGCGTTGAAAGATCATCTGATTTGAAGTGAGCGGTTTCTTAAATTAGAAGAGCCGGAGTTGATGGGAATCGCCGGAAGTTTTCGTATTAATTTATTTCGTTTTTCCGATGAAACGAGAACTGGGGAAAATACGGATAAAGTACGGAAAAGTATGGATAAGGTACGGATAATTTGAATGAGAATCAGAAAAAAATCATTCGGTATATAGGGGGAAGGGGAGAGATCACAAATAAAGAAGTCAAAAACGTGATTGACATACAGAAATCATTATGTTAAAATGAATTACCGACTGTTAGTCGGTCGAGATTCATTTCAATGAAATATAAGGACGGCCAAACGTGATGAGAGTTGTTAAAGAAGCAGAAGAGCGGCGCAATGAAATACTGAATGTGTCGGAAAAGCTGTTTATGATAAAAGGTTTTGATTACACCAGCATAACGGATATTCTGGACGAAATCGGGATTGCCAGAGGGACCTTGTATTATCACTTTAAGTCAAAAGAAGATATTCTGGATGGAATCATTCACCGCTTAACATCCAGGCTGGTGGAGAAAGCGAAGGCGATTGCCGGGAGAAAGGAAATTCCGGTTTTCCAGCGTCTGACGATGATGATGAAAGCATTAAATGTGAATGATGATCTGGGGAATGAAATTATGGAGCAGGTACATAAGCCGCAGAATGCCCTGATGCACCAGAAGATGCAGGAAGAGCTGTTGGCTGGAGTAAATCCGCTGATTACCACTCTGATAGAAGAAGGAATTAACCAGGGAATATGCCGGACGAAATATCCGGCGGAAGTAGCAGAAATGGCGCTTTTGTACAGCAATACAGTGTTTGATGATCTCGCAGAACGCAGCAGGGAAGAACAGTATAAAAAGATAGCGGCTTTCATTTATAATCTGGAGCGCCTGCTTGGAATGGAAGAAGGAAGTATGCAGGCGGTCATTCTTCCGATTTTTGAAAAGGATGAAGGCAGGGAGAAAGATTTATGAAATTGGCAACCTGATTGAAGTAGGGACGCCGATGTAATTGTGACAGCAGCGAAAAAGCAGAGGAACACATCAGTTCCTTTCTTTTACGCCACATAACCGACTGACATTCAGTCTGGAAAGGGAGATTAAAATGAACAAAAAGAAAAGCAATTTTTCAAAATTTATGCTGCTGTGGGCGGGGGAATTTATATCCGCCATAGGCGGCGGGCTTACCAGCTTCGGCCTGGGCGTATATGTGTTTCGGCAGACAGGAAGCGCGGCGAGCATGGCGCTTGTAACGCTGCTGGCTTTCCTGCCGACGCTTTTACTCAGCGTTCCTGCCGGCGTGCTGGCAGACCGGCATGACAGGCGGCTGCTCATGATGATTGGAGACGGCTGTTCAGCCCTGGGCATCCTGTACATACTGATCTGCATGATGCAGGGCGAAGCGGCGTTATATCAAATCTGTATCGGTGTGTTTGTCAGCGCTTCCTTTTCGGCGCTTCTGGAACCATCCTACCGGGCGACAATCACAGATTTGCTCACCAAAGAGGAATACTCAAAGGCAAGCGGCATGGTGAGTATTGCCGGGAGCGCAAGATATTTGATATCGCCCGCTTTGGCCGGGGCGCTGCTGGTAGTCAGTGACATCAAACTGCTGCTTGTGATCGACGTCTGTACCTTTTTTCCTACGGTGATCGGGGCGGCCGTGGTAAAAAAAGAGATTGCAGGAAAGGCGGAAGAGCACCGGGAATCTTTTGCGGAGAGTTTGAAACAGGGCTGGAGAGCGATTACGGGTAAGAGAGGAATCCTGATTCTGATTACGGTATCCGCCCTGATCACCTTCTTTATGGGGACTTTTCAGATTCTTGCCCAGCCTGTGATTCTGGACTTCGCAGACAGTGCGGTTCTTGGTATCGGAGAAACCGTTTGCGCCTGCGGAATGCTGGTATCCAGTTTGATTTTGGGAGCAAAAGGAATCAAACGGGGATATCTAAGAATCCTTAGCAGTTCTTTGTTTATTGCCGGAATCGGTATGGCAGGATTTGGCGTCTGGGAAAATATTTATGTGATCTGTCTGTTTGGTTTTCTCTTTTTTGCCATGCTGCCTTTTGCCAATAACTGTCTCGACTATCTGGTAAGAATCAATATACCGGATGAATTACAGGGACGTGCGTGGGGGTTGATTGGTTTTCTCTCCCAGATTGGATATGTCGCTGCATACGGCATTGCGGGGGCGGCGGCAGATGGAATGGCAGCGCAGCTTCAAATCAGCGTAGGCCGTGGAGCGGCGGGAATTGTCATAGCGGCGGGTGTTTTACTCAGTCTGACGGCATTGCTTTTGTATCCGATGAAAAGCGTAAGGACACTGGAAGCGCCCTGTGGGCATACCATGACGCCAAAAGGGCGTGGGCAGAAATAAGGAAAGAGGAGATCTTATGATAAGAAATCTGATATGGAATGATATAAAACAGAATAAGCTGTCCTCGGCTGCCACCGTCTTTTTTATGGGAGTTTCGGCAATGCTGCTTGCCCTTACCGTGCTGCTGGCATCCAGCCTGCTGGGAGCTATAGGCAGCCTGATGGAGAAAGCAGAGGTTCCTGATTATATACAGATGAATGCAGGAGACATTGATCTTTCAGAAATAGCCCGTTTTGCCGAAAGCCGTGAGGAGGTAGAAGAATGGCAGGTTAGCCGTTTTCTGAATCTGGATAACAGCCGGATTACCCTGGGCGGTCAAAGCCTTGCGGACAGCACGCAGGACAACGGACTTTGCGTGCAGGGAGAGCGTTTTGACTATCTGCTGGATATGGAAAATGGAATGCCGGAGGTTTTGAGGGGAGAAGTCTATGTTCCGGTCTGCTATCGAACCCAGTATCATCTGTCCGTTGGCGACATTATGGAAGTCGGAGACAACAGGCTTCAGATTGCAGGCTTTATCCGGGATGCGCAGATGAATTCCATGATGGCTTCGTCCAAGCGGTTCCTTGTGAATGCAGCCGATTACGAAGAGATCAAAGCAAAGGGAGAGGAGGAGTATCTGATTGAGTTTTTGCTGCATGACGGTGCGCAAGTCAACAGGTTCAGCACGGCATATGCCGCAGAAGAGCTTCCGGCTAATGGCCCGGCAATTACCAGGCCGCTTATCCGCATGATGAATGCCTTATCCGACGGAGCTATGATTTTTGTAATCTTTCTGTTAAGTATCGTAATTCTTTTGATCTCTATGCTGTGTATCCGGTTCATGCTGCTCTTACAAATGGAACGGGACAGGAAAGAGATAGGAATGCTAAAGGCTCTTGGCGTGGGAAAAGCAGAAGTCCGGAGTCTCTATTTTGCAAAATATATTCTGTTCTCCGGATGCGGGGCGCTTGCTGGCCTTTTGGCTGCCTCCTTTTTGAAGAATCCTCTGGCCAAACAGATGCGGGAGCTGTATGGGGGAGCGTACAGCGGAGTCCAGTCATTTGTCCTGGCTGTTTTGTCCGCATGTCTCATAGAGGGAATCATTCTTTTTTCTGTCGGGCGTTCCCTGAAAAAGATCGAGAAGCTGTCTGCACTGGAAGCCTTGTTTGACCTGCCGGAGAAAAAATCTTCGAAAGGCATAAGGAGAACGGGCAGAGGGCAGTCTTTCCTCATCGGATTCGTTGCCGCGGCCTGTACCTTACTGGTCATCGTGCCGCAGAATTTATACAGCACGATGTCAGCGCCGGAATTTGTAACCTGTATGGGAATCGGAAACAGTGAGATTCGCATGGACGTGCGCCAAAGCGAAAGCATTGATGCGGCAACGGAACAGATTGCTGCGGCGCTGGAACAGGATACACGGGTGAAACAGTATGCGGTACTGCGAACAAAGTCCTGTCCGGCAGTCCTAACGGATGGGGAAACGGTTCATCTGACGGTAGAAACAGGCGACCATAGCATCTTTCCTGTAAATTACTTAGAGGGAACATTTCCCAGGAATCAGACAGAGATCGCACTGTCCTCCATAAATGCAGAGGAGCTTAAGCTGTCTGTTGGAGATGCCTTACAGCTTATGGTGGAAGGAGAAAGGGTCGACTATACGGTCTGCGGCATTTATTCCGATATTACAAACGGGGGCAAGACGGCAAAGGCGTATAGCGTGGGTGACGATTCACCTGCCGTATGGAGCGTTTTGTATGTTTCTTTGAGCGAATCTGCGGACAAAGAAGCGTGGATGAAACAATACGGGCAAATGGGCGCCGATGTGACGGATCTTGCAGATTATGTGAAAGCTACCTATGGTCAGACGCTGGGGCAGCTTCGACTGGCATCCGGAGTAGCAATGGCTGTTGCGGCGCTTGTAATATTTGTAGTTGTTATGCTGTTTGTGCGGCTGATTGTGGAGAAAGAGCGCTATACGGTTTCGCTGCATAAAGCGCTTGGATTTACCGGTTCAGATATAAAGAAAGATTATTTCGGAAAAGGACTGTTTCCTGTTAGCGCAGGAATTATAAGCGGTATTGTGAGCGGGAATCTGTTCGGTGAAAGCCTTTGCGGACTGATTCTGAAATCTTTTGGAGCGGACAGCTTTCAGTTTGTGATTTCCTGGGAGCGGATCGTGGGGCTGATACCGGTGGTTCTGTTAGGACCGGCAGTCCTGGCGGTTCTGGCAGGTATTCGAAAGATTGGGCAGATCAAAGCTTATGAGTGCTGTAGGGGAAAGGAATAAATGGAATGTACAAATTATTAAGAGTGGAAAATTTATGTAAGGATGGGATCTTAAACGACGTTTCTTTTGAGATGGCGCCAGGGGAGATGCTGGCAGTCATGGGTCCGTCCGGTTCCGGAAAGTCTACGCTTCTCTATCAGGCGGCAGGGATGGATGAGCCCTCCCGCGGAAAGATATGGCTTGGAGAGACAGAGATTACCGGGCTGACAGAGGATGAAAAGGCGAAGCTGCGCCTGCACCGTATGGGCTTTGTATTCCAGCAGATGAATATGATGGCGAATTTGAATATTTTGGACAATATCCTGCTCCCGGCTATGCAGGCAAACAGGGGCAGACATGGAAAATCAAAAGTTGAACTTACAGCGGCAGCCAAAACGCTGATGCGAAAGTTGTCCATTTCCGGTCTGGAAGAACGCAGGATCACAGAGGTGTCCGGGGGACAGCTTCAGCGCGCCTGCATTTGCAGAAGCATGATGAACGTACCGGAAATTTTATTTGCAGACGAGCCGACAGGAGCTTTAAATAAGAACGCTGCGTCAGAGGTCATGGCAGAGATGATCAAGCTGAACCGTGAAGGAACGGGAGTGCTGATGGTTACGCACGACAGCAGGGTTGCAAGTGTCTGCGACCGGATTCTGTATCTGCTGGACGGCCGCATCTGCGGAGAGTTGAAGTTGGGAAAGACGGTATCCGGAAATAAAAAGCAGCGGGAAGATAAAGTAAACAGATGGCTTATGGAAATGGGATGGTGATTTTATCACGGTATTTCGGAGGTTCTCTTTGATAAGTGGTATTTTTTAATTGTTCAAAGCGCATTCCTATGGTATGATAAAAATATAGGAGGTGCGGAGCAGGATGCCGGAAGAAAAAATCAAAAATTCCAGAGAACTGGAATTTGCAGTATTTTGTATCGAAAATGTCGCAGCAAATCTTGGTGTGGATGCAGAACTGGTTTATAAAGCGTTTACGGAAAAAAGTGACATTCTGAACGGCTACATTGTGCCGGAATATGAAGTTCTGCACACGCAGAGCCGGGATTATATCGTAAACGACCTTGTTGATGTGATGAAAGAAAGGGGTGTGGAAGTTTGATTCCTACTCCGAGAACTGGCTGGATTTTATTCTGAATTGCCGTAGTGGAAAGGATATTACGGATTATGACCTTGTGGTTGGTGGTGTTGCTGCATTTTGAAGGGAGTGAGCTGTTATGAATGCAAATCCAATTTTGCTCCCCCAAAAATACACCCGTGTAATCGAGTGTTTTGCAGAACGTCAGGATATCTCGTTGGATGTGGCATTGGACTTCTTCTACCGTTCCAAAGTCTATCTGCTGCTTCGGGACGGTGTTTCCGATATGCACTGTATGAGTGATGCGTACCTTGCGGAAGAATTGGAATTGGAATATAAAGCGAGTTAGTTTTCAAAAGAACGATTTTGGCACAGAAGGAATAAAACCCTCTGTGCCTTAAATTTCTTCTTGACAGAGTAGTATTTTAATTTCAGGACACACTATTCGATACAGAAGCGAGGTATACGAAAATGGCGAATGATGAAGGGAAATCAGAATAAGACGCCAGAAGAATGTGTATGGAGGGATAAAAGATGGCCAATAGACTTATAAATGAGAAGTCGCCCTATCTGTTACAGCATAAAGACAATCCGGTAAAATGGTATCCGTGGTGCAGGGAGGCTTTTGAAAAGGCAAAAGCGGAGGATAAACCGGTTTTTTTAAGCATCGGTTACTCTACCTGTCACTGGTGCCATGTCATGGCGCATGAATCTTTCGAGGACGCTGAAATTGCCAGGCTGCTCGATGCTTATGTTTGCATTAAGGTTGACCGTGAAGAACGGCCTGACATTGATTCTGTCTATATGTCGGTCTGCCAGACACTGACCGGGTCCGGCGGCTGGCCGCTGACGATTTTTATGACGCCGGAACAGAAGCCGTTTTTTGCAGGAACTTATTTTCCGAAGAAAAGCGGGTATGGACGGCCGGGACTTGCTGATTTGCTCCGTCAAATATCGCACCTTTGGAGGGAAGAGCGTGAAAAGATTCAAAAGTCAAGCGAGCAGATTACATCTGTGCTGCAAAGGGATGATTTGACGGAATCCGGCGAGATGGACAAAGCCCTTTTACACAGAGGTTATCGCCTGCTTTTGCAAACGTTTGATTCGGATTGGGGAGGATTCGGCGCAGCGCCGAAATTCCCAACGCCGCACAATCTGCTCTTTCTGATGCGGATGTATGAGACCGAAAAACTACTGGAAGCTCTGCACATGGCAGAGGTTACTTTGAAAGCGATGGCTGACGGAGGAATCTTTGATCAGGTAGGCGGTGGGTTTTCCCGTTATTCTACCGATCAGAAGTGGCTTGTGCCGCATTTTGAAAAAATGTTGTATGACAATACCCTGTTGATTCTCGCATATCTGGAAGCTTTTCAGCTTACCAAAAAGGCGTTTTATGCGAAGATTGCAGAGCGGACGGCCGGATATCTTTTAAGAGAGCTGGCTGCGCCGGAGGGCGGGTTTTATTGCGGGCAGGATGCGGACAGTGACGGTGTTGAGGGAAAATATTATGTGTTTA
Source organism: uncultured Lachnospiraceae bacterium (assembly GCA_937965795.1). Taxonomy (GTDB): domain Bacteria; phylum Bacillota; class Clostridia; order Lachnospirales; family Lachnospiraceae; genus Hominisplanchenecus_A. The sequence continues at coordinate 17,368 of CALCMD010000042.1, read as the reverse complement.
CCCCGGATGAAGTAATACAGGCGCTTGGGAAACGGGACGGCAAAGCATTCTGCCAGGCTTACAATATTACAAAACGCGGGAATTTTGAAGGACAGAGCATCCCAAACCGAATCGGGAAAAAGGATCAGGCGTGGACTGCGGATGATTCCCGTTTGCAGCGTCTTTATGCGTACCGAAGAGCGAGAGCACAGCTTCATCTCGACAACAAAATCCTGCTGTCATGGAACGCATGGACAATCCTTTCCCTGGCAAGGGCCGGACGGATTCTTGATTATCCATGCTATAGGGAGGCTGCGCAAAAAGCAAGAAACTTCATTTGTGAAAAAATGACGGACGGAGAGAACAGGCTTTTTATCCGCTATTGTGACGGAGAAGCCGCCCATGCCGGGCAGCTTGATGATTATGCTGTGTATGCGCTGGCATTGCTTGAACTGTACCGTTCTACATTTGAAACCGCCTATTTGGAAGAAGCCGTATTTCGGGCGAAACAGATGATCGATTTGTTTGAGGATAAGGAACATGGCGGGTACTACCTGACTGCCCATGATGCCGAGACTTTAATCACACGCCCCAAAGAAACTTATGACGGGGCCGTTCCGTCCGGAAACGCCGTGGCGGAAGCCGTATTAGAGGAGCTGGCGGCTCTCACGGGTGAAACTCTGTTTCGGGAAGCGGCGGATCGTCAGCATAGATTTATGGCCGGATGTGTCAGAGAGTATCCTGCCGCACACTGTTTTTCCTTAATGGCGATGGCACGGGCATTCTATCCGCATAAGGAGCTGGTCTGTACCGGAGCCGGGGCGCCAAAGGAACTGTTGTCTTATCTTCGGGAGAATCCGGCGCATGATTTAAGCATTCTTTTTCAATCAGCGGAGAATAAAGAGAAGCTGTCAGAGCTGGCGCCGTTTACTGCATCATATCCGGTATCCGTACAGACGAAATGGTATCTCTGTGAAAATGGAACCTGCCATGCACCGCAGACAGATTTTCATAAACTGAATCTATCTAAGAAAGAAGAAAGCTGAAAAAGATAGAGAAATGCCGTTTCCCAAACAGAAAGCTGAAATTCGGACGGTTGAAAATGCAGGATTGTGAGGGAACGCTGGTTCCAACGCCTGGAGATTATAAGGCAAAAATCTGGCTGTTTGCGGCAGGTGTTTTGATAGCGGCGTCGCTGCTCTGTCAAACGCTTCGCAGGCGGATGATGTGATAAGTTGAGGTAAGAAAAATTTCATAAGAAAAATTCATGAAAAATTCAGTTTTCAAAAGATGTTGTTAGATGTATAATAAAGCTGTCGAAAGAAGGTGATATTTTTGAATACAGCGGAGCAGGCATATCAACAGGATTTAGAGCGTTTGAAATCATTCAGATATATGGACGATGATTTTATGACTGTCTGTCTTGCAGATAATTTTGAAGGTGTAGAATTGATACTTCGGATTGTTTTAGGGCGGAAGGATATAAAGATTAAATCGGTTCGAACACAGGAGCCGATGAGAAATTTGCAGGGACGTTCTGCTGTTTTAGATGTTCATGCTGTTGACAGTACCGATAAAGAATTTGATGTGGAAATACAGAGATTGGACGCAGGAGCAGGCGCAAAAAGAGCAAGGCATAACAGCAGTTTGCTGGATGCACATATATTAAAACCTGGAGATGATACGGAAGATATCCCCGATAGCTATGTTGTTTTTATTACAGAAAATGATGTAATGCAAGGAAATCAGCCGATATATCCAGTAGAGAGATATGTTACGATTGGGGAAAATAAAGTATTGTTTGGCGACGGTTCGCATATCCTATATGTGAATGGCAAATATAGAGGCAATGATGAAGTCGGTAAGCTAATGCACGATTTTTCATGCACCAATCCGGATGATATGAATTATGAGGAACTTGCCAGGAAAGCACGATATTTTAAGCAGGACGAGAAAGGAGTGGCGACCATGTGTAAAATTATGGAGGATATGAGGAATGAAGCGGCATTAGATAATGCAAAAAAAACGGCGAAAAGAATGATAAAAAAGGGTAAAATGCCACTTGAAGAAATCGCAGACTATATTCCGGAATTATCACTTGACGAATTAAAGCAACTTGAAAATGAGGTTATGCAAATGGCATAGGCAAGTAACAAACAATTCAATATCAAAATGACAACGCAAAGGCGTATGGAACAGTAAATTATAATCCATGCGCCTTTTTACGTTTATAGGGAATCGTGAGTAATAGCATTCAGATGATATTCTATTTTTTTAAACATTCTAGAATAGGTTCAATATATTTCCTGTCTGCAATGTCATAGGACGAAGAAATCATTCGAATCATTTCCTGCTCCGCCTCTGTTTTGTCCTTTTTGGCTCTGAGTGATTTTAGAAACAGCTTCATCATAAGCCTGGAGGGAGCAGACATTTTTTCATAGTTAAATCCTCCAGGGCAATAAAATACACGGACTTTTTTTAATTCAGATTCTTTAAAGTTCTGTTTCAGTGTCGGCGCGATTTCCGGACTGTCGGCCGGACTTCCGCCAACACAAAATACAATCAGCTTTTTATCGGCCCATTTGTCGATATTCCCTTTGAACCAACTAAGTTTGCTGATTCCGCCCGCACATGCCCAGCCACCGTAAATAATTGCTTCGTACGGAGCCATATTTTTCTTTTTGGCTGCGGAAAGTTCCAGACAATCAGCGCCGGACGCTTCCGCTATCCATTGGGCATAGCGTTTTGTAAATCCTGTTTGCGAATGGTAGATTACGATGGTTTTCAATTTCTAAATCTCCTTTTTTGAATTTTCTATGGCAATCTTCTTTTCAAGATTTTCGATTCCCGCATATAATTTTGATAAAAGAAGAAAAAGTGTTTCAAGTTCTTTTTCTGTATAGACTTCAAACAGATATTTTAGCTCTCCCTGGTATTCAGAAAAATCGTTTTGAAAATAATGATTTACTTTTTCTGTCGGACAAATGCACAGGGCTCTTGCATCGAAAGGACTTTGCTCAATCGTGACAAAGCCTTTTTTCATCAGAACATCAGCTAATTTTTTGATGTTTTGCCTTGAGCAGCCCAGCAGGTTTCCTAACCGGGTAAAGGTTAGCGGGTCTTTTGATTGTCTGACGATTGACAGCAGCATAAACTGCTTTAGTGATATTTCCGGAATGTGGTTGTCAAAAAGTGTTTGCAGCTTATTTCCGGCGATAAATAAGGTGCTGAAAATAGCCTTTCTTTGATTTTCTGTAGTGCTCGAAAATCTTGTAATCAGATCATCTAAATTCATGAAATTCCTCCTGAAAGGTAACTTGTTGCATGTCTGAATTATAGCAACAAGTTACCTGTGTGTCAAGAGAAAAGATTTTTAGCACAATAAAGTGAAATTTTTTATCTTTTGCCGGCATTTTGTGTTATGATGTTTTTGATCAGTTTTCCAGCTCCAATGGGAACGATGACGCAGTTGATATGTAAAGCGAAAAATGTGACATGATCACAGAAATAATAACAAATATGGGTTATACTAAGAACATAAACAAAGGAAAGGAAGGAAAAGATTATGTCAGTACTCAAGGTAGGTAAAAATAATTTTGAATCAGTAAAAAACAGCGAAAAGCCAGTTCTTTTGGATTTCTATGCCGACTGGTGCGGTCCGTGCCGTATGGTATCTCCGATCGTGGATGAAATCGCAGAGGAGAATCCGCAGTATCTGGTAGGCAAAATCAATGTGGACAATGAACTGGAACTGGCGCAGACCTTCGGTGTTGCAAGCATTCCTACACTGATTGTAATGAAGGAAGGCAAGGTTGTGGAAAAATCGGTAGGCGCAAAACCGAAGGCCCAGATTCTTGCGATGTTAGAGGGCTAATTTCCGGAGACGCTTTTTGTCGAGGATTTTAATACCTCCGCGGGAAACTTCTACAATTCCTTCATTTGTAAAGTATTTCAGCATACGGGATACAGCCTCACGGGCAGAGCCGATATATTTGGCAATCTGCCCGTGTGTCAGTGCAATGGTATCGGAGCCGGTTCGCGCCGCCTCATCCGAAAGGAAGATGGCAAGGCGCTTATCCAGGCTCATGAACAGAACCTGCTGCATCACCCACATAACGTCGGAGAATCGGCTGACGGCCGTTTCGAGGGCAAATATTTTAATGGCCGGATTCCGCCCGGAAACTGCTGCAAAGGCAGAACCGTTAATCAGATAGCATCCGCTGTCCTCCTCAGCGTCTATAAACACGTCAAAAGTGATCGCCTGAAGCACGCAGGAGGCAGACAGCATACACAGATCGTCTTTGTGCAGACGGTAGAGGGTGACGTCCCTGCCTTCCTCGGACATGATATAGAGCCTGAGGCTGCCGGAGCGTACCAGGATGACGCCGGAGCACTCGCTGCCGTCGTGGATATGGGTTCCTTTGGGGTAGGTAAGCTCAGAAGAGTTCTGGCAGATATAGTCTTTTTCTGTTTCTGATATTTCATCCCAAAAGGGAAATATTTCTTTGTAAACAGAATCAAATATTGTGAGTGGCATTTTTGCAGCTCCTTTCGGAAAAACTCTCTTTTTGTTATCTTTCATTTATCCTGATTATAGCGTCGGCATGGTTAAAAATCAAGATTTGCGCGCGGGAGAGCGCTGACAACGTTTATGCGTTGGAGAAGAAAAATCCTCCGGGCAGATGTTTATTTCTATAGAAGAAATGCGTATAATTCAAACAAAGAAGTAAGATAATAAGAATACATAATAAAAGAGAAGGCGAAAGCATATCTTGAGTCTTGTGTGAAAACAGTCATTTCGGAGGGATAAACAATGAGAACAATTACAGAATTGGAGATACAGGCATTTGAAAACAGCCTGTATTTAAATGAAAAAGCGAAAGCTACCATCAATAAATATGTCCGGGCGGTGCAGCAGCTTAGCGGTTTTTTAAACGGAAAAGAGCTGAATCGGGAGAGACTTCTGGATTACCGGGAAGCCTTGCAGGAGAAAAACAAGGCGCGGACGGTCAATGGAGCGCTGTCGGCTATCAATGCGTTTCTGAAGTTTGAGGGCTGGCAGGAATGCGGAGTGAAATTTTTAGCGGTGCAGCAGCAGATGTTTCTGGAGGAGGAAAAAGAACTGTCAAAGGCAGAATATGAAAGGCTTCTGGCTGCCGCATCAGCCACAAACAATGAGCGGCTGCATCTTCTGATGATGTCTGTCTGCTGCACGGGCATTCGCGTCAGTGAGCTGGTATTTATTACGGTGGAAGCGGCAAAAAAAGGGCGGGCCGAAATCCGTATGAAAGGGAAAAGCCGCGTCGTCATTCTGCCAAAGGAGCTGCGCAGCAAACTTTTAAAATACGCAAAGAAACAGGGGATTGCAGACGGTCACATTTTTCGGACAAGGAGCGGCAAACCTCTGGACCGGTCAAATATCTGCCATGATATGAAAAAGCTGTGTCAGGAAGCACAGGTAGATGCGAGAAAAGTATTTCCGCACAATCTGCGCCATCTGTTTGCCAGAACCTTTTATGCCATCGAAAAAAATCTGGCGCATCTGGCAGACGTACTGGGACACAGCAGGATCGAAACGACAAGGATCTATGTAGCCGTGAGCGCTTCCGCCCATGAGAAGATTCTGGATGAGATGAAGCTGGTCATATAAAAGAGAAGAGACTGTGAAAATCCGGAGGAAAGAAAGGATAAAAAAACCACAGAATAATCCTTCTGTGGTAAGTCTGTGATCCCGGATGCTTCCAGAATCAGCCTCAATGAACATATTATACCATATTGTCTTATGTTTTCAATAGAGGAAATGAAAAATATCGATACATAGAAAAAAACCTGAAGAAAAATTCTTCTTATTCAGGTCTTTTTCTCATGCCTGAAAAGACACCGTGAAAGATGACGGTGTCTTTTTGAGTTTTGCTTTTCGTTTTTTCCTGACTTTTCCCGGCGTTTTTTTGCAGTTTACCACAGAAGGATTATTCTGTGGTAGCGTCAGCATAATAACAAATATCGAAGTTGCTTGTAGAAAAAGACAAGGAGGAGGGAACAATGGAGCCGACGTTACACATTACATATGCTATGCTGACCGACCGGGGAGAACGTGCGGTGAATGAAGATTTTCTGGACGTCGCAGTCGGGCAGGAGCGGCGTTCCTTTATCCTCTGTGACGGTCTGGGAGGCCACGGGAATGGAGATGTGGCGTCCCGGTTTGTCGTGGAGCAGATGAAGGATGCACTGGAGCATTCTGCGTCCGTCGAGGAAGCGATCCTGTATGCACAGCAGGAGCTTTTACAAATGCAGGAGCGGGAACATGCGGGAGATTCTATGAAAACGACGGTAACCTGCCTGGCGCTGGAAGGAGATACGGGAAGGTTCGCACATGTGGGGGATTCCAGGATCTATCATTTCGAAAAGGCGAAATACATACAGAGAAGCCAGGATCACAGCGTACCGCAGATGCTGGTGAACCGTGGGGAGATTCGGGACAGGGACATCCGCCATCATGAGGACAGAAGCCGTCTGCTGCGTGTCATGGGAACTGTGTGGGATACGCCGAAGTATCAGGTGGTGAACGGGATCAGACTGACAAAGCACAGCAGCTTTCTTCTGTGCAGTGATGGATTCTGGGAACTGATTGATGAAAAAAAGATGTGCAGGACCTTAAAGAAGGCGGAAAGCCCCGAGGAATGGCTGGCGGCTATGGAAAAAATCGTAGTAGAAAACGGAAGAGGAACAAACATGGATAACTACTCGGCGATCGCAGTATTCGTGCGGCAGCCGGCAGGGAAAAGGAAAGAAAAATGATAAAAAGATGTAAGAACGGACACTGGTACGATACGAGTGTACATAAGGCGTGTCCCCACTGTAAGCAGGCAAGCGAGAAGCTGGGGATGCGGTTAAATGACATTGAGGAGGATGACCGGACGATTTCCATCACAGAGGTCGGGCTGTCCCTGGGAGAGGAACTGGGGAATATCATCGGCCGTGCATCCGGCGCATCCATGCCGGGCGGCGCAGGACGTGCGGCAGACGATGACAAGACGATTTCTTTTGGCTTTTTTGGCATGACGGCAGCAAAGCCCGTCACAGGGTGGCTGGTCTGTATGACCGGGAACGAACAGGGACGGGACTACCGGCTTCATGCCGGGAAAAACTTTGTCGGCCGCAGCCCTTCGATGGATGTGGTCATGGTGGATGACAAGAAGATTTCAAGAGAGAAGCACTGTTCGGTCATTTACGATCCGAAGGGGAACGCTTTCTACATAGCGGCAGAGGGCGGAAACCTGGTTTATCTGAATGGAAAGATGCTGGAATCCACCCAGAAGCTGAAGGAGGATGACAGGATCACCATCGGGGACACCAGCTTTTTATTTATACCATTTTGCAGGGGGAAGAGAACATGGGAAGAAAAACAGCAGGAAAAACAATAGGAATCGCAGCAGCCTGTCTTTTGGCTCTGACCGGAGGAAAAGCGTGGCAGGTGCAGGCCGCTGCGGTCAGAACACCTTATGTAGCGGAGCAGGCCTTTGGAAAGGCGCCGAATATCGAGGTGTATATGACAGGCTCCCAGATGAAGGAGGATGTAAAGGTAACAGGCAAAATGGGAGAGATTTCCTTTACGGCGGATGAGGAGATCCTTCCCTTTGAAAAGAGCGGGGAAGGAATCGCATACATTATCCTGATGGATAATTCCGGCTCGGTCAATAAAGAACAGTTCGAAGAGACGAAGGTACAGCTTGCAGGCCTGCGGCAGTCGCTGAAAGCAGGAGATGAGATGACGCTGTACACTGTGGGTACGAACAGTGCGTCCGGAGAGAAAACGGAGATTTTCAAAAGCAGCGTAGGAAAGAAGGACAAAAAGAAGAAACAGAGTGACAGCGAAAAAATCGCAGCGATCGAATATTTAAGCAGTGCAGACAGCAAGACGGTTCTCTACCGTTCCCTGAACCAGGTCTTAAAGGAACAGACGTCGCCGAAAAAGCGTACCGTGGTATTGCTGCTTACCGATGGGGAGGATGATTCGAAGGGAAAGGATATTGACAATGTCTCCACGGCGAACACGGTAAAGGAGGCGTCCGTCCCGGTTTACGGGATTCTGCTGAACCGGAAACCGTCGAAATCCGGCCGGACGGAGGAGCAGGAGGAGAAGATTTCCTATACCAGAAATCGGATCCTGGCAGAAAAGAACTGCCGGGGATATTACCACGACTGCAGTGTGGATGGTACGAAGGAAAGCGTACAGGAAGCGTTTCAGACCATCCATACCCTGCTGGAAAAAGAAAGCTACGTCGTGAGACTGACCGCCTCGACCAATCAGGTCACAGGGCGGGGAGAGCTGAAGCTTACCGCAGATAATTCTGCGGTGGATGCAGTGACTGTGGATTATTCAGATTATGAAGAAGATAACGATGCGCCCGGCTTTGTGGGAGATATCGAAGAAGTCAGCGGAAATTCGATCACTTTTACCTTACAGGACAGAAACGGAATCTACACGACAGACGCCAGCGAGATCTCAAACTATCTGGTGCAGAGCGTGAGCGAAGAAGGCGATGGAAAGATCTGGGCGATCGAGTCTGCCAATGCGGTGGTGAAAGGAACGGAGGTTGAGGTCACACTGACGATGGCGGAGGAGCTGTACAAGGATTCCTACCTCTTAAAATGCAGCAATATCCGGGATAACTCCCAGGATCAGAATAAAATGAATGCCACGGCGGAATTTACCATCGAAAACGGGATTGACGCAGGCCAGGCTGCGTTCAGAGAGGCCCTTAGGACTTACTGGTGGATCGGGCTTCTGGCGCTGGTTCTGGTCATCGGCGTCATCCTGATCCTGGTCATCCGCAAAAGGAAGGTCGTCATAAACGGCGTCACTCCGGATGAGCTGGAGCAAGCCGACAGCAGAAAGATCTGGCTTACCATCACAGACCGGGCAGGAGCCATTAAGGATGTCGAGTGGAATATTGAGGGAAGCCTCTTCGTGGGACGCTCAGACATCTGCAATATTTATTTCGATGACGACAGGCTGTCCAAGCAGCATTTCGTCGTAGAGGTCAACAAGATGGGATGCTACATCGAAGATCTGGAGTCCACGAATGGTACCTATGTCAATGGCGTAAAAATCACGAACCGGAGGATGCTGCTGGACGGCGACATCATTACAGCGGGACGTGAGAAATTCGTATTTCATATACCAAAGCAGGAGCTGGAGGGGGTGAGTGAGTAAAATGTTTGGAAGAAAAAAGCGAAAAGAGCAGGAAAAAGCGGCTGTGCCGGTTCCTTCCGCACCGGTGGTGCGAAAAGCCCCGCAGATCACGACGCTGGCACGGACAGCCGTGGGAAACCGGAACTACCAGCAGGACGCCCTGTATGTCACACCGAGCAGGATTCTGGCGGCCAATAAGAAAACAAGAGTCCTGGCAGTCGTATGCGACGGCATGGGCGGTATGGCGGACGGCGGAAAAGCCAGCCGCACGGCGATCCAGATGCTGCTGCAGGGCTTTCAAAGCGTGGAAAGGACGCCGGACTTTTCGATCCCTGCATTTTTCCAGCAGGCGATCTGTATGATCGACCGTGTCATCTACGATTTTCCGAAGGAGAATGGAAGGGGATCGGGAACGACGATGGTGGCCTGCATCGTGGAGGATAACCGGCTGTACTGGGCCTCTGTCGGGGACAGCCGTATCTACCTTATCCGAAATCATCAGATGCAGCAGGTGACGAGAGATCATAACTACTGGCTGCGCCTGCAGGAGCAGGTGGCGGCCGGGCAGATGACGATGGAGGAGGCCATGGCGCATCGTCAAAAGGAAGCGCTCATCAGCTATCTGGGGATGGGAAATGTCTCTTTGATGGATATCAATACCGTGCCGTTTGAGCTGCAGTATGGCGACATGGTCATGCTGTGCAGTGACGGCATCACAAAGACGCTGCCGGATACCCAGATTAAGAAGATCATTCTGGCGGACGAGGTAAGGCCGGAGCAGAAAGCCGAGGCGCTGGTGGAGGCCGCTACCCATGCGAATTCCCATTCGCAGGACAACACGTCCGTGGTACTGCTTCACTTCGAAGAAGTAGATATAAAGAAAGCACATCACTAAAAAATAGAAAAGCACAGGCGCAAAAGCGCAGGAAAGGAGAAAAATTATGAATTTATGCAGATGTGAAAGAGGACACTTTTATGATAAGGAGAAATACAGCTCCTGTCCGCATTGTGTGGGGGGAAGCGCCTCCGATGACAGGCTGACGCAGGCATTTACGGAGGACGTGACCGTCCCGATGGGAGGGGAAAAAACGCCGCTGACAGAGACTCAAGAACAGGATCTGCTGGGAGAGAGAGCCAGGATGGCACCGCGTCCGATCACAGGAAGCACGCTTCCGATCGCCGGAATGCCGGTAGACCAGCCGACGGTTTCGCAGGGTGTGAATCAGGATACGCCGACCCTTCCGCTGACGCAGTCGGTGTCTCCGGCAGGCGCAGATGACGACCATACGATCGGATTCTTCGCAGATGTTTTTCCGGGAACAGAAAGCAAGGAGGGAAAAACCGTTCGGTTACAGACCATCAATAAGGTCGACACGCCCTGCGTGGGGTGGCTGGTCGCCCTGGGCGGCAAGCATCTCGGTATGGATTTCCGCCTGAAGGTGGGGAAGAACTTTATCGGCCGTGATGCGAAGATGGATATTGCGCTGACGGAAGATAAGAGTGTTTCCAGAGAGAAACATGCCATCGTAGTCTATGAGCCGAAGGCGCATCTGTATCTGGTCCAGCCGGGAGAGTCCAGCAGCCTGGTCTACCGCAATAACGAGGTCGTCCTGACGCCTGTAAAGCTGGAGGCATACGACGTGATCACGGTAGGAGACGTGAACCTTCTGTTTATGCCGCTGTGCGGGGAACGCTTTAACTGGGGCGATCTGCTGGAAGAGCTGAAAAAGAAAAACCAATAAGAAAAAGAGATAAGAGGAGTACATATGAGTCGTTTTGCAAAGAAATTCCGGATACTCGGCAGTCTGTGTATCCTTTTGAATCTGGCGGCGGTCTTTCTGCCTTTCGCACGGCGTGTGCAGGAAAACTATGCGGACTTCACATGGAGTCAGTGGGATTATATCCAGGGTATGCTGTCGAACTTCCTTCCCTTTGTGGAAAAGGGGGAGCTGACACTGAATGCAGGTTCTGCCGTATGGGTACTGACCCTTCTTTTGCTGCCCCTGCTCCTGTCCGTAGCGGCAGGCGTCTGGGGCATGGCAGGGAGCTATACGCAGAAAGGAAGCAGCATCCTGATCTTCGCCGTACTCCTGTTCTATGCGGGGATGGCGGTCACGAGCCCGTCCGTCTGGCCGGAAGCGGCGAAGGGACAGAACATCGTCCGGGGGCTGGCAGGTATCCTGCCTCTGGGCTTTTCAGGGGCAGCCGCAGTCTGGGCGGTACTGTCTCTGATGGCCACACCGGGCAAGGTAGAGATCAGCGAGGCAGCAATCCCGCAGGTCGAAGAGATCAGGCAGGAACAGGTGGAGGCGAAATACAGCATTATGATGGAAGAACAAAAGCAACAGCCGCAGGAGCCGGAGCATGGCGTCCTGATCGGTCTTTCGGGCATGTATGCGGGAGCCAGGATCCCGATGACGGACGGAGAATATCTGCTGCTTGGCAGACAGGCGGATAATCATCTGGTATTCGAAGGACAGGAGAATGTCAGCCGGAGCCACTGCAGGATCAAGTGGGACGCCGCAGGCGGAAAATATTTTATCAGGGATTACTCCAGTACGGGAACCTATCTGAACGGGACGGAAGACTGCCTGCCGCAGAATCTGGATCTGGCGCTTGCGCCCGGCAGCAGGATCGCACTTGGAAATAAAGACAACGAGTTTTGCCTGAAATAAAGGAGTAGAGCTATGGCAAGTGAATTGTGCATGAATTGTTTTAGCGTAAAGGGGCAGTACGAAGTATGCCCCTTTTGCGGATATGTAGAAGGGACACCGCCGAAGCAGCCCCATTACCTGACGCCGGGAACCCTTTTAGGGAATCGCTTTCTCGTGGGCACGGTCATCGGGGCAGGCGGGTTCGGGATTACCTATAAATGCTTCGACACCACGCTTGGCGTGACGGTAGCGGCGAAGGAATTCTACCCGGCAGGGCTGGTAAACCGTGCGCCGGGAGAACGGCGTGTGGGACTGCTTTCCGGTGATAAGGAAGCACAGTACCGGGAGCGGCTGGAGCGTTTCCTGATGGAAGCGCAGAGCGTGGCGCAGTTCGGAAAGGCGAAGGACATCGTGAACGTCTTTGACTTTTTCGAAGAAAACGGCACGGCGTATATCATTATGGAATATATCGACGGCGTGCTGTTAAAGGATTATCTGGACAAGCAGGGGGTCATCCCGCCGGAAGCCGCCATGAATATCATCATGCCCATCATCGAGGCAGTGAAGAAAATCCACAGCAAGGGCATCATCCACCGGGACATCAGCCCCGACAATATTTTTATCGCCAACGAAAACGAGATCAAGGTATTTGACTTCGGTGCGGCGCAGCTCAATACCAGCAAAGAGGGGATGGCAGCGGAGCCGGTCATCAAGGTGGGTTATTCTCCGCTGGAGCAGTACCGGAATAAGAGCAAGCAGGGCTTCTACACAGATGTCTATGCAGTGGGAGCCATCCTGTACCAGATGCTCACAGGCGTAAAGCCCATCGAGTCCACCGAGCGTGAGCTGAAAGACGAGCTGAAATCGCCCCGTGAGCTGGGCGTAAAGATCAGCGGAAATATGGACCGGGCAGTCATGGAAGCGCTGGGTGTGCGCCCGGAGCTGCGGTTTCAGGGAATCCAGGCGTTCCAGGACGCCCTGCTGAATAAGAGGATCGCCGAGTATCCGAAGGAGAAGATCAAGAAAAGAAGAAGGACGAGAAACTGGACGATCAGCCTGTCGGTCACGGCGGCGCTGGCAGCAGTCGTGGGAGTCGGGCTGTATTCCACCGTGCTCAAACCGCAGAACCCGATCTTCGACGGTACGGTAAAGCCGGGAACGGAGATTACGGTGTGGGTGGAAAACGAGGATCAGAAGTCACAGATCGAGGCGCTGGTGGAGAGTGGGTTTAAAGTAGGAGAGTCCAGGGAGAAGAATGAGAAGATCCGGAGGATGCAGGAGGACAATGAAAAGGTTCAGGTTCATGTGGAAGTAAAAAAGGACATGGAAAAGGAGCTTCAGAAAGCGCAGGCAGACGAAGCAGCCGCTATGCCAAATATGTTTTTAAGCGACCACGTCTCGAATCTGGAGGACTACCGGCTGGTTTCCCTAAAGGACAATGTCTATGCCTCTCTGGATCTGAAGAACTATCTGTATCTCTCGGAATATGAAAAAAAATACGACAGTCTGGAAGAGATTCCGACCGGGCTGGACACGCTGCTGCTGTATGCGTGTGAGATCGACTATGACAAAGACAATACACTGGATAGCTCCAGCTTCCTGGAATCGGAAGGGAATACCGTCGAGCTGTCTGAACTGCTCTCCGAAGGAAAGGCGGTGTCGGAGGAGGATAAAAAGCTGAATCCGGGGATGGCCTATTTCCAGGAAGAGGCGCTGGCGAATGCACTGCTTCTGGACGACGAAGAGGTCTGGGGGAAGGTCGTGGAGAAAAACACGCTTCCGGACATGGAGATGCTCGAAGATCTCACCACTATGCAGAGCTTCCGCATCAAAGCGGCCAGAAAAGAAAAAGACAAGACAAAACGCTATCAGGTCAACCGGGGGCAGAAAAAGAGCGGCATCTACAGCAGCAACATCGTAAGCGGCGTGGCATACCGAAACGTCATGAAAGAAGCAGAAGAAGCGGAAGAAAAAGGTGCGAATCCGCTGAATTCCTACAAAACCTACGTGCTGACAGAGGATGGAAAAATGCTGGTGGACTTTTCGGAACGCTATGCAGTCCTGCGGGAATCCAATAAAGATCAGCAGACGGCCTGTATGCGGCTTCTCTGGGTGATGATGAGCGAGAGAGGACAGGAGCGGAAAGCCAGACCGGGACAGATGACCTATCCGATCCTTCAGAGTCAGTTCAAAAAGTTCCCGGATTATAACAGCGGCTTTGACGGTTTCATCCATCTGGCAGAGAAATATCAGGAATGCGTTCTGGTGGGCAGCGAAAGCCGCAGGGCAGAGCAGTTCGTAGAGGGACTCGGAAAAAGGCAGACCGAAAAGGAGCTTCAGAGCTACTGTGAGGGATATGTGGCCGAATAGAAGGGAGAAATGTATGAAGAACAGGCGCAGGCATTGCAAATGGATGATATTTGTTCTTGTGATTTTCCTGCTAAAGGATCATGCGGTATATGCAAATATGAAAGGTGCATTTCGCAGCGAGGCAGCGACCATTGCTTCCCAAACACGGAACAAAGCCGGACTCTGTACCATTACAGCAAAAGCAAAGGGAAACACGGTAAAAGCGAAGGGAACTGCAAAAAAGAAACTTTCCCTGAAGAAAAAAATGCAGCATAAAAAATATGTTAGCTATATGAAAAAATTTGATAAGAAAAATCAAGACGCAATGGAAAAATACAGAGGGGTAATGTATACAGGTTCGTTATCTGCAAGAACGTTTTTTGCATTTGCAGATATTGATAAGAATGGAACGGATGAGTGCATTGTACAATTTACCAATCATTCAAAAAAAGCTTACACGAATACTGGTGCGGGCGGATCGTTTGGCAGAACAGAAATATACACGATCAAAAATGGAAAAGTAAGAGCAGTGGTGAAACAAAACGAGGCATTCTGTGGATGGTATCCAGCCGTTCATGTGTATAAGAACAGTTCTCTCATTCATTTTTATACTTCAGGACATTCTTTGAACGAAAACAAATATTGTACATATAAAAATGGAAATTTGAGTAAAAACGCAAAATATAGCTACAGTTATGTTATGGGCGGAACATATTATGTGAATGATAGAGAAACAACGCAGGCAGAGTATGATGCTTTTTCGAAAAAAATGGAAAGCAAACGGAAAGGCTATCCGATGTATGTGTATTCCATGACGAATCTGAAGAAATTTTTATGAATCATGCAGGATGGCGCAGACTTGATGAGAAGATCATTTACACAGCATACCGAAAAGAAATGAGGGATTAGAATGCAAAGAAAAAACAGAAAAAAAGTGATTACGCTGGCGATTCTTCTTGCAGGTGTCTTATGCCTGGGAGGGCGGATGACGACGCAGGCGGCAAACAGAAGGAAGATCAGCAAATCGACGCAGCATGAGATGTATCAGGCGACGATACGGAAATACGACCGGAAAATGAAGCAGGGAGCCGAAAAATACGGCGAGACCGGACAGGAGACCTACTATGTATTTGCCGATATTGATAAAAACGGGATTGATGAACTGATCCTGCGCTATGAAGCGCCGACCGCCGATCATCGGACGAGCGTGGACTCCGGATATGGGGAGAATACTTACATCTATACGATTGTCAATAAAAAGGTGAAAACCGTCTTATCCAGCGGAAGCTATTCACCGTGGTTTGGACATACGAATTTCGTACGGATATACAAAGGAAGCAGCCTGATTAACCGGGGGTATTCCCACGAACCGCAGGATGATATTTTCTACCGCTACCGCAAAGGGAAGCTGTCGAAAAAAAGCTGCCTGAAGGTCACGGCGGCTCTTGGGTATCTGAACGGCAGACAGGTCGGACGACGAGAGTGCGAAGCGGCGCTCAGGAAGGCGACGAAGAATCACAGAGGATATCGGATGAAACGTTGGAATCACTCATAGAAACGATAAAAGAGAAAAGCAAGGAGAACAAAAAGGATGAAAGTAAAAAGAATTTTAGCCGGATTTATGACGGCAGCGATGGTAGTCACCAGCGTTCCTGTTTCAGGACTTGGTGCTATGACTGCTTTAGCGGCAGATGAAGCGGAATATACGTATGAAGCAGTAGATCGCAGCGTCCTTCAGGAAAAAGCTACGGCAAATACACAGCAGTGGCCGGCTGCATGGACTAACGACGGTAAAGCTGCATGGGCATTTGATGACAGCATTGATACGCGCTGGCATACCAGATACCAGAACTGGGATAGTGTAGGTCAGGAAGATAGCAACGATGTGATCACAGAGGAGCAAAAAGAGACTCTGTTCAATGAGGGCGGAGCTACAGCGTGGATCAGCTCCGGCTTTGGTGAAAAGATCCTTCTTGGAAAGATCGAGTACCGGGGAAGACAGGACAACCAGAAGGGACAGAATGCGATCGGAAACTGGAAGCTGTGGGTAGCGACTACAGAGGAAGCTCCGACAGAGAGTGACTGGATAGTAGCGGCAGCATCCGTAGAGGCAGAGGGCGCAGAGAAAATGGACGCTTTCCATGATGGAGAGATGCAGACCATTACTCTTACTACTCCGGTAGAAGCGACATATTTTAAACTCGAGGTATTAGGCGTTGCTTCGGAAACGCTTGGAACCGGGGATCCTCATGCTGTCTGCGCTGCTGATATCAGCGTATATAAGGCAGTTCCGCAGACTCCGGAAGAGCCAGGACCAGGACCACAGCCGGCTGAACCGCAGAAGGCTGGCATCAAGATGGGCGCAGCAGAGAGCCAGGAGCTGGCTGGTGAAAGTCAGACACTGAAGGGCTGGGCAGGGTATGCCGTAGATGGAGATAATGATACGTACTGGCATTCTAATTACAACGGAGCTGCAGAGGTGCAGCCAGATATTGCAGGCGGAGAGAGAAGCAGCTACTTCATCGCACTGAACGAGGCGTCAGACGTGACGAAGGTGACCTATCTTCCGAGACAGGCTGGGGCAACAAATGTAAATGGTACGATCCTGAAATGTGAAGTTTATGTAACTACAGACGCACTGGAAGGTATGCCTTCTCTGGCAGACGTTACGGATGTGGATACAGCAGGAACGAAGAATGCGGAAGCGCTGGATATATTTAAGGCAGAGGGCGTTACCTGGAAACCGGTTGCTGTTACGACCTTTGATGCTGGAAACTGGGCAAATGATTCCGCAGAAAAGGAAATCGTATTCCCGGCAGTGGAAACAGGTGTGACAGGTATTCAGGTTAAGGTACTGAATTCCGGTGTTGCATCCAATGGTAATCAGACAGATACATTCATCAGCGGCGCTGAGTTTAATGTATACGCACAGCCGGCAGAGGTGCAGCCAGATGAGAAAGCAGCGGCAGTAGAAGAGCTGAAAGCAGCCCTGACAGACGAGATCAAAACAGCAGGAGAGTCAGATGGCAGCGCTTACACAGAAGAAACCTGGAATGCTTTCAAAGCCGCATATGATGCAGCGGCAGCTTATGCGGCAGAGAACGCTGATCTGACAGATGTAACCGCAGAGCAGATTACTGTTGAGCGGCAGATTCTCGTCACCACCAACAGCACTTTTTTGTATCCTCAA
>CALCMD010000041.1 GCA_937965795.1 uncultured Lachnospiraceae bacterium | reverse complement strand
TGAACCCGCACATTCTTAGGAGTTAGTTTTCGAATTCCCTGCCCCCGTTTGCGTGGGATACGTCTCCACCTGGCCTGCGTACGGAATGAACGCAAACTCCCCGCTAAACCGTGATTTAGCGCTGGTTGGTTAGTAAGATATAAAAGAGGATGAAAAGTACAGAGTTTCAGAAAGCGTACGCGGAGGATTTTTATTGGAAAAGGAAAGGGCACTTGCGCATGAAAGCGATTCATTATATCATAGGGTATAAAAATAGAAAGTAAGGGGTAAGAAATGGAGAGTATCGAGTTTTTAAAGGCGGTTCTTTTTGGAATCGTGGAGGGAGTGACGGAGTGGCTGCCGATCAGCAGCACGGGACATATGATTATATTGGATGAGCTGGTGAAGCTGCGGGTATCGGAAGAATTTCTTTCCATGTTTCTGGTAGTGATCCAGCTTGGGGCGATTCTGGCGGTGGTATTGTTGTTCCGGAATCAGCTTTTTCCATTTTCATTTAAGGAGAAGCCGCATGTGAAAAAAGATACCTTTCAGATGTGGTTTAAGATCATCGTTTCCTGTGTGCCGGCTGCGGTGGTCGGCGTCCTGTTCGAGCGGCAGCTTGACGAATGGTTTTATAATTATCAGACGGTGGCGCTGATGCTGATTCTTTTTGGCGTTGGTTTTCTGTGGATCGAGAACAGGAATAAAGAAAAAACCCCGCAGGTTTCTTCGATTGCGGAAATCACCTGGAAAACGGCGTTCTGGATTGGGATGTTTCAGTTGATTGCGGCGGTATTTCCGGGGACCTCCCGGTCAGGCGCTACGATTCTTGGGGGAATTATGCTGGGACTTTCCAGAACCGTGGCGGCGGAATATACGTTTTTTCTTGCTGTGCCGGTGATGTTTGGGGCAAGTCTTTTAAAAATCGTAAAATTTGGGATGGATTTCTCCGCACCGGAGCTGATGATTCTTCTGGTTGGCATGACGGTGGCGTTTTTGACTTCTGTCCTTGTGATCAAATTTTTAATGGGATATATCCGAAAGCATGATTTTAAGGTGTTCGGGTGGTATCGGATCGCTTTAGGAATCCTGGTTCTGGTATTTTTCAGTTTTTAAGCGGATGAAGGACTCGGAGGAAACCTGTGGGCAGAAAGGAGTACATCATGCAGATCACATTGCCGGAACATGTAGAGAAAATCATAGAAATACTGGAGGGCGCAGGCCATGAAGCCTATGCGGTAGGAGGCTGTGTCAGGGATTCCGTACTGGGGCGGAAACCGAACGACTGGGATATTACCACCTCCGCAAAGCCGCTGGAGACGAAGGCGCTGTTTAAGAGAACCGTGGATACCGGGCTACAGCACGGAACCGTCACGGTGCTGATGGACGGCGAAGGATATGAGGTCACGACTTATCGGATCGATGGGGAATATGAGGATGGCAGGCATCCGAAAGAGGTTGTTTTTACGGCAGATCTGGTGGAAGATCTGCGGAGACGTGACTTTACCATCAATGCCATGGCGTACAGCGAAAAAGAAGGGCTGGTGGATGCTTTTGACGGCATGGAAGATTTAAAAAGAGGCGTTATCCGCTGTGTGGGAGATGCAGAGGAGCGGTTCACGGAGGACGCCCTTCGGATGCTGCGCGCCGTGCGCTTTTCCGCCCAGCTCGGCTTTTCGATTGAAAAAGAGACGAAAAAAGCAGTCGGGAAGCTGGCGGGAAATCTCTCGAAGATCAGCGCCGAGCGTATACAGGCAGAAATGACAAAGCTTCTCTCATCCCCCCACCCAGAAGAACTGCGGGCGGCGTATGAGACAGGCATCACGGCTGTCATCCTGCCGGAATTTGACGTGATGATGAAAACCAGGCAGAATACCCCCCACCATTTTGGAACGGTGGGGGAGCATACGCTTTGTGCCTTGACAAAGGTGCGCGCGCATAAGGCGCTGCGCCTTGCAATGCTGCTTCATGATATCGGAAAACCGGCGGTGCGCACGACCGATGCGGATGGGAAAGATCATTTTGTGGGACATCCGGATGAGAGCGTAAGGATTGCAGGTGAAATTTTACACAGGTGGCGTTTTGACAATGACACGATAAACAGAGTAAAGAAGCTGGTTCGTTTTCATGATCTGCGGCCGGCGCTCACGGAAAAGAGTGTCCGCAGGATGATTTATAAAGTGGGAGAGGATATTTTTCCAATGCTTCTGGAGGTGCAGCGTGCCGATATACTGGCGCAGAGTGATTATCAGAGGGAAGAAAAACTGCACGCTCTCGGCGTGGTGGAATCCATTTATCAGGAGATATTAAAGAAGGAACAATGCCTTTCCATAAAGGGGCTGGCGATCGGCGGCAGGGAGCTGGTCGCCGACGGCATGAAGCCGGGCAGGGAGATAGGGCTTGTGCTGGAAGAACTTCTGAACCAGGTGCTGGAGGAGCCGGAGAGAAATACCAGAGACTATTTGCTGGAATACAGCAGAAAGCTGCGCATGGACAAAGGATTGCAGGAATAAAGGGCGCAGAGGGTGAAACAGGCCCCGGTTCTAAATACTTTCTACTGGACATAGGATAGAGGGAACAGTCGAGTGGGAGGATTGGAGTGAACGAACGGGGATTGAAGGTATTGGAACAGTACGACTTAAAGATATCAGGTACCAGACGGGGACGAGGCTCCTTTATCTGCGAAACCGACAGGGGATTGAAGCTGATTACAGAATTTTATGGTTCCGTAAACCGCCTGCGTTTTCAGAACCGGGTGCTGGATCATCTGCGGGAACAGGGATATATGCTGGTGGACCGGACAGTGGAAAACGCTGAGGGAGAGCTGGTGACAAAGGACCGGGACGAAACCGTATATATTGTCAAGGACTGGTTTGACGGGAGGGAATGTGATACAAAGAATACCAGTGATATTTTCCAGGCTGTGCGGCATCTGGCGAAACTTCATAAGCTGCTTCGGATGCCGAACCAGGAAGGAGCGGAGATTTATACGGGCGAAAGGCTTGATGAGGAGTATGCCGGCAGAAACCGGGAAATGAAGAAAGCCTGGAATTTCATCCGGGGACGGAGACGGAAAAACGAGTTTGAAAGCTGTTTTCTGAATCATTTTTCTCTGTTTTTTGAGCAGGCGCAGGAGGCGGAACGAAATCTGTCGCAATCCGCTTATGGGGAAATGTATGAGACGGCAAGGGAGCAGGGGCTGATCTGCCACGGGGATTATAATCAGCATCAGATCTTAAATACCAGAAAGGGGATGGCAACGACAAACTTCACGAAGTGCCGTTATGACGTCCAGACGGGTGATCTGTATCAGTTTTTAAGAAAAATCTTGGAGAAGCAGGAATGGGATCTGAAGCTTGGCATGGCGATGGTAGAGGAATACGACAGGGAGCTTTCCCTGGACCGGGCGGCGAGGGAGTACCTGCGGATACGCATGGCCTATCCGGAGAAATTCTGGAAGCTGGCCAACCACTATTACAATCATAACAAGGCATGGATTCCCGGAAAAAATGTAGAAAAACTGCAAATGCTGGTGTCCCAGCAGCAAAAAAGAGAAGCATTCCTGAAAATACTGGATTTATGATGTATAAAATGGTATACTATACCACAGCGGACGGAAAGAGAAGGTATTTTTCCGCCGGATAAACTGTAGTCGACAAGAAACTCATGAGGAGGGTGTTTGAAATGGATTACAAAAAAGTATATGAAGAGTGGCTTGCGAACCCGTATTTTGACGAAGAGACAAAAGCGGAGTTAAGAGGAATCGCGGACGATGAAAAGGAAATCAAAGAGCGTTTTTATGCGGATCTGGAATTTGGTACGGCAGGACTTCGGGGGATCATCGGAGCGGGCACGAACCGCATGAACGTGTATACCGTCAGAAAAGCAACCCAGGGACTTGCAAACTACATTATTTCTGTAGGGGCGAAAGAAAAAGGAGTAGCGATCGCTTATGATTCCAGACGTATGTCGCCGGAATTTGCAGATGAAGCGGCGCTCTGTCTGGCGGCCAACGGAATTAAGGCATACGTCTTTGAATCCCTGCGTCCGACGCCGGAGCTGTCCTTTGCAGTACGCACACTGAAATGCACAGCGGGAATCAATATCACCGCCAGCCATAATCCGCCGGAATACAACGGTTATAAAGTATACTGGGAGGATGGCGCGCAGATTACGCCGCCTCACGATACAGGAATCATGGCGGAAGTGAAAAAGGTCACGGATTATGCCGGGGTCAGGACGATGGAGAAGGAGGCGGCAAAGGCCGCAGGTCTTTATGAGGTCATCGGACAGGCCATTGACGACAGTTATATGGAGGCATTAAAGAGCCAGGTCATTCACTGGGACGCCATCAAAGAAGTCGGGAAAGACTTAAAGATTGTCTACACGCCGCTGCATGGAACCGGAAATATTCCGGCAAGAAGAGTTTTAAAAGAGCTTGGATTTGAAAACGTCTATGTGGTAAAAGAGCAGGAGCTGCCGGACGGCGAATTTCCGACCGTAAGTTATCCAAATCCGGAAGCAGCCGAGGCATTTGAAATGGGACTGGCGCTTGCAAAAGAAGTGGATGCGGATCTGGTGCTGGCGACCGACCCGGATGCAGACCGTCTGGGCGTTTATGTAAAAGATACAAAGAGCGGCGAATACCTGAGCATGACAGGAAACATGTCAGGCTGTCTGCTGGAGGAATATGAGCTGAGCCAGAGAAAGGCGGCGGCAGGACTCCCGGAGGACGGGGCTGTTGTCAGCACCATCGTTTCTTCGAATATGGCAGGCGTGATCGCCAGGGCGTATGGACTGAGATTTATCGAAGTGCTGACCGGGTTTAAGTTTATTGGACAGCAGATTCTCGGTTTTGAGAACAGCGGAAAAGGAACCTACCTGTTCGGATTCGAGGAGAGCTACGGCTGTCTGATCGGAACTCATGCAAGGGATAAGGATGCGATTGTGGCAACGATGGCATTGTGTGAAGCGGCGGCTTATTATAAAACACAGGGCAAGACACTCTGGGACGCCCTGATTGATATGTATGAGAAATACGGCTACTTCAAGGACGATGTGAAGGCCATTACCTTAAAGGGCATCGAAGGACTTGAGAAGATTCAGGAAATTCTGGAGACTCTGCGCAACGATCCGCCGACGCAGATTGGAGCGTACAAAGTAACTTCGGCCAGAGATTATAAGAAGAATATCATCCGAAATCTGGAGACGGGGGAAGTGACAGATACCGGGCTTCCAAGCTCCAACGTACTTTATTTTGACCTGACCGACGACGCATGGCTGTGCGTAAGACCGTCCGGAACCGAGCCGAAGGTGAAATTTTACTATGGCGTAAAGGGAACCTCTATGGAAGATGCGGATAAGAAGTCAGCAGCGCTCGGAGAGCAGGTTCTGGGAATGATTCATGCAATGCTTTAATATGGACGCCGATTACAGCTTTGACGATTTCAAGGAAATCGTTTCAAAGCTGCGGTCGGAATGCCCGTGGGACAAGGCACAGACTCTTTTGAGCCTGAAGCCTTGTTTTTTTGACGAAGCGGCAGAGACGGCGGCAGGTATCAATATCCAGGAAAAAACAGGGGACGCCGGAAATCTTTGCGAAGAGCTGGGGGATTTGCTTTTGCTGATTGTTCTGGAGAGCCGTATTGCGGAGGAAAAGGGGCTGTTTTCGCTGGACGATGTGGTCTGCGGAATCAGCCGGAAGATGATCAGGCGCCATCCGCATGTTTTTGGGAGCGGGTTCACAGATGAAAGCGGCAGACCTGCGCGGAAGTGGGAGGAAATCAAACGGCTGGAAAAGGCAGGAAAGACAGCGGAAGAAACGGCATATGAAAAAAGGGCGGTAAAAGAGGCAGAGAGAGAAGCAGTTCAATATTTTGAAAGGAATACAGAAGAAGGACAGAATATATGAAAAAGAGAGGGAAAGGATTCGTAAGAAAGATTCTGGAGTGTGTGTCCGGAGAAAAAAGACAGTGGATACCAGAGAAAAGCGAAGAAAAGCAGATACGGACGGAAGAAGCGGAGGCAGATAAGACGCAGGCGGAAAAGCCGGAGAAAAAGGACTATAAATTTATGGGGATTGCCTGGAAGTGTGAAATGGGAGATATGGAGGCGATGATGGAGCTTGCAGAATGGTTCCGCTCCCGGTTTTCCCCAAAGCTGGAAGAGCTGGTCGCGGCTTATGAGGAAAGCCCGGATGATAACCGACGTGAGGTTTTGCAGGGCTTTTTGCAGGATTATGTCCGGAACTCTCCGGATGACAGCTTTTATGGAAAGGCATATATGATGTGGATTGTCCGCGCGGCTCTGTATGGAAATGCGAGAGCGGAGAAAATCATGGAGAAATGCCCATATTATGAGACGGGGGCATACGTGCCGTGCAGGATGTTTTCGCCGATGGGAAGGTACTTCCAGAGCTATTGGGCGAGTAATTCCCTGCGCGAGCTGGGACTCCTTCAGTTCCCGGAGGGAAAGACGGATTGCGGGCTGGTTTCCCTGAATAAAAAAGGGTATTTTGATTTTTATTATGTTTCCTGGTATTCCCCGCCGGATGAGGACGGATTCGGACGGGAGGAAGAATATGAGGATATTTATTATGATGAGTTTTTTAACCGGATACGGACAGAGAATGTAGAGGAAATCGAAGAAGAGCTTGTAAAGCTTGAGAATCGAAGAGAAAGATACTGGGCTGTTCCGGAAAATGACGCTGCCGCAAGGAAATACAGAAAGCGCCAGATTCATTAAATCCGGGCGTTTTGTCGTGCGGACGGACGGAAAGTCCTTGACAAACAGTGGATAAACGATTATAAATAGACGTAGGGTCAAGTTCCAGGCATGGCTCGGAAAATGAAAATTTTGTATCAGACAAAATAGAATGAAGAAGAGAAATCGAGGAGGAAAATTCCATGAATAAGACAGAACTGGTCGCAGCGATTGCAGAGAAGACAGAGTTATCCAGGAAAGATGCGGAGAAAGCATTAAAGGCATTTACAGACGTAGTTGCGGAAGAGCTGAAAAAAGGTGAAAAAATCCAGTTGGTTGGTTTTGGAACTTTTGAGGTATCTGAGAGAGCAGCAAGAGAGGGAAGAAATCCGCAGAGTGGCGA
Source organism: uncultured Lachnospiraceae bacterium (assembly GCA_937965795.1). Taxonomy (GTDB): domain Bacteria; phylum Bacillota; class Clostridia; order Lachnospirales; family Lachnospiraceae; genus Hominisplanchenecus_A. The sequence continues at coordinate 50,191 of CALCMD010000041.1, read as the reverse complement.
GACAATGGTAATTCCGGCGTCTAAGGCTCCGAAATTTAAAGCAGGCAAGGCTTTAAAGGATCTGGTAAACGGAAATTAAGAGAGAAACGAAAAAGAGAGCTGCCACAGCCGACAGGCGCAAGGCAGCTCTCTTTTGAGTTATAGAAGAAAGGAAAAAGATATGAGACTGGATAAATATTTAAAAGTATCCCGCCTGATTAAGCGCAGGACGGTGGCGAATGAAGCCTGCGATGCGGGGAGGGTACTGTTGAACGATAAGCCCGCGAAGGCTTCGGCGGCGGTAAAAGCAGGAGATATTCTGGAGATTCAGTTTGGCGCGAAGGCGGTGCGGGTGGAGATTCTGAATGTACAGGAGACGGTAAAAAAGGATGATGCGAAAGAACTTTACCGATATCTGTAGAATGGAAATGTGTATAATTCCGGCTGTTTCCTAATATATTTAAGAGAGACAAAGGCAGAATGGCAAGGGGGAGAGCATGGAAGAAAAGCAGGCGCAGGGCGTACACAAAATAGCTGTTTTTGGCAGACACAGCGGAACGATTACAGGGGTATCGGATGTGCTTTCTTTTGACGAGAAGGAGATTTTTCTGGAAACTGAGCAGGGGATGCTGACGATCAAAGGAAGAGAGCTTCACATCAGCAGGCTTACTCTGGAGAAGGGCGAAGTAGACATTGACGGGAAAGTTGACAGCCTGGTTTACTCGGACGGCGGGCGCAGCCAGAAAAAGGAGTCTGTGCTGGGAAGGCTGTTTAAATAGGATATGAGCCAGACAATCCAGAGCGAAATCATGTTTTTTCTGATCTGTACGTCTACCGGGGTTCTGCTGATGTTTGGATATGATTTGCTGCGCGCGGTGCGGCGTGTATTTATACATGGCAGCCTTCTGCTTGCCCTTGAAGATTTTATATACTGGAGCGGCGCCGGAATCCTTGCGTTTGGGGTGATTTTCCTGAAAAACAGCGGCGTGGTCCGTGGGTTTTCTCTGTGTGCCATGATGATGGGAATGGTATTGTACCAGCTCAGCGCCAGCCGCCCTGTTTTAAAGGCAGTATCCGGGGTTTTACGATTTTTGAAAAAGGTTGTTGGCAAGTTCCTGAAGATCATAGGGCGTCCGCTGGCATTCTTCGCCAAAAAAATGCGTAAAGGAACAAAAAAGCCCAAAAAGGTATTGAAAAAGAGGATAAAAGAGATTAAAATGACATTATTCGTAAAAAAAGAAAGAAATCAATAAGGAAGGTCATTTTATGGATAAGAGAAAAAGGCGCAGAAGCAAAGGAAACCGCGGCGCTGTGTTATGTATTACTGCCATTGTAGCCGTTTTGCTGGTAAGCCTCACGATCCAGAGCCATTCGCTAAAGGCCAAAAATGCAGCATATCAGGAACAGAAAACGAAACTGGAGAAACAGATTCAGGAAGAAAATAAGCGTACGGAAGAGATAGCCGGTCTGGAGGAATATATGAAGACCGATGAATATGTGGAAGGGGTCGCCAGGGACAAGCTGGGCCTGGTATATCCGGACGAAATCTTACTGAAACCGGAGAAGTAAAGAAGGACGTCGAAAAGGAAAGGCATTTTCGATGTCCTTTTCTGTCGATAAATTTGTGGAAATCATGATACTTTTTTGACAAAAATCCCGTCTGTCTTTGTGTATACTGCTCTTTACGGGAGGTTACATAAAATGGGTGAATTTGTGATGGCAGTCCTGATTGTGAGTGTCTTGTGGGTCATGTGGGATGTTGTAAAGATGATATTGGGAGAGAGATACCGGGAGGAGCAGGTGCTGGAAGCCTGCGAGCCCGGACGGGAACGGATGGGACGGTATGCCGAGTCTTTTGTGCAGCTTGCGGATACGTTTCGGAACATGCCAAGTAAGAAAGAGAGTTTTTCCGAGGACGATATGCAGGAAATTTTTTGTGAAGCCCAGAGAAAGGTGTGCAGGTATTGTCCCGGATGGGAATATTGCTGGGAGAAGAACAGCGGCAGGACTTACCGGGAGGCATATGAGCTTCTTCATACGATCGAGGAGGAGGGCGCCGGAGAACAGTCTTCTTTCATGGAGATTTGTTCACAGGGGACAAGCTTTGCGTTGGCGTTGAGAGAAAGTTTCCGCGTCGCAAAGCTGAACCTGATGTGGAGCAACCGGCTTCTGGAGAACCGGGAAGCGGTTGCAGAGCAGCTTTACGGGACGGCGGCGATCATGGAGGCGGCGGCAAGTCTGACGTATGATGTGCGTCCGGTAGATGCGGGGCTGGAAAAACAGATGGATATTAAACTGCGGATGCATGGGATCATCATGCGGGAAATGTGGGATACCAGGAAAGATGCGGACAGGCTGGAGATTTTTATTACCATGCGTACGGCCAGGAAGGGAAGATGTATTGCTACGAGAGAGATTGCAGGAATCGTTTCCGAGGTGTGCAGCCGGAAAATGGTTCCCGATCCGGACAGCCGGACGATCATCAACCGGGAGTACAGTACCGTGCTCTTTACGGCGCAGCCGGGCTACCGAATGACAAACGGGGTGGCTAAGGTTACAAAGGAAGGCGAGCTGGTATCCGGGGATAACTTTTCTATGTTCCGGAGGGAGAACGGACAGATGATTATGAGCCTGTCGGATGGGATGGGATCGGGAAGCTGTGCTTGCCGGGAGAGCGAAACGGTGATCGAGCTTCTGGAACAGTTTCTGGATGCGGGGTTTACGAAGGAAACGGCTGTGCGTATGATTCATTCCACCATGACGCTGCAAAATCATGATCAGATGTTTTCCACCGTAGACTTGTGCATGGTGGACCTTTATACCGGAGAGTGCGAGCTTTTGAAAATCGGCGCCTCCACGACTTTTTTTAAGCGAAAGGACTGGGTGGAAGCCGTGTCTTCCACCAGCCTGCCGATTGGCTTTCTGCAAAAGCTGGACTATGAGAGCGCCAGAAAGAAGATGGAGCCGGGAGATTTCGTAGTCATGGTTTCCGACGGGGTGCTGGACGCCCTGCCGCATCCGAGGGCAGAGGAAATTTTACAGGAGATTATCCTGAGGCAAAAGACAAGAAATGCACAGGAGATGGCACGCGAGATTCTGACGCAGGTTTTGCTGTATCAGAAATGTCTTGCAAAGGACGATATGACGGTGCTGGTGGGGGGGCTTTGGAAAAGCTGAGATATGTTTCGGCGGATTTATTCTTGCAATTTCCTGTCAGATTCTATATAGTAGATGCCAGGATTGTGGAAGCACGAAGTGCGGAGCAATCCGTATGGCATCTTTTGATTCTAATAGATAGTGATAAGCAGTAAAACGATAGAAGCAGGATCGGGAAACAGGCAGATGGAAGAGAAAGTATCGAAGTATATCAGGAAACATCATATGATAGAAACAGGCGACTATGTTGTGGCAGGCATTTCGGGAGGAGCGGACTCGGTATGCCTGCTTTTTATGCTGAAAGAGTTCCAAAAAGAAGCAGATTTCTTTCTGGAAGCAGTGCATGTGGAACATGGGATTCGGGGAGAGGAAAGCCTGAAGGATGCGGCGTTTACAAAACAGTTGTGCAAAAAATGGGGGATTTCTTTTCACATGGCTGCCTTTGACGTACCTAAAAGGGCGGCGGGGGAGAAGCTGACGCTGGAAGAGGCTGCGAGAAAGTGCAGATATGAGGCGTTTGCGGAGGCGTGCAAAGGAAGGGAACATGCAAAGATTGCCGTGGCGCATAACCAGGATGATCAGGCGGAGACGATTCTGTGGAATCTGGTGCGGGGGTCGGGGCTGCAAGGCTTGTGCGGCATAAGGCCGGTAAACGGAAACATCATTCGTCCGCTTTTGGGCGTTTCCAGGCAGGAGATCGAGGCATATCTGAAAAAGCAGGGGCAGGATTACTGCACAGACAGTACGAATCTTACCGATGAATATACGAGAAACCGGCTGCGGCATCGGATTTTGCCGGAGATGGAAAACGGGTTGAATGTGCGGGCGCGCGTTCATATCGCCCAGGCGGGCGAACGTCTTGGCCGGGCATGGGAATATCTGGAAAAGGAAGCGAAGAAAAAGGCTGAGAAAATTTCCAGCGTGAGGAAGCAGGAGGTATGGATTGAGGGAAAAGAGCTTCTGCGGGAAGAGGAAGTCATGCAGGAATATATCTTACGCGTGTGTATGGAGCGTCTGGGGATGGGCTTGAAAGACGTCGGGGCCGTGCATCTGGACGAGATGAAGAAGCTGGCGGCGGGACAGTCCGGAAGAAGGATGATGCTTCCGGGAGGAAGGACGGCCAGGCGTACCGGAGATTATCTGGTGCTGGGAGAAGGAGAGCCGCCGCAAAAGATCACAGAGGAAGTGGAGCTTTTGGTACCGGGAGAGTCCCAATGGGGAAAATATCGGATAAAGACAAGCCTGGAGCCAGGAAATGGTCAAATAATTCCGCAAAAAAAGTATACGAAATGGCTGGATTATGATACAATAAAAAATACGATTCAATTACGGAGCCGCAGGAGCGGGGACTATTTTATTGCGGAGGGCAGGCACAGCAAGCTGAAAAAGTATTTTATTAATGAGAAGATTTTAAAAGAGGAGCGGGATAAGGTTCTTCTGCTGGCGGATGAGAGCCACATTCTCTGGATTGTGGGACACCGGATCAGTGAGCAGTGCAGGGTTACGCAGGATACAAAAACAATTCTAAAAATACAGGTCAGGGAGGAGACAAATCGTGGAGAACAGGATTCGAGTATTATTGTCGGAGGAGAAAGTGAATGAGAAAATTGCGGAAATGGGAAAGAGGATCAGTGAGGATTACGCGGGAAAAAGCGTGCATTTGATCTGCATCCTGAAAGGCAGCGTGTTTTTTACCTGTGAACTGGCGAAGCGCATTACGGTTCCGGTATCTATGGACTTCATGTCCGTGAGCAGCTATGGAGACGGTACGAAGTCCAGCGGCGTGGTGAGGATCACCAAAGATCTGGATGAGACGCTGGAAGGAAAGGACGTCATAGTGATAGAGGATATTATTGATTCCGGACGAACCTTAAGCTATCTGATGGAAATTCTAAGCAAGAGGAATCCGGCAAGCCTTCGGCTGTGTACGCTTCTGGATAAGCCGGACAGACGGGTGGCCAGGGTGAAGGTGGATTATGTGGGGTTTGAGATTCCGGATGAGTTTGTGGTTGGTTATGGACTTGATTATGCGCAAAAATACAGAAATCTGCCATATATTGGAGTGGTAGAAGTTTAAAAAGGAAGGGGATTTGTACATTGAATAATGCTTCGAAAGGAGTCAGATTTTATTTTCTGATTATGGCGGCAGTGTTGCTGTTTGTGTTTATTTTCCGGAATGGATTTGACACGAAGGAGACGTATACGTATCGTGAATTTGAGACGGCGGTCGAAGAAGGGATCGTGGAGAGAGTCGATATTCACCCGAATGACAAGGTGCCTACCGGGCAGATCTGGATCTATTTTTCAGAAAGCCCGGAAGTCCGGAAGATGAATGTGGCGGATGTAAAGGAAGTTCAGGAGATGCTTCTGGAAAAGGACGTCCCGAATTATATGTATGATATTGAACGGGAAAGCGTCTTTATGACGACTGTTTTGCCAATGCTTTTGATGGCGGCGGTCTTTATGTTTCTTCTGATTTTCATGAACCGTCAGGCGAATGGCGGAAACAATAAAATGATGAATTTCGGGAAGAGCCGCGCGACTTTGATTCTTCCGGATACAAAAAAGATCAGCTTTAAAAACGTAGCCGGACTGGAAGAGGAAAAGGAGGAGCTGGAGGAGATCGTAGATTTTCTGAGAGAGCCGAAAAAGTATCTTCAGGTAGGCGCGCGTATTCCCAAAGGGCTTCTTCTGGTGGGGCCTCCGGGAACGGGCAAGACCCTTCTGGCAAAGGCGGTAGCCGGAGAAGCCGGCGTTCCGTTTTTCAGCATTTCGGGTTCTGATTTTGTCGAAATGTTTGTGGGCGTGGGCGCCTCCCGTGTGCGCGATCTGTTTGCGGAAGCGAAGAAAAATGCGCCGTGTATCGTATTTATCGACGAGATCGACGCTGTGGCCAGACGGCGTGGAAGCGGAATGGGCGGCGGCCATGACGAGAGGGAACAGACCCTGAATCAGATGCTGGTAGAGATGGACGGCTTTGGAGTGAACGAGGGAATTATCGTGATGGCGGCGACAAACCGTGTGGATATTCTCGATCCGGCGATTCTGCGTCCGGGGCGTTTCGACCGGAAAATCGGCGTCGGAAAGCCGGATGTGAAAGGCAGACTGGGAATTCTTCAGGTTCACACGAAAGGAAAGCCTCTGGGAGATGATGTGAATCTGGAGGAGATTGCGCAGACGACGGCAGGCTTTACGGGAGCTGATCTGGAAAATCTGATGAATGAGGCGGCAATCCAGGCGGCGAAAGAGGGAAGAGCTTATATCGTGCAGAAAGATATTCGGCAGGCATTCGTAAAAGTAGGCATTGGCGCTGAGAAAAAGAGCAAGGTCATTTCTGACAGGGAAAAGCGCATTACGGCGTACCATGAGGCGGGCCATGCGATTTTGTTTCATGTGTTGCCGGACGTAGGGCCGGTGCACACAATCTCTATTATTCCTACCGGTATGGGAGCGGCGGGCTATACAATGCCGCTGCCGGCAAAGGATGAGATGTTTCTTACCAAAGGGAAGATGCTCCAGGATATCATCGTAGGCTTTGGCGGAAGAGTTGCCGAGGAGCTGGTGATTGGGGATGTGACGACAGGTGCATCCCAGGATATCAGGCAGTCTACCGAGATCGCGCGGGCGATGGTGACCAGATATGGAATGTCGGAGAAAGTGGGAACCGTCGATTACGGAAGTGATGATGAGGTGTTTATCGGCCGCGATCTGGGTCATGCCAGAAAATATGGCGAAACTATGCAGACGCTGATTGATGAAGAAGTGAAGCGTATTGTGGATGAATGCTATGCAAAGGCAAAAAGTCTGATTGAGGAACATATGGAGGTACTTCATCGGTGCGCAGAGCTTTTGGTCAAAGAGGAAAAGATAGGAAGAGAAGCCTTCGAGGAACTGTTTCAGGAGACAGAGTAGGGTCGGATTTCAGATGAAAGGATGCGGAACCTGGCAGGACGAAATTTGACGAAATGTGTAGGAAATGCACAAAAATGAACGGCGAAATTTGTGAAGTTTGTGCACACTTCTTTGGGCGGTGATGCTATAATAAACATCGTAAAACCCCCCAATACATTATATAGTTTTTGCTACACCCCATAAGAGAAATACCTTCTCCGAAAAGAGGCGACCGAAAGGCCGTCTCTTTTACTTGGATATCGGAAAACACAGTGCAAATTATTTATAAATCGTGGGTGCCATAGATAATACAATATTCAGGTTTCCATTTCGGCATCTCAGTTCATTTAAAAATTCCTGCTCATTCTGATCTGGTTTCATGGACACCTTGTAGCACACTTCAAATAAAGAACCCAGATCGGTCGTTTTAATCCGTTCCAGGGTATAGCCGTTGGTGAAACGGTTAAGAATATCATCAAAGGCATTCTGATAGTTTAAATTTTCCGGAATGGTGATTTTTAATATTTTCTGTATCGATTTTTTTTGGAAAAACTTCATCTTTTCCACAATAAGAATCACGATACATAACAAAATGACAAATAACGCGCCGTATGCAAAAAGCCCCACGCCACATGCAAGTCCGGCGGCAATATCAAAAAAGATAAATCCAATATCCTTCGGGTCTCCGGGAGCGCTGCGGAATCGAATAATGGAAAGAGCTCCTGCAAGGCTGAAAGCACGGGCGATATTGCTCCCCGTAAACAAAATAATGATAGAAAGAATTGCCGGAAGGATTACGAGAGTAATCGCAAGGCTTTGCTGATAGGATGCGTCATCCTAGATTTTATAATAGGTAAAGGCAACAAAGATACCGAAAAGGATGGCAACGGTCAGGGTAACCAGTGCGGATCCCACAGTAAGATTGCTGGATACGTTTGATAAAATATTGTTAAATAGCTCGGTCATATTTTTTCTCCTTCGTGTTGATAAAATTTTTGAATTCTGTTCCATATTTTGAAAAGCTTCTCCGCTGGATTCCAAGTTCGGTCAGCATATGTACAAGCCACAGAGGCTTCGCCCGTGCAGTCTTAATTTCCATCAGATAGGTGTGACTGTCTAAAAGGGGAGTTCCATAGTCGCCGTCCTCGAGATGGAGGTCATAGCGCCGGGAGCGTATATTCTGATCGAAGGAAATCCTGAGATCCGGGTTTCCCTTTTCAAAATAGGCGATTCTGTCGTAAGCCAGGTACAGCTTTGGGCTCAGAGAATAGAAATGCAGGAAATAGGAAATTTCCCGTAGAACCTGCGGATTCATATAATCCTGTATACAGGGAACTTCTCCGGAATGAAGAAAATCATAGGCCTCCTTTAAAAGCAGTCTGGTGCGTCTTTTGTTGACAAGACCGTTGTATTTTTTCTTGATCTCCAGAAATACTTTGGCAGATATCTCCGGTACTCCGTAAGAGCGGAGCCGGAGCTTTTCTTTATAATCAGGTTTGGAAAGGGAATTCCGGATTAAAAAGTGATCGTCTGTGTCGAAATAGATGTTGGCGATGGTATAGGGTCTGTGATTCTGATTATAGGCATCAAGATCCATATGTGCATCCATGACAGCAATCACTTTCTGATAAGTATCCTGATCTAGCAGGTATTTGTGTTCGTATCGGTTAAAGACTTCGATTGCCATAGGGGTCACTCCTTCTTTTCCTGGGTTAGGGTGATATTTTTTCCGTCGCTGACAGCGTGAACATTCCCGTTTTCCGTGAGGAATACCTCGACATCCAAAGAGGAGAGAAGATCAAGGACTCTCTGTTCGGGAGGGTTCTTTTTGCTGCATGTGATGACGGCATAGTCCGGGGCCGTTCCGGTCAGGAAATCTTTTGTACTGTCGCTGAAACGTCCGTGATGCGGAACTTTCAGGAAATCGTGTTTCAAAGAAAACTGGGAAGGGAGTTCCTTTAAACGTTCCGCTTCGGCGTCTCCCGTAAAGAGAAAACGGTTTTCACCGTGCGAGGCGCTGATGACCAGAGAATAATCGTTATCGCTCTCGACATAGGATGCTTTCAGAGGAGGGAAAACCTCAAAAAGTACGTCGTCGAGAGTCAGAACCATCGTTTCTGTCAAGGCGGCAGGGGAGATATTTTTCTCCTGAAGCGCCGACAGGTAATTTGTGTAGGCGCTGTTATTGCCTTCATAGTCTGGGACAATGATTTCGCCAACGTCCATTTTTTCCAAAATGCCCGGAACACCCCCTACATGATCCTTATCAAAATGTGTAATAAAGAGATAATCAATTTTTTTAACTCCTTTTTCCTCCAGCGAGGCAACGAGGTCTTCGGCGTCGCCTTTTTCGCCGCAGTCTATGACGACTGTGTGATTTGTCGTTTGCAGGAAGATAGCGTCAGCCTTTCCGACGTCAAAAATGGATACAGAAAAGGTTCCGGATACAGCAGGAACAGACGCTTCCTGGAGTTCTGTTTCCGGAGCTTTGGGATTCTGGCAGGCGCACAGGAGAACGCTAATGCACAGAGTCAGAAAAAGAACCAGTTTTTTTCCTTTTGAAATCCTCATATGTAAAAAACTCCTTTCATGATTTTAAATCTGTATTGATTATATAACAGAAGCAGAAGAATGGCAAACAGAAAGTGGGAAAACATAATCATTATAAACAAAAAAAGTTGCTTTGTTATTGAAAATTTGTAGAAATTTACGAAGGGCCTGTGTCAGGAGAATGAAAAAATTTGGCTTTCCGATGGGGATGTAAAATTTTTCGGGTTGTATGAAAAGGAAAATTGTTATACAATCAAAATAAGAATATCAGGAAAGAGAGACAGAAAGTATGAAGCCTGGGACAGCAGATATTGAATATTTAAAAAAGGCAGAGATTTATGCGATGCGGATGCGGCCGGTTTTTTGCCCAAGCGCATTGTTCAGTGATGAGACGGAAAATTATGTAAGTCCGATGGAACCGGAAACAGGAGAAAAGGTGACGATTCGTTTTCGTACCAGGAAAAATAACGTGGACTACGTGTGTTGGATCAGTGGCTCGAACCGGATTTTGATGGAGTTCGAAAAGACGGAAGGTGATTTTGACTATTACCGGACAGAGATCGTTATGGGTGAGGAAATTGTCCGTTATTATTTTGAAGTGTGCGCAGGGGAAAACCGTTATTTTTATAATAAGAAGGGAGTATCCGAAAATCTTCAGGAATACTACGCTTTTGCTATTGCGCCGGGGTTTAAAACGCCTGCCTGGGCGAAGGGAGCCGTGATGTATCAGATTCTGGTCGATCGTTTTTTTAACGGAGATCCGACAAACACGGTAGAGGACAGAGAATATTTTTATATCGGGGATACAACGGTACAGGTAAAGGACTGGAATAAATATCCGGCCGCCAGCATGGCTATCCGGGAATTTTACGGCGGCGACTTGCAGGGCGTTCTAGATAAAATGGACTATTTGCAGGAGCTGGGCGTGGATGTGATTTATTTTAATCCGATCTTCGTATCGCCCTCGAATCATAAATACGATATCCAGGATTATGATTATGTAGACCCTCATTATGGAAAAATCGTAAAAGATGGCGGTTCGGTGCTTCCGGAAGGATGCCGGGATAATGCGCAGGCGAGCAAATACATTCAGAGGGTAACGGATAAGGAGAATCTGGAGGCGAGCAACCAGCTTCTGGTCCGGCTGATCGGGGAAGCGCACAGCCGGGGGATGAAGGTGATCCTGGACGGCGTGTTTAACCATTGCGGTTCTTTTAATAAATGGCTGGACCGGGAGTGCATTTACGAGAAGCAGGAGGGCTATGAAAAAGGGGCTTATGTGTCGGCGGACAGTCCGTACCGCAGCTTTTTTAAATTCAACAATGAGCATGAATGGCCGTACAATCCGTTTTATGACGGATGGTGGGGGCATGAGACGCTGCCGAAGCTGAATTATGAGAATTCACAGAAGCTTTATGATTATATTATGGAAATTGGAAGGAAATGGGTTTCCGCGCCGTTTTATGCGGACGGGTGGCGTTTGGACGTAGCGGCTGATCTTGGATTCAGCAGCGAGTATAACCATAAATTCTGGAAGGAATTCCGCAAGGTGGTAAAAGGGGCAAACCCTGAAGCGATTATTCTGGCGGAACATTATGGAGACGCAGGGACATGGCTGCGAGGAGACGAATGGGATACGGTCATGAACTACGATGCGTTTATGGAACCTCTGACCTGGTTCTTTACCGGGATGGAGAAGCACAGCGACGGCTACAGGGAAGACCTTCTGGGAAATCATGAGAGCTTTATCGGGGCAATGAATCATCATATGTCAAATTTCCTGGCTCCTTCTCTTCAGACGGCTATGAATGAGCTTTCCAATCATGACCATTCGAGGTTCCTGACCCGGACGAATCATAAAGTGGGAAGAGTGGACAGGTTGGGGCATGAAGCCGCCGCCGAAGGGGTGGATATGGCTGTCATGCGGGAAGCAATCGTGATGCAGATGACCTGGCCGGGTGCGCCGACGCTGTATTATGGGGACGAGGCCGGGGTCGTGGGATTTACAGACCCGGATAACCGGAGGACATATCCGTGGGGGCATGAAGATAAAGAACTGATTGCATTTTACCGTCAGATGATCCGCATTCATAAGGCGTATCCGGTTTTCAGCCACGGTTCCCTGAAATTCCTGGAATGCCAGTGGAACTGCATCAGTTATGCGAGGTTCAGCGAAAAAGAGCAGATGGTAGTAGCATTTAATAATGGAGAGGAGCCTCTGGAGATCACGCTTTCGGTGTGGGAGGCCGGTATCACGGGCGGAAGGAAAGTGAAACGGCTGATCCTGACAGACAGGGATGGAGTGACAGAGGAACCGGAAGAGTATCTGTGTGAGAATGGAAAAATCAGCCTGACTCTGCCGGCGAAAGGGGCAGTGGTGCTGGAAGGGATTTAAGCCTGGCGGCAGAGAGAAAGGAAAAAAGAGCGGGAAGAATGGAAAAATCTGTCCTTCCCGCTCCGTTTATATTTAGAAATTTCCCACCACGCAGGCGCGCAGGGTATTGGTTTTTCCGGGCGTTCCAAGCGGAACTCCGGCAGTCAGGGTAACGACGTCCCCTTCCTTTACCAAACCATTTTTTTCAGCCGCTTCGACGGCGTGTAAGAAGAGGATTTCCGAGCTGTATTCCTCTTTAATCAGAAGGGGCGTGATGCCCCAGGACATATTTAACTGGCGGCAGGTGTGCGGCGTTGTGGTACAGCCTACGATCGGACAGCCGCAGCGGTACTTGGAAACCATGCGGGCAGTTGTTCCGGATTTGCTGACGGTAATGACGGCTTTGGCCTTCAGCTCGATGGCGGTCATGCAGGCTGCATGGGAGATGGCGGTCGTCATATCCGGGTTTTCGATGCGGGCATTTTTTCGGAAAATCTCCGCATAGTCGACGTCACGCTCCACACGTTTTGCGATGCGCACCATAGTCTTTAAGGATTCTACCGGATACATGCCGGCAGCCGTTTCTCCGGAGAGCATAATGGCGCTGGTGCCCTGATAGATGGCGTTTGCCACATCGGTGGTTTCTGCGCGGGTCGGACGGGGATGCTTCATCATGGAATCCAGCATTTGCGTTGCCGTAATGACCTGCTTTCCGGCAGTGTAGACCTTGCGGATCAGTTTTTTCTGGATGACAGGGACTTCCTCTAATGGAATCTCCACGCCCATATCGCCCCTGGCGATCATGATGCCGTCGGCTGCTTCGATGATTTCGTCGATGTGGTCCACGCCCTGCTGGTTTTCAATTTTTGCAATAATGTGGATATGGCTTCCGCCGTTTTCCTCCAGAATCTTGCGGATTTCCATGACGTCGGATGCGGTTCGGGTGAAGGAGGCGGCGATAAAGTCAAAGCCTTTTTCGATGCCGAAGAGGATGTCGTCGTAATCCTTTGGGCTTACGAAAGGCATGTTCAGCTCCACGCCCGGAACATTGATTCCTTTTCGGTTGGAGATGGAGCCTCCGTTTTTTACGGTACAGACGATATCGCATCCGTCGATTTTCTGTACCTTCATCCCGATCAGGCCGTCGTCAATCAGAATGGCGTCGCCGGGTTTTACATCTTTATAAAGTTCCTTGTAAGTAATGGAGACCCGTTCCTCGTCTCCGTCAATTTCCTCTGTAGTGAGCGTAAAGGTCTGTCCTTCTTTCAGTTCAATCTGGTTCTTTTCAAAGCAGCCGATGCGGATTTCCGGTCCTTTCGTGTCCAGGAGAGCGGCAATCGGTTTGTTGTGTTTTTCACGAAGCGCTTCCAGTAGCGCAAGGCGTTTTCCCTGTTCCTCGTGGGAACCGTGGGAGAAGTTAAAGCGAGCAACATCCATGCCTTCTTTGACCAGAGCTTCCATGATGCCTTCTTTGTCGGTGGCAGGTCCAAAAGTACAGATAATTTTTGTTTTTCGCATAGTTTGTCCTTTCAATCTTTTTTCATTTATCTTCTATTTTTCTTTGTCCTTCCTATTGTACTATATTTTCGGGGAAATAAAATCTTTTTTTATAAAAATATTTTGTGGGGAATTTGCCGGATATGCCAAAACTACAGGTCTAATTTTATGTATATGGATGCAGGCATAGGGCTGGCACATCGCGTCCGAGGATAAAAAAGCTAAATTTTTTCCGGCAAAGCAGGAAGGATTTCCTTCCATCTTGCCTCCAATTCAGAGAAAACTTCTCCTAAGGCGCATTCAAAGATAAGGTCTGAGCCAGGGCGAAGAGATACCTGGAGTTTATCACGGTTGATGACGACAAGATGCTTCCCGGAAAATTCATGAATAAATCCGGCGGCGGGATATACTGTCAGGGAGGTGCCGCCAATGATCAGCAGGTCAGCCGCCCGGAGTTCATAGATGGCTTCCGTCACGGCTCTTTCCGGGAGCTGTTCGCCGTACAGGGTGACATCGGGACGAACCGGACGTCCGCAGACCGGACATTTTGGAATTTCTTTTCCGGAACGGAAGATAAAGCCGCTGTCATATTCTCTTTTACAGCGGGTACAGTAATTTCTCTGCGTCGTGCCGTGAAGTTCAAGGACGCGCCTGCTTCCTGCCAACTGATGCAGTCCGTCAATGTTCTGTGTGATGACAGAAGATAATCTTCCAATCTTTTCAAGGCGTGCCAGCATCCGGTGTGTGATGTTCGGCTGAATCCCTCTCGTATCGAGCTTCTGATGATAAAATTCATAAAACACCTGTGGTTCATGCTCCAGGCAGTCATGGCTCAGGAGATATTCCGGGGAGTATTTTTCGAACTGCACGTCGTGCTGATTATACAGCCCGTCCTTGCTGCGGAAATCGGGAATACCGCTTTCGGTGGAAACGCCCGCTCCGCCGAAAAATACAACTTTTTTTGAAGTATTCAGGTATTCGATTAACAGATTCATTTTTTCATTCATAGATTCACACCCCTTGATAAAAGATATAAAAACCCTGAAAATCTACAAAAACAGATTTTTCAGGGTACAAAAAAAGCGCGAGACGGGACTCGAACCCGCGGCCTCGACCTTGGCAAGGTCGCGCTCCACCAACTGAGCCACTCGCGCATTTTGCGTTCTGCTGAACACAAGCAATACTATACTATTTTTTTTGAATTTTGTCAAGGGGAAATTTGAAAATCTTGCACAGTATTGTGCATATAGAAAAGATCTGTTTTCAGGACCGCGAGAATCACAAAAAATAATATGAGACAAAAAAAGAAAGAGAAGAAGAAACTACAAAAAATGCGTGACATATTAAAAGACGTGTGATATGATAAAGATAAGCATTTTATTTCTTGGATTTATTTTCTTGTGACAATCGTCATTCTATATCTTTCGGCAGACGCCGGTCTTGGAAATTTTCGATGCTGGAACTCATAAATAAAAGGCAGAGGGGATTCTAAGAAAAGGTATGGAATCCAATAAAGCTCTGCTCTGCGTAAAGAGAAAGGGAGCAGAAGATGCAGGTAGATCAGATTTTAAAAGATTTTTGGGAGGATAACGATCGTTTTGCCGATTTTTTTAATACGGTATTTTTTAAGGGAGAAAAGGTTATTTTTCCGGAAGATCTGGAGACGATTTCCACGGATGTGTCAACGGTGGAGGAGACAAAACAGGGGTTGGAGAGTCAGATGAAGTACCGGGATAAGGTGAAACGCTGGAAAGGTGTGAAGCTGGCAGTCCTGGGAATTGAGAATCAGGACAGGATTCACTATGCGATGCCGGAAAGAACCTTGTTGTATGAAGCCCTACAGTATGAGGCACAGAGAAAAGAAACAGCAGCCCGCCATAAGAAAAACAGGGATTTAAAAGAAAGCAATGAATACCTGTCCGGGTTTGCGAAGGAAGATCGGCTCAATCCGGTGCTTACAGTTGTGATTTATTATGGTGAGAAGCCGTGGGATGGCCCTACAAGCCTTGAGGAAATGGTGGATATTCCGGAGGAGTTGAGAGCATTTTTTCAGGATTATCAGATGAATTTGTTTCAGGTATTTGGAAATGATGGAAGGGATTTTAAAAATGAGGATATCCGTACAGTTTTTAGAAATGCAAATGCCCTGCGGTCGGGAAGAATCCAGGATCTGGACGAAAAGATAGATACAGAGCTGGTAAAATATGTGGCGGCGTTTGTAAATTCGGAACGGGTGATGAAACTGTCGGGGAAAAGAAAAAAGGAGGATGTGCAAATGTGTACAGCGCTGGAAGAGTTGATTAAGCAGAGGGAAAACGAGGGAAAAGCAGAAGGAAAAGCAGAGGATGTACTGGAATTGCTGGAGGACTTAGAACCTGTGCCGGAGGAACTTCGCGAAAGAATTATGAAAGAGAAGAATCTGGAGACTTTGAGAAAATGGGTAAAGCAGGCGGCAAGAGCAGATTCTGTTGAAAGTTTTATGAGGGTGATAGAGGAGGCGGAAGAGTAAAGCGGAAAATTTTCATATTGGAAGTCCCTGGTTGTTTTGTACATAACAGCCAGGGGCTTTTTGTCCCCTATACTTTTCAAAAAATTGGTTGTATAATATTTGCGATTGCTCTGAAAACAGAAAGAAAAGATCAGGATGCAAACGAAAGAGAGTGAAAGGGATTTCTATGTTAAAGCTTAGAAGATATCTGAAAAACTATAAAAAGGAGAGTGTGACCGCACCTCTGTTTAAGATGCTGGAGGCATGTTTTGAACTGCTGGTGCCGTTAGTGATGGCAAGGATTGTGGATGTGGGAATCCAAAAGGGGGATGTTCCATATATTATGAAGATGTGCGTGGTTATGGTGGCGTTTGGACTGTTTGGACTGGCATGTTCTGTCACGGCACAGTATTTTGCAGCAAAAGCCGCCACAGGATTTGGAACGGCGCTGCGGGAGGATCTGTTTCGGCATATTAACGGCTTTTCCTATACAGAACTGGATACTTTGGGAACCTCTACGCTGGTAACGAGGATTACCAGTGACGTCAATCAGACCCAGGCAGGAATCAATCTGCTTCTGCGTCTGTTTTTACGTTCGCCGTTTATCGTGGTGGGAGCTGTCATGATGGCATTTACGGTAAATGTGCGGCTGGCATGGATTTTTGTGGTGCTGGTTCCGGTGTTATCCCTCGTCATTTATGGAATTATGATGTTGACGATTCCTATTTATAAGAAAGTGCAGAATCATTTGGACGTGGTGCTGCGGCTTACCAGAGAGAGTCTGGCTGGAGCCAGAGTGGTGCGTGCATTTTCCAGACAGGAGGATGAGATACAGGATTTTCAGGAGGAAAGTACGCTGCTCATGAATACACAGCTTCTGGTGGGAAAGATTTCTGCCCTTTTAAATCCGGCGACCTATATTATCATCAATGCAGCAGTTATTGCAGTGCTGTGGCTGGGAGGAAAAACCGTATTCTTTGGGGAACTGACACAGGGAGAGCTGATTGCGCTGATCAATTATATGTCGCAGATTCTTCTGGCGCTGATTGCACTGGCAAATCTGATCGTATCCGCCACAAAAGCTTCTGCTTCCGCAGGACGTATCAACGATGTGTTTGCGCAAAGTTCCGGAATGCAGGAAGGGGGGAAAGAAGTCCTGGCTGAGGATGCGGAAAATAAAGTCTGCTTTCACCATGTGGATTTTGCCTATCAGGGAAGTAAAAATGTCCTTACGGATATTCATGTACGGGTAAAGAAAGGTCAGACTATTGGCATTATCGGCGGTACAGGAGCGGGAAAAAGTACGGTAGTAAATCTGATTCCAAGATTTTATGATGTCTCCGCCGGGGAGGTACAAATCGATGGTGTGGACGTAAAGGAATATCCTTTTGCACAGCTCAGGGCAAAAATCGGAATTGTGCCGCAGAATGCCGTTCTCTTTGCAGGAAGCATCCGTGAAAATATGCAGTGGGGAAAAAAGGGCGCAACGGACGAAGAAATTTACCGTGCGCTGGAAATTGCGCAGGCGAAAGAGTTTGTAGAGGGGAAGCCGGACGGACTGAATACTCAGATCTTACAGGGCGGAAAGAATTTTTCCGGCGGACAGAGGCAACGGCTCACCATTGCCCGTGCCCTGGTGGGAGAACCGGAAATCCTGATTCTCGATGACAGCGCTTCCGCTCTGGACTTTGCTACGGATGCGAAGCTGCGCAGGGCGATCGCAGCCAAGACAAAGGAAATGACCGTATTCATCGTGTCGCAGCGCGCCGCCTCGATTAGAAATGCAGATCAGATTCTGGTATTGGAGGACGGGCGTCAGGCAGGACTGGGAACGCATGAGGAGCTTTTAAAGACCTGTGAAGTATACCGTGAAATCTGTATGTCACAGCTTTCAGAGGAGGAGATGAACCGATGAAAAATAAAAAGATATACCGGAGAATTTTACTTCTGATTAAGCCATATAGGCACCTGCTTTTTTTGTCATTGGTCTTTGCGGTGGCAACAGTGGTGCTGACCCTGTATGCGCCCGTGCTTTCCGGGCGGGGAATTGATTTGATTATCGGAGAGGGAAGGGTAGATTTTGACAGGCTTGCGCCTGTTCTGATACGTTTCGCAATCGTAGTGGCGGCGACGGCGCTGGCACAGTGGCTGATGAATCTTTGCAACAATAAAATTACCTACCATGTAGTGAAGGATATCCGCACCCAGGCGTTTGAACATCTGGAGAAGCTGCCGCTGCGGTATATTGACAGCAATCAGTATGGTGAAATCATCAGCAGGATCGTCACGGATGTCGACCAGTTTTCGGACGGCCTTTTGCTGGGATTTTCACAGCTCTTTACGGGAGTCGTTACGATTCTGGGCACCCTGGGCTTTATGCTCAGCATTCATGTAACCATCACGATTTTCGTGGTAGTGATGACGCCGATGTCCCTGTTTGTGGCAAGCTTTATCGCCAGAAGGACCTTCTCTATGTTTCAGGCGCAGTCTGAGGCGAGGGCAGATATGACCGGGCTGGTGGATGAAATGGTGGGAAACCAGAAGATTGTCAAGGCATTTTCTTATGAAAAGGAGGCGGAGGGGCGTTTTCAGGTGTTGAATGAAAAGCTGCGCAGCAACAGCTTGAAGGCTATTTTTTTCTCCTCACTGACGAACCCGTGCACCCGTTTTGTAAATAATCTGGTATCGACCGGAGTAGCCATTATCGGCGCGGTTCTGGCGATTCGCGGAAGAATCACGGTAGGCCAGCTTTCCTGTTTTGTCAGCTATGCCAATCAGTACACGAAGCCTTTTAACGAGATTTCCGGTGTGGCGACGGAGTTCCAGAATGCGGTGGTCTGTGCAGGCCGCGTCTTTGACCTGATAGATGAAGAGACGCAGACAGAGGATGCTCCGGATGCTGTGGAACTGATGTCTGAGATGGTAGATGGAAGAGTGGAATTAAAAAATGTCGCATTTTCATATAAGAAAGAGGTTCCATTGATTCATAATCTGAATCTGTCGGTGAAGCCGGGGCAGAGAATTGCCATCGTAGGACCGACGGGATGCGGAAAGACGACGATGATCAATCTGCTCATGCGTTTTTATGATGTGGATAAAGGAGAAATTTCCGTCAGTTCCTATCCGGTCAGGAAGCTGACACGGGACAGCTTAAGGAGAAATTATGGGATGGTGCTTCAGGAAACATGGCTGAAAGCGGGGACGATTGCAGAAAATATCGCCTATGGAAAGCCAGACGCCACCCGTGAGGAAATCGTAGAGGCAGCGAAGGCGGCGCACGCCCACAGCTTTATCGCAAGGATGCCTGAGGGGTATGATACACAGATTTCGGAGTCCGGCGGAAATTTGTCACAGGGACAGAAACAGCTTTTGTGCATCGCCAGAGTCATGCTGTGTCTGCCGCCGATGCTGATTCTTGATGAGGCGACCTCATCCATTGATACCCGGACGGAAATCAGGATTCAGAAAGCATTTGCGCGCATGATGCAGGGAAGAACCAGCTTTATTGTGGCACACAGGCTTTCTACGATTAAGGAGGCAGATGTGATTCTGGTAATGAAGGATGGACATATCATCGAGCAGGGAAATCACGGGGAGCTGCTGGCCAGGGGCGGTTTTTATGCAGAACTGTATAACAGCCAGTTCGCCGCTACAGATACGGGCGGCGAAAGCGGCAAAAAGCCGGCGAAGCTGACGGGGCGGTAGCGTGTATGGCCGACCGGAAAAGAAAATAAGACTGAGCGGAGAAAGAATTATGAAAATATTATTGATAGCAATCAACGCAAAATATATCCATTCCAATCTGGCAATCTACTGTCTGCGTGCCTGTGCAGGGGAGCAGAAGGAGCAGGTGGAGCTTGCGGAGTATACCATCAATCATCAAAAAGAGGATATTCTGGCAGATATTTATAAGAGGAAACCGGATGTGGCGGCCTTTTCCTGCTATATCTGGAACCGGGACTATGTTCTTTCCCTGATCCGAGACCTTTCGCTGCTCTGCCCGGAGGTTCCGATCTGGGTGGGAGGGCCGGAAGTGTCCTATGACGCAGTACAGTTTTTGCGGGACTATCCCCAGGTGACAGGCGTCATGGCGGGGGAAGGGGAGAGAAGCTTTCGGGCGCTGGCAGAGTATTATGTAAAGAAAACGGAGGACTCACTGGGAAAAATCCGGGGACTGACCTGGCGCGGGGAAAATGGAGACATTTATGAAAACTCTCCGGCAGAGCTTATGAATCTGGATGAAATTCCTTTTGTCTACGAAAAGATAGAAGCGTTCGGGCATAAAATCATTTATTATGAGAGCAGCAGAGGCTGCCCCTTTTCGTGCAGTTATTGCCTGTCCTCCATTGATAAAAGCGTGCGCTTCCGAAGCCTTGCACGGGTGTATCAGGAGCTGCAATTCTTTCTGGATGCAAAGGTTCCCCAGGTGAAGTTTGTAGACCGGACTTTTAACTGCAATCACAGACATGCGAAGGCGATTTGGGGATACATAGCCGAACACGACAATGGAATTACGAACTTTCATTTTGAGATTGCGGCGGATCTTCTGGATGAGGAAGAAAGAAAGCTGCTTGCATCTATGAGACCGGGGCTGGTGCAGTTAGAGATTGGCGTACAGTCGGTTAATCTTCTGACGATCCATGAAATTGACCGTGTGATGAGTCTCTCCCGCCTGAAACAGACTGTAGCGCAGATTCAGGCGGGAAAGAATGTACATCAGCATCTCGATCTGATTGCCGGGCTTCCTTATGAAGATTATGAGAGCTTTGTAAATTCTTTCAATGAAGTATACAGGATGCGTCCGCAGCAGCTTCAGCTTGGATTTCTGAAAGTGCTTAAGGGTTCTAAGATGCACAGAAAAGCAAAGGACTATGGAATTGTCTACCGGCAGGAGCCGCCCTATGAAGTGCTCTGCACCCGCTGGATTTCTTATGAGGAAATCAGAAAGCTGAAGGCAGTCGAGGAGATGGTAGAAGTCTACTACAACAGCGGACAGTTTGAAAATACGATCCGGCATCTGGAGCAATCCTTTCCGCATCCTTTCGCCATGTACGAGGCGCTGGCAGGGTACTATGAAAAGGAGGGACTGAACGGAAGAAGTCACTCCCGGATGGGACGGCTGGAAATCCTTCGCTCTTTTACAGAAGAAGTGGACAAAGAACAAAGAGGGCTGTATGACGAGCTGCTGCTCCTGGATTTGTATTTGAGAGAAAACAGCAAGAGCCGTCCGGCATGGGCGGGAGATCTTTCTTTATATAAAGCGGATTTCAGGGACTTTTATATCAGGGAGGCCGAAAACCCGCAGAGCCTGAAAAACTATGCGGGATATACTTCAAAGCAGATCATGAATATGACGCATGGGGAGGTCTTTTTCCATGATGTGTTAAAGACAGGGGCAGACTTGCCCTGCTATGTGGTATTTGATTACCGAAACCGTGATCCGCTGACAGGAAATGCGAAGCTGGTGATATGGAAGGGGGGTACAAGAAAATGCCATTTGAATACATAGCGCTTGACCTGGAAACGACAGGTCTTGACCCGAAAAAGGACAAAATACTGGAAATCGGAGCGGCAAGAGTAAGAGACGGGGAAATCCTGGAATCTTACCAGACTTTTGTAAATCATCACATACAGATTTCTGAATTTATCACCAATCTTACCGGAATCACAAATGAAATGACGGCAGGAGCTCCTTCGCTGAAAGCAGCGGTATCGGATTTTTTTGATTTTTGCGGGGATTTTCCGCTGCTGGGGCATAATATTCTTTTTGATTACAGTTTTATGAAAAAGGCGGCTGTGAATCAGGGAAAGGAATTTGAAAAAAGCGCCGTCGACACTTGTAAGATTGCGAGAAAGTTTTTGGAGGAGCCGAAAAAGAAGAGCCTGGAATCCCTGTGCCGCCACTATCAGATTGAGAGGGTACACTGTCACAGGGCATACGATGACGCGGTGGCGGCGAGCAGACTTTATGATTGTCTGAGAAATGAGTTTTATTCGGCGTCTCCGGCTGCTTTTGATCCGGCGCCCCTGTATTATCCGATAAAAAAAGATACGCCGCTTACAAAATCACAAAAAGTTTACTTGAAGGATTTGATAAAATATCATAGAATAGAGCTGGACGTCTCCGTTGAGACGCTGACAAAGAGTGAGGCGTCCAGGATGATTGATTCTATCATATTGAATTATGGAAGGATAAAGAGGTGAAATCGTATGATGAATTTTAATGACAGCAAGACAAAGCGTACCATTGCATCCGTTATTATTGTTCTGATCGTTATCGCAATGGTGGTGCCGTCCGTACTGGCGTGGTTAATGTAAAACAGTTTTAGAAAAGAGGGGTAAAATGAAAAAAGAGACATTACAGCGGGTATTTCTGGCAGCGGGTGTGCTGTCGCTTTCACTGGCACTTTCAGGGGGGAAGGTGCGCGCGGCGGAAGCAGAGGAAACCATTAACAAGGGCGTGTTTATCGGAAACACGGAGGTATCCGGAATGACAGCGGACGAGGCGGCGTCCGCGGCGCAGAAGGAAGCGTCTGCAAAGCTGGATGACAAAGTAACCCTTACGGTAGGGAGCAGTAAGGTGGAGGCCAGTGCAAAGGATCTGGGAATGAGCTGGGCAAACACAGAAGTCATTGACGAGGCGCTGGGGCTTGGAAAGTCCGGAAATATCGTGAAACGCTATAAAGACAACAAGGATCTGGAGAACCATAAAAAAACATATGAGATTCAGTACAAGGCAGACCAGGGAAAAATTAAGAGTTTTCTTCAGGACCAGAAAAAAGAGCTGGACTGCGAGGCTGTGCCAGGCAGTCTGTCAAAGGATGAAAACGGCGAGTTTGTCATCGTTCCGGGCGTGACGGGAGTCGTGCTGAATGTCAATAAGTCTGCGAAAAAAGTTTATGAATATATGGAGAAATCCTGGAAGGGTGACGGCGGCGAAGTGCAGCTCGTCGCAGAGGAGGAGAAGCCGAAGGGCACGGAGGAAGAGCTGGCGCAGGTGAAGGATGTGCTGGGCACGGCTACGACGTATTATGGCTCTACTTATGAGAGAAATACAAACGTAGAAACAGGAGCGGCCAAAATAAACGGAGCGCTGCTCTATCCGGGAGATTCTTTTTCGGTGACGGCGGCTGTGGAGCCGTTTACGGCGGAAAACGGATATGAGCTGGCGCCCTCTTATGAGAGCGGTAAGGTCGTGGACAGCTATGGAGGAGGCATCTGCCAGGTTTCCACCACCCTGTACAACGCAGTCCTGAAATCGGAACTGGAGGTGCTTGAACGGCACAACCACACGATGATCGTTACTTACGTAGATCCTTCGAAGGATGCCGCGATTGCGGAGGGGCTGATGGATTTTCAGTTCGCAAATAATACAGACTATCCGATTTATATAGAAGGGCATGGATATGGCGGGGAGCTGACCTTTACGATTTACGGAAAAGAATACCGTCCGGAGGACCGGGTCGTGGAGTATGTCAGCAGAACGATAAAGACGACGGAGCCGGATGGCGTGAAGCTCTATGCAAAAGCGGATGCCAACGTCGGTTATCTCAGCCAGATACAGGGCAGCCACACGGGGATGGAGGCGCAGCTCTGGAAGATCGTGACGGAGAATGGAGAAACGACAGAAACACAGGTGAACAGCAGCTATTATCAGGCGGTACCTGTCTCTTACGAGGTGGGAATCAGTTCTTCTGATCCAAATGTGGTGGCGCAGCTTCAGACGGCGATTGCCAACAATGATCTGGCGGCGGTTCAGAGCATTATCGCAGGCGGCACGGGCGGCGGAGATAAACAGGAGGAAACGGAATCCGGCGAAGAGACACAGGAGCAGTCGGAGACAAAGAAGAAAGATCCGCAGCCTGAGACGCCCGCACAGTCGGAGACGCCCGCCACGGACGAAAGGATTGATCCCCCTGAGCTGGATGATCTGCCGACCGATGATCCGCCGGCGGATATTCCGACTGTGGATATGTAGAAAGCTTCTGGGAGAGTGTGTGGATATGGAACTGGTGATGACGAAATGGATTGCTATGGAAGCGACTGCGATGCTGGTACAGGAGAAGAAGGAAGAACTGCTGCGGCGTTTTCCGGCGGCGTTTCTGTATGCGGCAGAAAATTTGGAACGTGAGATGAACGTCCTGGAGGACGCGCGGGCGTTGGACCGCTTCGGGTCAGACCATGTGCTTCCGCTTGGAGAGGGCGGAATCTTTACCGCTCTCTGGAAGATGGCGGAACAGATGGCGTCAGGACTCGAAGTGGACTTAAGGAAGATACCAGTGAGGCAGGAGACGATAGAAATCTGCGAATATTTTGATATCAACCCATATAATGTTCTTTCGGGCGGCAGTCTTTTAGCGGCGGCAAAAGAGGGGACGGCTCTGGCGGAAGCACTGACGAGGGAGGGAATCCCGACGGTGGTGATCGGCAGGCTGACGAAAGGAAATGACAGGATTCTGTGGAATGAAGGAAATAAGAGATTTCTGGACCGGCCGCAGAAAGATGAGATGTATAAAAGGAAAGTAACCGGAAAGGGTGAAAAAGATGAGAGATCAGATTTTAACATTTATTGAAAAAAACAGCCGTGTGAACTTGCAGGAGCTGGCAATTCTCCTGGGATCGGACGAAGTGACGGTGGCAAACGAAATCAGCAAAATGGAGCAGGAGCAGGTGATCTGCGGCTACCACACCATGATTGACTGGGATAAAACAGGAACAGAGAAGGTGACGGCGCTGATTGAGGTGCGTGTGACGCCTCAGAGGGGACAGGGGTTTGATTCCATTGCGGAGCGCATCTACAATTATCCGGAAGTGAAGTCTGTCTACCTGATTTCCGGCGGTTATGACCTGATGGTGATTCTGGAAGGGAAAACGCTGCGGGAGGTGTCAAGCTTTGTGTCGGATAAGCTGTCCACACTGGAGGCCGTGCTTTCTACCGCCACGCATTTTATTTTGAAGAAATACAAAGATCACGGGACAATTTTTGCAAAAAAGAATAAGGATGAAAGGATGCTGATGACGCCATGAGAAATCCAATCGCAGAGAAAGTAATTGACATACAGCCTTCCGGTATCCGGAAATTTTTTGACATTGCAAGCGAAATGGACGACGTGGTTTCTCTGGGTGTGGGGGAACCTGATTTTGATACCCCGTGGCATATCCGTGACGAGGGCATTTACAGTCTGGAAAAAGGACGCACCTTTTATACATCAAATTCCGGACTGAAGGAGCTTCGTACGGAGATCTGTAATTATTTAAAAAGACGCTGCAACATTGAGTACGACCCGGACAGGGAAACGCTGGTTACGGTCGGCGGCAGTGAGGCAATCGATCTGGCCATGCGCGTAATGTTGAATCCAGGCGACGAGGTGCTGATTCCGCAGCCTTCTTTCGTGTCCTATCTGCCCTGTGCGGTGCTGGCGGGAGGCGTGCCGAAGATTATCGAGCTAAAAGAGGAAAACCAGTTCCGGCTGACAAAGGAGGAACTTCTGGAGGCGATTACCGACAGGACGAAAATTCTGGTATTGCCGTTTCCAAACAATCCTACTGGCGCCGTCATGCGCCGGGAGGATCTGGAGGCGATTGCCGAGGTGATTATGGAAAAGGACATTTTTGTACTTTCAGATGAAATTTATGCAGAACTTACCTATGGCGTGGATCATGTCTCCATCGCAAGCCTGCCGGGAATGAAGGAGCGGACGATCACCATGAACGGGTTTTCCAAAGCATATGCCATGACCGGATGGCGTCTGGGCTATGCCTGTGCGCCGGCGGAAATCATCAAACAGATGACGAAGGTTCATCAGTTTGCTATCATGTGTGCGCCGACTACCAGTCAGTATGCGGCAGTCGAGGCTTTAAGGAACGGGGATGGAGAGGTACAGGAGATGCGGGCAGCGTACAATGGCCGCCGCCGTTTCCTGATGCACGCTTTTCAGGAAATGGGGCTGACCTGTTTTGAGCCTTTTGGGGCGTTTTATGTATTTCCGTGTATTAAGGAGTTCGGTATGACTTCCGAGGAGTTTGCCCAGAAGCTTTTGCAGGAGGAGCGGGTGGCGGTCGTTCCGGGAAGCGCATTCGGAGACTGCGGGGAAGGATATCTGAGGATTTCCTATGCGTATTCTCTGGAAGATCTGAAGATCGCGCTTGGCAGACTGGAGAAATTTGTAAAGAGGCTGAAGGGAAAGAACTGATATGGCAATGAACATCGTGCTTTTCGAGCCGGAGATTCCGGCGAATACGGGGAATATCGGCCGAACCTGCGTGGCGACGGGCAGCAGGCTTCATCTGATTGAACCACTGGGGTTCCGCCTGGATGAGAAGTCTTTAAAACGTGCCGGGATGGATTACTGGAAGGATTTAGACGTGACGACCTACATAGATTATGAGGATTTTCTGGAGAAAAATCCGGGGGCAAAGATTTACATGGCGACGACCAAAGGGCCGCAGCTCTATACGGACGTATCGTATGAACCGGACTGCTATATCATGTTTGGGAAGGAGAGCGCAGGCATCCCGGAGGAGATTCTGGTGGAGAATCAGGAGACGGCGATCCGCATTCCCATGATCGGGGCGATCCGTTCCCTGAATCTCTCAAATTCCGTGGCAGTCGTTTTGTATGAAGCGCTGCGGCAGAATCAGTTCGCAGATATGAACCTGGAGGGACGTCTGACAAAATATGAGTGGAAATAGAAAGGTCTGCTGCACAGAGGAGTGAAAAATCTCTGGTGCGGCAGACCTTTTGATTATCCTAAAAGTCTCAGGAGGTTATGGGCGGCAGATTACCTTGCGCCATAAGAATTAATAGTTATATTTTTGAAGGGAGACGACTCTGCCGTTTTGGATATATACATAGAGCGTGGTGCGGCCGCTTACGAATACCCACTGTAAATATCCATTCCCCCAGTCATTTCTTCTGACCGGGCGTCCCCAGGTTGTGAGCAGAGCGTCATTGGCTGACATGCCGGTATAAATCGTGTTGCCGATATAAACCCGGCGTTCGTCAGAGCCTTTCTTCTTGCCAAATTTGTCGTAAAGGACAGCCTTTACGATGCTGCCGGCAGCGGCTTTCGGGGACAGAGGGAACTTGATGGTCTGTCTCTTTTTTCCGGATTTTATTTTTTTCGTATAGGTTTTGGAGCCGACCTTCAGCCGGAGTTTATCTCCTTTCCGGGCGCTGCCAAGCGTTACCTGCACAGAGCTTTTGCTGGAATAAAGAGTTCCCCGGATGGTCACGGAGCTTTTCCCCTGTTTTATTTTGAGTGATTTGTAATTATAATTGCCATCCTTCGTAGTCACCATGACGTCAATCGAAGTTCCTGGTTTCTGACTTTTTATTTTTACCGAAAAGGTTCCGTCTCCTCTGACCTTTGCCTTATAGGTCTTCTTATCGGTAAATACTTCGACCAGGGAACCGTATTTGGCAGACGTGGAGCCAGTGACTTTGGTTGTGCTGCTGGTGACTTTTTTGACGGTCAGTTTTGGCGGGGTGTTTTTTATGG
Source organism: uncultured Lachnospiraceae bacterium (assembly GCA_937965795.1). Taxonomy (GTDB): domain Bacteria; phylum Bacillota; class Clostridia; order Lachnospirales; family Lachnospiraceae; genus Hominisplanchenecus_A. The sequence continues at coordinate 22,755 of CALCMD010000041.1, read as the reverse complement.
TTGCGTTCTGAGAGATGCTGTATCCGTTTGAGTCTGACAGAATTACTTTTACCTGTTTGTCAATCTCTGCTTTTGGATAGGAGCATTGGAACTTGTAATAAGGATAGTATTCATCAGAAGATGAATATTTTTCCTTGTCACTTTCGTTTGCTGCTGTTACCTTACAGGAATAGCGGCGGCCGGAAATCTCAATCGATACAGAGGGGATTTTTGCTTCATCCTTATACGAATCCTGTAGGAGAATTCCGCCTTCAATGAAAGTGGTTTTTGCCGTAACCTTCAGGAGATAAGGAACTCTACGAACTGTATATTCCCCTAAGTCCAGATAGGAGGAATCGTCCGATTCATACCATACTTTTAATTTGGAGCCACTCGGCTGCTGGGGATATGCCACCATGACACACTGACCGTATTCAGTAGTAGTCTCACTTTTATAAACCTTGCCATTAATCTCAACACACATTCGGGAGTTGCTGGGAAGCTCCCTGCTGTAAAGGCATATTGGCCAGACGCATCCAGAATAAGGAGCTTCTGTATATTGTAGAGTGTTCTCTATATAGCTTCTCAGGCGGTAGGTGCATCCGTGAGCATCTGAAAAAGTGAGAATCAGGTCACCGTTATCTTTTTGGCGGGGATATTCCAGAACATAATTACCGGATTCAGGATCAATCTGTGCGGTGTAAGTTATTCCGCTTATCGTTGTAGAGACCGTTGTGGGCATGTGTCCATAAGAATCGGGTTTTACAGTTCCGCTTTTTTTAGAAGGATAGGAGTAATCGTAGTAGTAATTGCATTCTGAAAGATCACAGTCAGAAATCGAATATTTGTGTTTAGAGGAACTGCTTCCGAACGTGCTTTCCACCCATACGGTAATGGTGTCACTGTCTTTGACGGCCGGGTAGGTGATGATTTTTTCATCTTTGCTCCAGGCGCTGGCGCCGTAATCGCTGTAGTAAGTGTTTCCTCCTGCTTCCACGCATAAGCGTTCATCTGAAGGCAAACAGTCATAACTGTAGAGAAAAATGCTTTCTCTGAATATATACATACGTGGGAGGTTTATCTTTTTATCTTCAACGGTGTATTGCTGGGTTCTTGTGCATCCATAATCATCAGCGCCGGTGAGTGTAATAACAGTCCCGACGGGTTGTGTGGGATATTCAATCACGAAATACCCATCCTTGTCGACGGTGGCTTCATATCGTTGGAAGGCAACCGTCGCATAAATATGAGGAATTTCGTTATAATAATCGCGCCCCATGATGCGGTTGGGGTAGGCTTTTACATTAGACAGAGAGTAAAAAGTGCCGCAATTGTAAACGTGGAGGTTATGGCGCGCGGATTCGATTCCATTCTGGTCGGTGATCCACACGGAATAATTACCGGCGGGAATCCATGCACCGTCGGGGAAGGATACAGAGATCTTATCGACGGTATTGCGGATCGAAAAGGGAACTTCAATAGGATCGCCCCCACTGGAAGCCTGGATAACAGCGACAGCATCCTGCGCACGGTCTACGTCAGAAACCGTGAACACGAGGGAACGGTGATCGATGGAAATGCCGGAAATCGACCAGGTGGACGCGTTGTTTTCCGCCCCGGCGCTGATTTCTTCCGCAGCATGTGCAGTTATGACGACGCAGAAGAGCATCGTCATGCAGAGCAGAGGAAGGATTGCTTTTTTCATCTTTTTCATTACATCATCTCCTTTTTTATAGCTTAAAGCTTACTTGTAATAACTATTGTAACATGGAAGGAAAAAAATGTCAGGGGATTTTTTGAAAAGGAAAAATTTCATTTCTCACTTTTGATAATAAAAAGATTGACTGTGGGCATAAGATAAAATACAATAAACATACAGGGGATTTGTAGTTCGTCTTTCGACATTGTCTACAAGGCGTTAAAAGAAGATACGAGGCTATTATGTGAAAGTCCGGCAGAAATGCGAGGTATTTTCGCTTACAAACATTTTCTCTGTGCAAAAAGGAACACAGTTTAAATCTCCTTGTTGTTTTAATAAAAATACGATAAAGAAAGAAGAAGGGACTATGGGAATATTTAGCAGTGAAGCTATATTGTGCTCATTATGTGGAAATCCAACGGGAGTAATGAGCAGGGTAAAATTAGAGGATGGATATATTTGTGGTAATTGTATTGACCTTTGCGGTGGTAATTTAACCCCTTTGAAAAAACCAAGAACAGTTTTAAAAGTGCTGGATTATGAAGACTACATCATGCCGCGCATTGCCAACTGGAAAGAAATGGAGGCTACTGATTTTCTAAAACCATATATTCAAGCGAATACGAAGAATAAAATGCTGCGAATTCCTTATAACTCTATTATCCCAAGTTTCATCCACTACTTTTATTTTAACGAGCTGAAAAAGTATGAAATCGTAGAAGATGGGCGTACGGTTACCGAGGGAGGACTTGGCAGAGCGCTCGTTGGTGGACTTCTATTTGGCGGTGTGGGGGCAGTTGTTGGCGGAGTAACCGGAAAGCGCCAAACAAGCAATGAGATACTGAAATTGTCATTAAATATCACATTTGACAATGAGTGGGTTCCTGAAGTATCTCTTGATTTTATTTCTCACAAAACAAGTGTGTATAGTAGCGAATATAAAGAAGCAACGAAAAACATTCAGGAGGCAGCAAAGTTCCTTGACAGGATATGTGAGCAAAATTCGACTGAAAAATCTCTTACGCAGACCTCATCTGCCGCTGATGAGATTTTAAAATATAAGCAGCTTTTAGATATTGGAGCTATCACTCAAGAGGAATTTCAGGCAAAAAAAGAGAGTCTCTTAAATCTTTAGATTTTGTTAAACGAAAGCCGTTCCGGCAAATCTTGCGGAACGGCTTATATAGATGTTTATTCGGAAAGCCTGTGGGCGTCATACTCGATTTCCTGCACATCCTGTTTGTCAAAATCACGGTTTATGATATGGCTCAAAGCGTGTGCGTAGGTCTGTAAATGGTGTTCATGATTCAATCTCGCATTGAGGAAAATTGTGTAGCTTCCGTCAGAATTCTGGACAATCTGTTCCGGAATCATAACATCCATGTCAATCATCTGTATATTAATATCATCTGTCATCTAATACCCTCCTTCGTCCGGGTTTTCCTTTTCATAAAGTTCTTTCATAAATTTTATATGGGCGGCAAAGCGGTCTGCCGGCATCTTGCGTTTCATATCAAACAGAGAACGCATATCCGGATCTTCATACATTTCCTGTGCAGCTTTGGCAGTTTCACTGTCAAGGTAATAGATGGGATGTGAATTTTCGCCCGTTTTCAGGTAGTCTACGGATACGCCGAAAAGCGTTGCGATTTTTCGGAGTTTTTCGTCTTTGGGGCAGCTTCTGCCATTTTTCCAGTCCGAAAAAGTTGATTTTGTGATTCCTGTCTCCCGTGCGACATCCGCATCGCGGTATCCCGCTTCGTCACGCAGTCTGCAATAGATTTCATACATAAAAGGCACCTCGAAAACAATTCTGATATCCGTATAAAAGGACTTGACAAGTACTGAAAACAGAATTATAATCAGCTCATGAATTCGGAAATCAGAACAAGAAAGCATTTATACGAAATGTTATAGGGATAGAATAACTGATTTCCGAACAAAATGCAAGAAAAAATTCGGAAAGTTAGGGGGATTTTTATGGATAAAAATCAGACGAAGCAATGGCTCCTTCGCTACCGGGAGGGAAAGAAGGATGTGAGAAGGCTGGAGGAAGAACTGGAGGAGCTGCGGGAGATGCAGACGGGTATAAAGAGCGTCCGGTATTCTGATATGCCGAAGGGAGGGAGAAAGAAGAGGGACTTATCGGATTCTATGGTTGAAATAGAAAAAACGCAGGAAAGAATCAATGCTGCGAGATACCAGAGAATCAAAGTCTTTCAGGAAGTAAAGGATGCGATCGAGCAGCTTCCGACGGCGGCTGAGAGGGAGGTAATGTCCTATCGTTATCTGAGACTGATGGAATGGGAAAAAATAAGCGGGAAAATGGATGTGGACTTGCGGCAGGTATACCGGATTCATGACAAGGCTTTGAAAAATATTGAAAAAATATTAGAAATTGTCATTGAATGTCACTATAAAAGCGTGGTATAGTCTAAAATGTAAAGAACAGTTCAGAAACGTCCCGTACAGATGCGGGGCGTTTTTGATTCCCGGGAAGGTTCTTGAAACAATAAAAGAAAAGCATACGTAACGATTCAGAACAGGTCGAAGCACTTGCTGCTGAGACCATGAAAACATGATTCAAGAGTGCAAAAATCCCATCGTCGAAGACGATTTTCATGGATTTTTGCATCGGAACTGTGAAGGTACTGAACAGTTACAAGCATACAAAGATATGCGAAAAAACAAAGAAAATGGAGGAAAAAAACATGGCAAAAATTGGATTAAAGTACCCGGTGGCAGCACCGATGAAGGAAGATGGCAAAACTTATAACGAGGGGTTCGTGATTGCAAAAGCGATCAAGGCATCCGTGACAGCGAACAACAACGATGTAAAACTTTATGCAGATGATGGAATCGCAGAATCTGATAAGTCTTTTAAGGATGGCACACTGTCCCTGAATGTGGACGATCTGACGCAGAGCACTTACGCAAAGATGCTGGGACACAAATTTACGGAAGCATCGGAGGATGGAAAAACACCGGCGCTGGTGACAGCATCCGTTACCGATATTTCCCCGTTCCTGGGCGTGGGCTTCTATGGGGAAGTGATTCGGGACAGCAAGCCGTCTTACCTGGCAAAATGGCTCAGAAAAGTAAAATTCGCAGAGCCGAACGACGAGACGGATACCAAAGGAGAGACCGTGGCATTCCAGACACCGACCATCGAAGGAACGGTGTTCCAGGGAGATGACGGCGTGTGGAAAGAGCAGGCGGAATTTGCCACAGAAGAGGAAGCAGTGGCATGGCTGAACCAGAAGGCAAATATTACTGCTGAAGTTACAGAATAGGAGGATGGAGTATGAGTGATCTAAGGCCGATAGGACGTGCCGTCATGCTGGACGGCGCGGAGAGACATTTTCTCTTTACCCTGAATGTGGTGGATGAGGTGCAGGATCATTACGACTGTAGTCTGGAGGAAGTCATTAATAAGCTGACAGACAAGAAAGAGTCCATCAAAGCCCTGCGTTACCTCACGATGGCGCTTCTGAATGACGAAGCAGAGCGGTCGCCGCAGGCAGAATTGAAAACGTATACAGAGCAGGAGGCAGGATGGCTGATTACCCAGGAAAATGTTCTGGATGTGACAATGGCTGTCCTTCAGGCTTATGGTCTGTCGCTTCCGGAGCCGGATGAGTTCGCCTCCCCAAACGGGGAGGGCGGGCGGAGCGAATGAATACCGCCCGCCTGCTTTATATTGGATGTAAGGTGATGAATTTCCGGCAGCAGGAAGTACTTGAGATGACGCCCAGGAAATTTTTCCTGCTGTATAACGAACATCTGGAGCTTCATGGGTTAAAGGAGCCGGAGGTAACGATTGATCAGGTGTTTTAGCGGACGTCTGACACGTGCGGGCAGAGAAAAAGCTCTGCCTGTACTGGTGAGGCGTCGGTGGAGCAGGCATTGTACGAGGAGGTGAGAGCGTGACAGCGGAAATGATAATGCAGATCTGCACGGCATCGGTTCCGGTCGTGCTGGGCTATATTGTCTGGCTTTTGAAACGGCAGAAACGGGATCGTGACGCCAACAGCAGGGGGACGATGCTCCTTCTGCGGGTACAGCTTATGGAGTATCACGACAAGTACCGGAAGAGGGGGAGCATCCCGTCTTATGCGTATGAGAATTTTGAAGAAATGTATGCGGCGTATCATGCGCTGGGAGGGAACGGGATGATTACGAAAATGTATAAAGAAATACAGGAACTGCATATCCGGCAGAAGGAAAGGAATGAGGAATAGAGGATGAAAGATTACAGGAAATGGACAAAAGCGGCGGGAGTCAGGGCGGTAAAGACAATGGCGCAGGCAGCCGTGGCGGGAATCGGAACGGCTGCGGTTATGGGAGATGTAAACTGGCTTTATGTGGCGTCGGCGTCTGTGCTGGCAGGCGTGCTGTCAGTACTGACCAGCATGGCGGGGCTGCCGGAGGCAGGGAACCTGCCAAAATGACGCAACAAATGCGTCAGAGAGAATAAAATACAGGAGGAGAGATTACTATGGCGCTCAATATCAGAAAGAACTATCTTACAAAAAACCGATGCTATCAGGCAGGCGCGGCCTGCAAAAAAACCGGAATCCAGATCCACACCATCGGCACCGGGCAGGGAACGGCGCAGGCCGTGGCGGATTACTGGAATCAGGTGGCGGTATCGGCGTGCGTACACTACTGTGTGGATGCGGATGCAGCAGGCAGAGTTTTACAGTTTCTGCCGGAGAATTTAAGAAGCTGGGCGGATGCAGGATGGGGAAATAACCATTTGATTACGATAGAGATCTGTGAATCCGATAACATTTCCTATACAGGCGGCGCTGCTTATACGGTGAGAAACATGGAAAAATTTAAGGCCGACATTTTGCGGGGATATCGGACAGCGGTGGAACTGTGCGCGCATATCTGTAAGCAGTATGGCTGGAATCCACAGGCAAAACTGGCGAACGGGATGTATCTGATTTCTTCCCATGCGGAAGGAGCCGCCGCCGGGCTGTCGTCCAACCATGCGGACCCGGATCATGTGTGGAGACGTTTCGGACTGACGATGGACGGATTTCGGGCCGACGTGGCGAAAAGAATGCAGACAAAGCCGGAGCTGAAAGAGGGGAGAAAAGTCCGGCTGACGCAGGACATCGCCATCCGGGATGGCGTGTCTGTAAAATACAGGACGGCAGGATATGTAAAATACACGGAGCTTTCGGCTTCCGCAAAGAAAAAGGCGAGGCGGATTGCCGGGAATAAGGCAAGACTGAAAAAGAATACGCTGGTCGAAATCCTGGAGCGTAAGACTGCGTGGGACGGTACGGTCTGGATTCGGGTGAAATCCGGGTGGCTGCCGGTGGCAAAGGATGGAAAATACCGGGTGAGAGAGAAATAAAAGGATGGAAAGTTAAGGATAGATGTGTTATAATCTTGTCATAAGATAAACACAGGGATTTGAGGAAAATCCGAGAAGTAAGATTTTTATAGCAGAACAGGAGGGAAAGGGATGAAAAAGATTTTTTTAACGATGGCGCTGTTTGTTGCGGCATTTGCGTTTTCAGGGATACCTGTGAGCGCAGAATGTACCGGCCATATATGGCAAACGGTTAGTAGCAGTGAACCAGCCTGTGAGGAGGCGGGAGAGAAGAAATCTGAGTGTGTGCAATGCCATGAAATAAAAACGGAATTGTTTCCAGCCCTGGGGCATGATTGGAAAGAGTTTGGCAGCAGGGAGGAACCAACCTGTACAGAAGAGGGATATTGGCAGAGAAGATGCCGGAGATGCCGGAAAGAGGAGAAAGTTTCGATTCCAGCCCTGGGACATGTTTGGGAAGAGTGGGCTTTTGAGGAGCCATCTTGTTTTGAAGAGGGGAGAAGAAGATACAACTGTAAACGTAAGTATTGCTGGGAGGAGAAAGAAGTGATTCTGCCCGCTTACGGAGGGCATCAATGGTCAAAATGGCATGTTCTGAAAAAGAGTACGGTATACGAAGAAGGGGTGCAGAGGCATCACTGTATGGAATGTGGTCGCAGGGTTCGTCAGTCGATACCAAAGAAGAAACCAGGTAAGGCGGACAAAGAGGTGCAGAAGGAACTGAAAAAATTTTTCGCGGCTGTTAAAAAATTTGATACGAAGGGAATCAGCCAGCATTTCGAGAATCCCCACAGTGTGGTGTTGTTTTCAGAGGAGTGGCCGGCAATCGGTTATGTGCGGGCAAAGAATAAGAAAATATCTTTCAAAATTGTCGGAGGAACGGTATCAAAGAAAAGTGCGGTTCTTAAAGTTAAATGCCGTTATTACAGTGCATGTGATGCCTTTTATCGATCGTTTGAAAGACTGGTGGAGTATCTGACAAAGAATCCGTCTGGTTCTTCATCTGCCGTACAGTATCAGTATCAGAATTTGTCGCAGGATGGTCGGCGATATGGTTTTATGGACAGTCAAACATTTACAATAAAACTCAGAAAAAAAGGGAAGGAATGGAAGATTGTGGCGCCGACAAAAGCATTATATAATATTATGACCTGTGATTACGCATCTGCATATAAAGGATATTTTGGAAGAGAGTATTTCTGGCAATAGAAAATTGTCATTGAATGTCACTATAAAAACGTGATAAAGTATACAATGTAAAGAACAGTTCAGGAACACCCCGTGGAAATGCGGGGTGTTTCTGTTTCCCGGGAGAGTTCTTGAAAGAGTATAAATGATAAAGCATATAAAAATATGCGAACAAACAAAGAAAATGGAGGAAAAAGAAATGGCAAAAATTGGATTAAAGTACCCGGTGGCAGCACCGATGAAGGAAGATGGAAAAACTTATGAGGAAGGATTTGTGATTGCAAAAGCGATCAAGGTATCCGTGACAGCGAACAATAACGATGTGAAGCTCTATGCGGATGATGGCATCGCAGAGTCTGACAAGTCCTTTAAGGACGGCACATTGTCCCTGAATGTGGACGATCTGACGCAGAGCGCTTACGCAAAGATGCTGGGACACAGATTTACCGAAGCATCGGCGGACGGCAAGACTCCGGCGCTGGTGACAGCGTCTGTCAGCGACATTTCTCCGTTCCTGGGAATAGGCTTCTATGGGGAGGTAATCCGGGACAGCAGGCCGTCTTATCTGGCAAAATGGCTCAGAAAAGTAAAATTCGCAGAGCCGAACGACGAGACGGATACCAAAGGAGAGACCGTGGCATTCCAGACACCGACCATCGAAGGAACGGTGTTCCAGGGAGATGACGGCGTGTGGAAAGAGCAGGCGGAATTTGCCACAGAAGCGGAAGCAGTGGCATGGCTGAATCAGAAGGCGGGTATTACTGACACGGCGGCAGCATAGAATGATATTTCTAAGGTGAATCATTTGCCGAAGGGATGAGGAATCAGGCGTTTCGCAGACACCTGACACGTGCGGGCAGGGGATATGGAAAAGAACTGCCCGTACTGGTGAGGCGCCTGCATGGTAGAAGGAAGAAATAATCTGTTGTAACAAAGCAGCAAAATAAAAAGGTAGAAAGACAAGGATAACTATGTTATAATCTTGTCATAAGAAAGACGCAGGGATTTGAGGAAAATCCGGGAAGTAAAATTTTCACAGCAGAGGGGGGAATCAGAATATTGAATTTATGATGTAAAAGGTGTTATAAGGATGTGACAGATAAATAATCTGTGGATTTACCGGAGTATTAGAAAACATTGATTGGAGGATGAAGAAAATGAGACGAAAAGTAACATATGTGTTCTTATTATTAGTATGTATGGCTATGCTTGCGGGATGTAAAGATAAATCAAAGACGCATGATATGTCGGAGATTAGTGAAATTGAGAAAGAAGCATATACTGAATATGCACATGAAATTGTTGATTTATCATTAGATGAAAGAGATGAAAAAAAGGAAGAACTGGAAAAGAAGCAAGAAGAAATCTTAATTTCTACGTATGAAAAATACGGGATGGAAATGGGACAAGAAATTATAATAAACGGATATTATGCTACTTTTCCCGATTTTCAAGCATTTTGCTTAATATCAGAGGAAAGAAAGGAAAGTGGAACTGGATTTACAATAAACGGAAAGTTTAAGGAGCAATTGGAAGAGTTGCCGGAAGAAGGAGAAGCTGTTAAGATAAAAGGAAAATTGAGCTCAGATTCCCTCTTTAGACTGGAAGAGTGTGAAATGCTGCCCTAGTGCCCTAGATACAGAAAAAGGAAGGAAAAGGTCATTAAAAACAAGTTTATCAGGTGTTTCGCAGACACCTGACACGTGCGGGCAGGGGATATGGAAAAGAACTGCCCGTACTGGTGAGGCGCCTGCATGGTAGAAGGAAGAAAAAGCTGGAAATTTTGTTATGACTATGTTATAATTTTGCCATAAGAAAGCGTAAAGTCAAAAAATTTGGGCTGTAAAATCTTGCAAGCTTACAAAGAAAAGGAGAGAAAGGCTTATGAAAAAGAAATTATTGATAGCATCACTGCTAATTGGACTGTCATTGTCTATTTATGGATGTGGGAATACCAATATGTCAGGTAAAGAGACGGAAGCAGATGGAACTTCCGTTGAACACAAGGACAGTGGAGATATCTATTGTATAGAGGGTCTTCCGCGTAATCTTGTATATGATGGCAAGGAGATTACAGTAAAAAGTATTACTTTTTATGAAGATAAAGTGGATCATGCTTATTCTCTTTATGCACTTGTTGATTTTGATATGTCAGGTCTTACAGAAGATGACATTTACTGGTTGGGAAAGGATAATGATTTAGAGGTTATAGTTTATGTGGATGATGAGGAGAACGAATTTGATAATGGAAGATTATCCTTGCTTCGCACAGTTCAATTGCCTGATGGCACATATCGATTTGCTTTTCAAATGAGAGGCAGTTACCGATATAGCCTTTGTGGTAAAAGCAGTGATCTTGTGGTATACGTGACACAGGGAGGAAAATATAAATATAAAAATAAGGATGGAGAAATAACAGAATTAGATAAAAAGGATATCTATTATTATTTTGGGTGTCCGATACCTGAAGAGCTTGAATCTTCGGATGCGATTGACGAATTTACTCAAAATGCTATGGTGGAGGGGTTACAAAATCAATTAGAGATTTATCAGGATATATATGATGATCTTGATTAGGGAAAAACAGGATTAGTATTCAATAAATGTAGTCGGAGTTTATAAAGTAAAAAGCAGTGCAGAACGTTCCGTAGAGATGCGGAGCGTTTTTGTTTTGCAAAGAAATTTTTAAAAGGTTTTAAGGAGAAAGAATTAAAAATTGTATTAATAAAACAACAGAATGAAAGCATACAGAGATATGCAGGCAGAACAGGAGGAATTTTATGGATACGACAGAATACGCAGGTAAAGTTTTAGAGGTAACACAAAGATTGTCAGAGCTTCAGCAGGAAATGGAAGCCGTCAACCAGGAATTTTCTGGTCAGGCAAATTCACTGGAGGCTTTGCAAAAGAAGCATGAGCTATTGCAGCAAATATTAGAAAAGCAGGCGGAAAAACAGGAGATTCTTACGAGAACTTTGAGGGAGGCAGAACAGTCTCAGGCTTCGGCAGGGGAAAGAACGGAAATGCTGCGGCAGGCGCTTAGCGGGGCAGAAGAACAGATTGCCCGTACGAACCAGGAGATTTCCAATAATGAAAGATATATGAGAGAGGCGGAGAGCGCTGCGGATCACTGTGCAACGAGTATTAACAGATATGGAGAAGAAGCACAGGCAGCAGGAGAAGGGACAGAAAAATTAGCTGATTCTCTAAAAAAAACTGTCACAGAAAATCTTGTACCTAAAGTTTCCGATATGGCAAAAGAACTTGCCAGTGGTGCTTTTGAAGCGGCTAAGGGTATGGAACAGGGAGCAGATCGTATTCGGATTAGTACGGATTTATCGGAAGATGCATTGAAAAAGTATCAGGAAGTCATGGGCGAGGTTTATCAAAATAATTATGGAGATAGTTTTAATGAGGTGGCGGAGGCTATTTCTCAGGTGGTTTACCATATGGGGGAACTGGATGGGAGTAGTATGCAGGAGATTACAGAGAATGCGTTCGTACTCAAAGATAGTTTTGAAATGGATGTGAATGATACCCTGAGTGGGGCAAGCGCTCTGATGGCAGAGATGGGGGTGAGTTCAGAAAAAGCTTTCGGATTAATTGTCAGTGGAGCACAGAAGGGACTGAACCGATCTGGGGATATGCTGGATAAGATAGCGGAGTATAGTCCGCTTTGGGGAAAAGCAGGATTTTCAGCGGAAAAAATGTTCTCTATTTTGGATAATGGACTGGATGCCGGGGCCTCGGATCTGGATACAGTCAATAGCTTTGTAAAAGAATTTATCAGTGCACTTTCCGATGGAAGAGTAGAGAAGAGTTTGTCTGGCTTTTCGGAAGAAACGCAGAATCTTTTTAGAGAAATGAAAGCCGGGAAAGCTACGGCAGCGGAAGTGTTCGAGGGGGTGATTAACGATTTATCTTCTGCGGAGAATCAGCAGAAAGCGCTGACAGCGGCGGGGAATATCTGGAGTAATCTGGAAGAAGGAAATGCACGGAGAGTGATTACATCACTGGGAAATCTGAATGACAGCTATGGTGATGTAAAAGGAAAAATGAATGAATTAAAGGAAATTCAGTATGATGATCTGGACAGTCAGATTGCAGGGATTTCAAGAACAATACAGATGCAGTTGGGGGAACAGATAAGAAAGATTTTACCGGCTGCCTCAGACGGTATGCAGTTCATTTCGGAGAATCTTGTATTGCTTGAATCTGCTGTTGCGGGGCTTGGCACAACAATCGCTATTTTAAAAATATCAAGCACTGAAACATTTAAAAAGGCGGCGACAGGTGTGATAGCATATTGGAATTCACTTGAAGCAGCAAACACAGGAACTAAAATATTAATGACAACGACAGAAGGGCTTAAGAAAGCCATGAGCTTCCTGCGGGCGCATTGGCTGGCGGTAACGGTTGGAATTTCGGCAGCAATAGCGGTTTATGTCGCCTTTTCGGATACGGTAAAGTCTACCAATGAAACCATTAATAAATCCCGGGAGGCTTATGAAGAGCTGTCTGCTAAAATTGATGAAAATCGTGACACAAGACAGAAGAATATCGGAAGTGTAGCAGAAGAGTACAGTGCGTACAAAACGCTGGCCTCAGAACTTTATGCGATGACAGATGCGGAGCGCGTGTCAACTGAAGGAAAAGCGAAAGCGGGTGCTATGATTGATACGCTGAATGAAAAATTTAGCGGATTAAATCTTCAGATTGATGAAACTACAGGGAAGCTGAATATGGAAAAAGGCGCTCTGGATGAAGTGATAGAGTCTATGAAAGAACAGGCGATGGCGGAAGCAGCGCAGGATGCGCTGAAAGAAGTGGCAGCAGAGAGAATAGACCTGCTTAAACAACAGCAGGAAGCAAATGACAATTTTAACGACCTGTGGGAGAAATCTAAGACTGGAAATGCTGCAGAACAGTCGTTGCTCAATGGGCAGATGAAAGAGCAGGAGAAAGTGATTCAAGGACTAAATGAGCAGATTGAAAAAAACTCGGAGGAGTTCGATCGTCTCTCGGAAATAGCCGGGAATTATACAGTGGCAGCGGGGGAAGCTACTGATGCGACTGAAGAGTATACAGAGACTGCTAATGTCGTGGAAGCGTCCGCGGAAGCCCAGAAAAAAGCCCTCCAGTCCCTGAAAGAAAAATACGAGGAAATCCGAACCTCCATCGAGCAGAGCATGGAGCAGAAGATCAGCCTGTTTGATGAATTTGACGGAGGGGAAACGATAGGGCTTGACAAGATCAAGGAGAATCTGGACTCTCAGCTTGCAGGATTGACAAACTGGAGAGACAATATGGCGCAGCTTGCAGGACAGGTTGGAGAGAATATATCGGCAGAGCTATATAATCATCTGGTGGAGCTCGGCCCGGATGCGGCAAATATTGTTCAGGAAATGGTAAACTCTCTGGACCCGGATAAAGGCGACGGCGGGGAACAGTTAAAACAGATTGCAGAGCGTTATTCAGAGCTTCTTGATATCAAAGAGTCGGCTGCGGAAAATATAGCGGATGTTTCTTTTATTATTCAGTCGGCGCTGGGTGAAATTTCAGAAGCCAGCGCGCTTGATTTTGAGAATCTGATGACTTCTCTGGATGAGGCGAAAGAAAAAGCGTCGGAAAAAGGACTTGGCATATCGGAGGGACTGGAGGAATCCTTTCATGCTACGGTGGAGACGCTTAGAGAATGTGGCGCACAGATTCCGGAAGGTCTGGCAGAGGCTCTGGCAAATGGGGAGATTACGATAGAAGATGCCATCGGGCAGATGCAGGGAAGCATTGAGGCACAGTTTATTTATCTTTCTGGCATAGCTCAGAAAGCGGGTATTCCGATTCCTGAAGGGATAAGGGAAGGAATCGTACAAGGCGGCGACGCGGCAATACAGGCAATGAACCAGTTAATGGGACTTTTGACGGGGGCACAGGAGGAAGGAAGAGCAGAGTTAAGAGAAAGCTCCTGTAAAAGTGGAGAAGTCATTGGGGACGGCGCAGCACAGGGAGCGGAAGATTCATCAGCGAAGGTATCTCAGGAAGCGGCAGACATTGCAAAAAAAGCGGTAGAGGTTATGAATGCCTACAAGGATTCCTTTAAAAATGCAGGTTATAATATGATGTCTAAATTTGCGAGTGGACTCAATGAAGGCTCTGAACTGGTATATAGTAAAATTAGGGAAATCAGACAGAGGCTGGAAAATGAAGTCAATAATTTGGGCAAGAAAAATACTTCATCGCAACCTTCGCAGACTGGAGGAACAAAACCGACTGCAAAGACGATTACGCCAAGCCTGAATCAGGCAAAGCAGGACGACGCCATCCCTTTCTCTTTAAATGGGGATATGCCCGGTTCAAGCCTGGCAAAACAAAGTGGCGAAATCCCTCTTTTTTCAAATACGCCGAATCTGAATACTTCAAAAGTATCAAAGAAGTTCCGTCAAACCGTGAAGAAAAAGATAAAATCCGGACTGGCATTTGGCGTCCAGAAGGGGAACGGAGATAAGGATGGAAAAGAGCTGGCGGAACAGGTCGCGGAAAGGACGGAAAAATTTATTGAGGAGAATGCGGGAAGCTATGCAGAGGCTAACGTCGTCTGGAAAGCGCTGCTGAAAAAGGCAAAGGGAAGCAAGATAGAAGGATATGAAAAGAACATAAAGAAGCTGGTGAGTGAGCAGCGAAAGAAAAAAAGGGAAGAAGACCAAAAATACGGAGCTTCCGGAGACGCACTGGAGGAATATAAGAAGGTAAGAGATGTCTCTGCCAAAGCGGAAGTAGAGTATTGGGAAACTGTAAGCTCTCAATATAAAAAAGGAACAGAAGAACGTCTGAAAGCAGATAAAAATTACCTGGAGGCTTTAAAGACCTACAATGAGAAGCGGAAAGACCTGAAGGACGATTATCTGCAAAAATGCCAGGAGATAAATGAGCAGCTTGAGAAGGAAAGGCAGGAGGAATATGATTCCGCCATTCAGAACAGGAAATCCGCCATTCGTTCTGCCTTTGGCTTGTTTGATGCGTTTCATAGCGAGGCGGATGCGCCGGAAGTACTTCTGGCGAATATGCAGTCCCAGGCGGCAGGGTATGCCCTGTGGATGACGGAACTTGAAAAGCTGGAGAAAAAGGGGATTTTAAATGAAGCTTTTCTGGAAGAACTGCGGGAGATGGGGCCGGGTGGGGCGGCTACGATTCTTTCGCTTGGCAGGATGACAGACGAGCAGTTAAAAAAGGCAAATGAGACGTATGAGCAGTTAGATAATCTGGCGGAGGAGCAGGCCAGAAGAGAAGTCGAACGCCAGGAGAGCCAGACGCAGAAAAGGATTGCCGAATTGGAGAAGGCGGCAGAGGAGGAAAAGAAGAGATGGTATGAGGAGTACAAGGCGGCAGAACAAGAACTTTCGCAACCGATAGATGAATCGCTGAAGAAGCTGGCAAAAAAGGCATCTGCAATCGGAGAACAGACGGCGGTAAACTTCATTTCCCAGTTAAGAAGCGACAAAATTAAGGAAGAGGTAAAGAATGCAGGCGCAGAGATGGCAAAAGAGTTTCGGGAGGGATTCGGAGAACTGACTAAAAAGAAAAATACTGTGGGAGACGGGATGATTTCCGGTATTTTGAAGGAGATGGACAGTCATCTGTCCATCCGTCTGGGAGCGGAAGATCTGGTTGCTAAGATTGAAGAAGAAATCAAAAAGAGCGCGGAGATCAATTCTCCTTCCAGAAGATTCCGGAGAACCATCGGCGTGCAGATTCCGGCAGGCGTGGCGGAAGGAATCGAAGAAAACACACAGACGGCGGCAAGAGCCGGCACATATATGGTAGGAACGATGCTGGAACAGGCGAAAGAGAAGCTTGGGGAGCAGCAGATGACTTTGACAGGTGAGATGCAGCGCATAAACGGAGGAGCCGGGATCGCGGCGCTGAACCATCTGGCGTCTGAAAACGTGGGGGGACAGGCAAATGTGACCGTGAACAATTCTGGTGTGGCGGAAATGCTTGGCGGAGTTATGGCGGAAATGAAAGCAATAGGTCAGGAAATCCGGTACATGAAAGTGGTGCTGGATACCGGGGAGTTTGTCGGTGCGGTCGCCCCGGCGATGGGAGACGAGCTGGCGAGACAGGCCATGCGCTTCTGATGAGGGCAGAAATTTTATGACGATTTTAAAGTGTATTTAACAGGAAAAAAATAAAGGAGGAGAGGATATAATGGCTACAGTAATGTTGGTGGATGGCGTAAATATTTCAACGTGCAATGCAAAATTCTGGAGTATCACGCCAGCGGCACGGACAGTGACAAACGCGACGGAAATATTGGACGGTGCGTCCATACCCGTCATGATGAATCCCGGATTCGGGCTAAAGGAATATACGCTGAAACTGAATGTTTACGGAAAGAATAGAAAAGAAATATGGGAAAACGTAAGCCGGGTTCTGCAATTATTTTCGAAGGTTGCGACCGTTGAGCTGGGAGGGTTTTACGATACAGGGAGTCAGCGTTTTTTCAAGCTGACGCTCACAAAGGCAGACCATACGGAATATGGTCCCTGCCAGGGCGGATGGCATACCCTGACCCTGGCCTGTACAGGGTATGAATACGGGGATGAGATGACATTGGAAACTGAAAAACTGATTCTGAATGGAAACGGAGGACAGGCAGTCACATATGAGTCTTATGTGAAGGATATGAAAGTGAATTATTCCAGACATCAAACGCAGATGCCAACAGCTCCGGTGTTTGTGAATTTGGCTGTCACCCAGACAGAGACGTGCAGTGATGCGTTGGCAGCAGGCGTAGCGCCAGAAGTGGAAGGGAAAAGGTACGCCATGCACGCAGATATCCGTATATCAGGGCTTTGCAGGAATTCTGTGGGAAAAGATATCGGAGACCTGATAATCCGCGTCCGGGAAGACATGGAGCCGGACGGGAGCTATATCGGGAAAGGGATATCGCATATAGAAATCGAAGGGAAAACTGGAAAAGTAAAAGAACGGACGGCAAACGTAGGAGGGGATTGGGGTCTCCTTACATGTGATATGCCTTCACAGTTAAAAGTGGGTTTTCCCGGGCAGAAAATCAGGGTCGAAATCCAAAGGCTGAATATTGGTACGATATACAGGCCACAGGAAATCTATATTGTTCTGGGATTAACACCCGTTTATCTGTAGGAGGCTCGCTATGAAAATTTACGATCAGAAAGGAATCACTTTCAAACGCTTCGCGCTCCAGCGAAAAGATTTTAAAGTGGAGGAAAAACTGGATAACGGAATCATTAAAAAGCAGATCAGCTTCACCTACCCGCTGGAGGACGGGCGCATCCACTGTGAAGAAGTAATCGAATATGAAGGGGAGCGTTATCGTGTAAAAGAAGCCCCTGTCAAGGGTTGGTATGGCTCCGTTGTAGCCGCACAGGATACGGATACACTGTCCGGGCATTGCATTGAGAATTTCACCGCATCGGGGATGACGCTGGGACAGTGCGTACAGGCAGCTCTGGAAGGAACTGGCTGGATCTACAGGAATCTTTCAGCGGACAACTCGGAGGCCCGGAACATCACGGAAAACAATACGGACAGTATGAAGATACTGGAAAGGATTGCAGAAATCTTCTGGGTAGAGATGGCTTTCCTCACCGCATCAAAGACTGTGCACTTGTATAGCAGGGTCGGAAACCGGGACAGCAAGGCGCGTTTTATAAAGGGCTTTAATCTGAAAGCCCTGGAGGTCAAGACGGACACGCACGATTTCTATACACGCATTTTCCCAATTGGGAAAGACGGGCTGCGGATTGGCGCGGTGAACGGAAATAAGGATTATCTGGACAACACGAAGTATTCCGGTATCATCCGGGGAATCATCTGGGAGGATACCAATTATACGGATGCCGAAGGGCTGAAACGTGCGGCGAAGAAGAAGCTCGAAGAGCTGTCCGCCCCAAAGACCACTTACACGGCGCAGGTGCTGGACGTAGCGAACATCCAGGACGGATATGAGGACTTCCGTTTCAGCCTGGGGGATGAAGCGGACATTATCGAGCCGGATCTGGAAGTGAAGGCCAGGGAGCGGATCGTCAGTATCACACGCTATCCCGACCACCCGGAGAAGAACACGGTGCAGCTCGCAAACCGCAGTACCAGCTTTTCCGACATGCAGAAAAAGCTCCTCGCCGCTGCGGATACCGTGTCAAGTGTTACCAATGGAAAAATGGTGCTCACGGGGAAAATGGAAGGAATAAAAGCGGAACAAATCGCTGGACTGGAAGTTTATGCAACAGGGGCGATTACAAATCTGGAAATAGATGATATATGCAAATAGGAGGAAAAAAGAATGGCAAACACATATTTAGACAGTAACGGAGTATCTCATTTTTGGGAGAAGATCAAATCGAAGTTCGTGCCAAAGGAGACGGGAAAAGGGCTGAGTACAAATGACTATACGACAGCGGAAAAAAATAAGCTGGCAGGCATCGAAGCGGGTGCAAACAAATACGTGCATCCGTCCGGCACGGCGAAAAGTTCAGGTCTGTACAAAATAGCGGTGGACAGTTCCGGACACGTGAGCGGTGCATCGGCGGTATCCAAGTCAGACATTACGGGGCTCGGCATTCCGGCGCAGGATACGACTTACAATTATTTCACTGGGGCGAAGGCAGGAGAGGCAGGGGCACCTGGACTGGTTCCACCGCCGGCAAAAGGGGAACAGGGAAAAGTGCTTTGCGGAAACGGGGAATGGGAAGAAATTAACATGTATTATGCAGCAGAAACATATACAAGCGGGGCGCTGCATTTTACGATGGGCAGCAGGATAATAACTGCAAGTATTCCGGCAGCAAGTGGGGGAAATGTCGGGCTTATGACAGGGGCAGATAAGATGAAGCTCGATGCCTTTCAGTCGGCATCTGAATACGCTCTGAAATCTGATATCACAGGCATCTATAAATACAAAGGCTCAGTACCCGCTGCGTCAGACCTGCCGTCCAGCGGTCAGGAAAAAGGCGACGTCTACAACATCGAAGCGGCGTCCACCTACGGGGCGGCGGGGACAAATGTCGCCTGGGATGGCGAGAAGTGGGATTCGCTTGGCGGAATGTTTTCTGTGGAAGCGATGACGAATGCGGAAATTGACAGCATCTGCGTGTAAAGGGGTGGAAATATGGCAAAGTATTTGGATGAAGTCGGTCTGCAGAGGGTCTGGAGCTATATGAAAACTTACGCAGATTCCCAAAAAGGCACGGCGGATAAACACATGAAGATTCTGTGGAGTGGGCTTTTGGACGGCGGTTGGGATAGTTCTGCGAACGCACCTTACAGAGTAGACTTTTCAATCCCAAAGGACTGCTTTTTTAATGATGGGAAGGAACTCATTTTGGCGGTCAACGGATACTGCCCGAAGGACGATTTTTCAACCTTTCCACTGCTTATGGCCGGGATGTGCTTTGGGACTGCCGAGGATTTCGGTCTTGCCCCGGACAGCACATATTTTCCATATAACTATGGAAATTTCAGCCGGTATATCCTTCATGAAGAAAAATTCGTGACAGAAAGCAGTGGCGCTTATTCTTTAATTCGGATAGATATCCACGTGAAGAAAGTTCCGGACAGCCGTTATGCCGTGTGTACCGTGCTGAATGAGTCCGGACATTTTTTCATTACAAGCATCAGTGCAGTACTGGCGGAATAGGAGGATAAGGATGATTAAGCTGATTATAGACGATCTGACCGGGAAAATACTCGGTTATACGAAGGTTCGGAGTAATACCTGCCTTTACAAAGAAGATATCCTGGTGGAAGAAAGAGAACTCGCCGGGATGAAAATAGAAAATGCTTACTGGGAGGACGGGAAAGTCATACACAAGGAAAAGACGGAAGAGTATTATGCGGAAATGGCCGCCCTGGAAAATGAGATCCGGGAAAACCAGCAGACAGATTCAGAAAGCAGACTTCTGGATTATCTGATAAAAGGAAACACCCTGACAGCAGCCATCAGGAAAATAGAAAGTGTCCGGGAGAAAGTACAGAGCCTTACGGACAGGCGGGAAGCGCTGAAGGAAGGGCGCCGGAAGGACATCCGGGAATATTACCTGTCACGGAACCGTGAGCGGGATGTGCTTCTGGAGTGCAAATTTTACAGTGCCGTTATCCTTCTGATTAAGGACGAAAACCGTTACTTAAAAGAATGGCTGGACTGGCATCTTGCACTTGGCTTTGAGCATGTGTATATCTACGACAATGGGGAAAAAGACCATGCACAGGAGATTGTAGATCTGTATGCAGCGGAAATGCAGCGGAAAATCACCGTCATTGACTGGACAGGCCATCATACTCACATCCAGCAGGACGCTTACAACCATTTCCTTTCAAACTATAAGAAAGACGTCCGCTGGGGGCTTTTTATTGACTCGGATGAATTCCTGCGGTTTACGGACGGGCAGACCACGGATGTGAATACCTTCCTTCGCTCTTATGAGGATTATACGGAGGTCTGGGGGTATGAGGAGGAGTATGACGCCAACGGGCAGGAAATATACGAAGATAAGCCTGTCAGGGAGCGTTTCACGAGACAGACGGATGTGCGGGAAGGGGTCTACTGGAAGAATTTCATTCAGGTAAACAGAATTGATTCCTTCCTGATGCACTATGCCTACTATGACGAGTCCAGGCACCTGCTTTTTAAGAACGAGAAGAGTAATCAGGATTTGTTCGTGATCGACCACTATTACACAAAGAGCTGGGAGGAATGGCAGAAAAAGATCATGGAGCGCGGCGGCGCTGACCCGGACTATCATAAAGCCCTGAGGGAGTTCTTCTTTTATAATCCGGATATGGCATATCTGGATACTGGGGAGAATGCCGTGCAGTCATACGAATAGAGGAGGGAAAATACTGCCATCTCAGATACCGGGCGTGTATTCGGAGAATTCTTTTATTTCAAAAAATTATGTGTTTCCAAAGTGCCAATTTGACACTTTGGAAATTGGCTTACTTAATATACAATCCTAAAATAATCCAGATATGCTTTATATTTGTCCTGTGCGGTCAAACAGGTATCCGTCAGATAGGAGAGTGTGAAACTTTTTCTGTAAAATAGCATTTAGAAGGTTCTTCTATGATAAAATAAAAATCATAGGAGGGCCTTTTATTATGGCAAGACAAAAGAAACCTGTACACAGAGTACAAATGACAGAAGGGAAACGGAACATCATTCGTCAGCTTTTGGAGGAATATGATATTCAGACAGCTGAAGATATCCAGGATGCATTGAAAGATCTTTTAGGCGGAACCATCAAAGAAATGATGGAAGCTGAAATGGATGATCATCTTGGATACAAGAAATCCGAGCGTTCGGACAATGACGATTATCGCAATGGCTACAAGCGGAAACGTGTAAACAGTAGTTATGGAGCTATGGAGATAGAAGTTCCTCAAGACAGAAAATCTACTTTTGATCCGCAGGTAGTAAAGAAGCGTCAGAAAGATATTTCTGACATTGATCAGAAGATTATCTCCATGTATGCTAAAGGGATGACTACAAGACAGATATCTGAGACGATTGAGGACATCTACGGTTTTGAGACATCAGAAGGATTTATTTCAGATGTTACAGACAAGATTCTGCCACAGATTGAAGACTGGCAGAACCGACCATTAGACGAGGTATATCCAATCTTGTACATAGATGCGATACATTATTCTGTCCGTGATAACGGTGTAATCCGTAAATTAGCTGCCTATGTCATTCTCGGTATCAATACTGAAGGGAAGAAAGAGGTATTGACAATCAATGTTGGAGACAATGAGAGTTCGAAATACTGGCTCTCTGTGTTAAATGAGCTGAAAAATCGAGGCGTAAAAGATATCTTAATCCTCTGTGCGGATGGCCTTACTGGAATAAAGGAAGCAATTGCGGCAGCGTTCCCGAAAACAGAATATCAACGTTGCATTGTTCATCAGGTTCGAAATACCTTGAAATATGTTCCGGATAAAGATAGGAAAGCTTTTGCAACTGATTTAAAGACAATTTATCAAGCGGCTGATGAGAAAAAGGCACTGGCTGCCCTTGAGAGAGTGAGCGAGAAATGGACTCCAAAATACCCGAACTCCATGAAACGCTGGAAAGACAACTGGGATGCTATCTCTCCGATTTTCAAGTTTTCAGCAACCGTCAGAAAGGTCATCTATACGACCAATGCTATTGAATCACTGAATTCCACCTATCGGAAACTCAATCGCCAAAGAAGCGTATTTCCGAGCGATACAGCACTGCTGAAAGCCTTGTACCTGGCAACCTTTGAAGCAACAAAAAAGTGGACTTCCACAATCCGGAACTGGGGACAGGTCTATGGAGAGCTAAGTATTATGTACGAAGGACGTCTTCCAGAATAGGTAATATTCCATCGCTAAAACAGGCGGCAGAACCGCCTGCTCTTGACATGCATTTTAGTAACTGTTATATATAAACCAAGGGCGAAAAGCTGATTTTTCAAACCTTTCACCCATCATTATCATAGAAGAATCTAATTTACAGACTTTTCTTCATAGTCTC
>CALCMD010000040.1 GCA_937965795.1 uncultured Lachnospiraceae bacterium | reverse complement strand
CATGAACAGGGTCTTTCGCAGATGAGGAGAGCCGCGCTTGGAGATGCGGCGGGACTTGGAGTCGAAGGTGCCGGACTGGAAGGGCGGGGCGTCCATGCCCGCGAAAGCCACCAGAGCGCCCTTGTGGGTGAAGCGGCGCACATCGCCGATCTCCGCCATGAGCTGCGGCCCGGTGACCTCACCCGCGCCCTGCATGGCCATGACCACATCGAACTCCGGCAGCAGGGAGGCCAGACGGAGCATCTCCCCGCGCAGGATATACAGCGCATCGTAAACGGCGTTCAGGCTGTCCACGGCCTGAGCGATCAGCAGCTTGGTGCTGTCGTTTTTGGGAAATGTAGCCACGGCGTTTCTGGCGGCGGCGTGGAGCTTTTCGGCGTCAGACTGAGAGAAGCGATAGCCAGATCTGGCGCACCATTTGCGGTAAGCGTCCGAGAAAGCGGCGAGGGAAACGCCCGCCACGCAGTCCTTGTGCCAGAAGCGTTTCACAAAATCCACCCATTTGAAATGCCCATTGGACCGCTTGGGTTGGATGTCAAAAAGCGTGTTGACGCCGGGGAAGGTCTGGTCCAGCAGGGAGATCAGGCCGTTGCGGAGGACCACGCTGGATTTTTTGGTGCGCAGGTACAGGCGGTTCTGCATTTTCAGCATCTGCCGTGTCTCATCCTCCGGCGAGTAGTCCCGTAGCTCCGCCCAGAAGGACAGGGCGTAGTTGGCGATCTTCATGGAGTCGGCCTTGTCTGTCTTGACCTTGCGCAGGGAGTTGTCGCTGAAGTCGTGGATGAGCATGGCGTTGACCACGCTGACGAAAAAGCCCGCCTCCTTTAGGGCCAAGGCGATGGGCCGCCAGTACATCCCCGTGTGTTCCATGACGATGCGGATGTCCCCGCCGATGCTCCCCAGCGTCTTTACCAGACTGGACAATCCGGCGGCGTCATGCTCCACCGAAAACGGCGTCAGCACCACTTCGCCGCCCGGTCTGCGCACAGCGACAGTGCTTTTCCCTTTGGATACGTCGATGCCAACAGCGGTGATCGTTTTATCTTCCATTTGCAAGCCTCCCAAATCATAATTTCAACCGACGCCCGCCGCTGCCCACTACCGATTCAGCTTGCTTTGTGACACGAATGTACGGAGCGTTTCCGTTCGTATCTGGCAAAACACGTCTGGAACGATTACTCGTTTTAAGTAGGATATGACGCTGGGCGCACTCATTTACATGGGGATCGTGGGTAACAACAACAATGGTTTTCCCCTGGTAGTTCAACTCCTGCAAGATTTCCAACACATAGTCCCGGTTCCGTTCATCAAGGCTGCCGGTAGGCTCGTCAGCGAAGATGATCTGCGGTGATTTGGCAATCACTTTTGCCAGCGCTACACGCTGCTGCTCACCGCCGCTTAATGTATAGACCTTTCTTCCCTCGTAGCCTTGCAGTCCAACTTGCGCCAGTGCATCGGCAATCAAACGCCGTTCTTTCTTTCTGCTGACAGATTTGAAATGCGTTGCGATCTGCATATTGCTTTCTACGGTTTCTGTATCAATTAAGCCGTAGTTCTGAAATAAATACGAAATATGACGGCGGCGCAGATTGATTGCTGTCCGGGATGAAAATTTCGGATTCTTCTGTCCACAAAGGACAATGGTTCCACTATCCGGGCGGTCAAGCAGGCCCATCATATTCAATAGGGTTGTCTTACCAGCACCGCTTTCACCCATAATAGAAATGAATTCTCCTTGCTCTATTTCCAGAGAGAAGTTTTCAAACAGGGGCTTGTCTCCAAATCTTTTACTGATATTTGATAAAATAATGTCTGCCATATCATTCAGCTCCTTTCACGATTTGATACAGGTCATTTTTCGTATATCCCCGGCTGACAATCAGAGTAATCATCAGTTCCCCAGCAAAAGCTGCCAGCAGAAGCAGATAGTTCAGAGAGACCTGCGTTGTCGCACTTATAAATCGCAGCCCCGCAACAACAACCGCATAATAAATGACCGTCACAATCAGGTGTTTTCGTATGCAGCGCAGCATAGAATATCCCCCAATCAAGCAACAGGCAATCTTGGTTTTATAGTTTTCGCAGTACAGCTTGGCGCTGAATATAATCAGGCAAATCAAGCCGATCAGCAGCACCGCCGATTGTACACCATACAGCATCAGCATCTGTCGTTGGTGATTGACGGTTTCTGAAAATGTAGAAGCAACCGAGGGCGTTTCCAACGTGACCGAAGCTATTCCGGTTTCCTGCAAAGTTGGAAGCAGTTCCGCATAGGCGTTTTCTGCGGGAACATTCAAGAAATAAGCGCCTTTGGAACAGTAACTTAAAACATAAATGCCCTCAATCTCTTCTTCCTCAATCACCAGAATGACAGGTTCCTCCAACGCTCCGTAATCGCCGGTTCCCGTGTTCGCATTGTAAGAATAGATTTTACTGGCTGTTTCATCATAAGGGATAAAGTTTGCTTCCATCCCATAGGCTGTCTGGACAAATTCAGACCAGCTTTCCTTTTCCTGCTCTCTTGATGTGGGAAGCAGTACATTAAAATGAATATCAGAAAGCTGCGTGCTTGTGATCTGACTTCCGCTTACATCATAAATCGGGTTGAAATCCAGATAGTTCCGGTTGACCGTGATAGAGGTCTGCCCGAATTCTTCCGCAGGTGTGCGCCCGCTAATCAGATCATATTCATAGTTGCTGGCATCCACCAAAATACCGTTATAGCGGTTTACCGTAGCTGAATAAAATGCTTTATAGTTTTCAGCCAGATTTTGCGTAGAAGCGTTGCTGGTATTGACAGGGACGGTTACATATCCGGCCATTTTATCCACAAGAAATTGAGAAGTCTGCATGGTGTGATATGAAATGGCAACATTGCGGACAGTGATGGACAAGAAGAAAATAATAAATCCAACAAATACTCCTTTGGCAAGAATGGTGATAACATAAATTCCCCGTCTTGGAACACGCCCCTTGATATGATCGGCGCTGTTCTGCCTGCAAATAAGCAATGCTGAAAGCAAAAGGCCAGCAAGCACCACCATAATCAGCGTGACAATGTTTGGCAGTGAGAACAGGATATATTGTGGTAATGCAGTTTGGTACAAGGCCGCCGCTGTAATCAATGTTACAGCTTCAATAATCAGGAAACTGTCTGCGAAAATCGGGAAGATGTTTCTGACCTCATCTGCCAGAATATCACGGACAGCGTAGCCCTCCATTTTCTTCAACACATTCTTTTTCCCGCTGGAAAGAATATAAAATGCCATGCTCGCCACCAGCATAAAAGCTGGGACGAAACCAAACAGCAGCACCGAAAATTTGCCGGAAATATAGGCGGTCGGATTAACCGTAACTACATATCCGAGCTGACTCAAAGCATCCACCACGGTTGGTTGCTGACCCATTTTAACATAGTAGGTGGCGGCAGAAAGCTCGTATTTCTCTGCGTCAGTCCACGGAAAAAAGGAAATGTCCTGCATAAGTGATGAAGCATTCAGCCGATGGACGGTATATCCAACGGGGTCTGTGGTGGAAATACATTCGCCATCTTCCACCTGACTGTTTCCGGCACTGGTGCTGACATTCAAAAAGTCCGTGGTATGATTGGTCTTGAAATATTGATAGTGGGCCTTATCTTCCCCATTTTCAACACAGCGCAGCATAATGTCTGCATTAACCTTTTCCAGTGCATGGTCAATTTCTGCGAGAAAGTCCATATTGCTGGTACTTCCTGGCTTTTCAATCACTATGGAAATTTTATCTTCCTCTATCCGATCAAGCGCGTCAAAAGCAAAATTGAAACAGGACAACGCTGAAAGGACGCTACAGAGGATGATAAAGCAAAATGTCATTAGTTTTTTCATTTTGTGTGCCTCCTAACGCTAAAAAATTACCCCTGCCTCGATACCTAAAGTATATCAAAGCAGGGATAAAAGTGTTTTCGGTTATTCTGCGGAACACATGATTTCTTTCTGATTAACTTCTTACGATTTTCTGACTGTCAGCGGGAAGCTGGATAATAAACTGAACATTATCGTTCTCGCTGTATGCCGCAATCGTTCCGTGGTGCAGTTCAATAATTTCTTTGGCAATCGCCAGCCCTAAGCCTGCGCCGCCGGTATCGGAAGAACGGGCAGCATCCAGCCGGTAAAACTGTTCATATATCCGTTCCAACTTTTCGGGCGGTATTGTCTGCCCTTTATTTTGGACGCAGATTCGGATGCCGTCACTCGTTTGTGTCAAGGAAAAGAATATTTTCGTGTTAGGATAGCTGTAATTCACGGCATTTCGTATCAAGTTATCAACCGCACGTTCCAGTTTGTCCGCATCACACACGATTTCAACATTCTCTGCAATTTGCAAATCCCATTCCAGCCCCTTTTCCGCAAGGATAGGGTTAAATTCATAAGTGATCTGCATGAGCATCCGGCTAAGATGGGTCTGCACCGGCTCTAACGACAATTTGTGTGTACGAAAGCGCGTGATCTCAAAAAATTCATTGATAAGTTCTTCCAACCGCTGGGCTTTCGTCCGGGCAATTCCGCTGTATTTATGAACCAGTTCTGGCGTAATCCCCGGTTCATCCTCAATCAGCTTCAAATATCCGAGAACACTTGTCAGAGGTGTTTTCAAATCATGGGCGAGATATACCAGCATATCATCTTTGCGCTGGTCGGCCATTTGTGCGATTTTCAGACTTTGCAGCGTTTGTTCCCGTACCTGGTTTAAATCATCCTCTATATTTTTCAAATCGCCAGACAGTATAATTGGTGCGTCGGTAGGATGGGCCAGCTTCTGTGCTGCCTCCGCAACCTCGTCCAAATGCTCCAAAGGCCGCAGCATGAAGCGATAAGAAATATACCCGCATCCCGCAATCGACACTATAACCATGATGGGGATAAGAAAGAGCTTGAACGCCTGAAATGCTTCTGTCTGGTCGAGGTTGGTCGCGCCCATGATGATTAAAAACAGCAGATTGAACAGGATATAAGCAACCTCAAATAGAACGATGACAGCAATAAACTGAACGGTTGTTTTCAAGGCAAGCCGCTTGTGAAAAGCTCTGCTTGCAGAATTGTTTTCTGTTTGCTTACTCAATGGTATAACCCACCCCCCAGACGGTCTTGATATATTTGGGTTTGCGCGGCAACTCGTTCATCTTTTCCCTTATCCGGGCAATGTGGGCCATAACTGTGTTGTTGTTGCTTTCAAAAAACTTTTCGCCCCAAACTGTTTCAAAAAGTTCCTCCGCTGATACTACACGACCATGATTTTTGCACAAATACCAAAGGATGTTAAATTCAAAAGGGGTCAGCGGCAGCACTTCACCATTCAAAGTACATTTATGGCTGACTGGACAGATGTAAAGCCCTTTTTCATCATACTCGGTTAGTTCTGCAGCAGGGTCAACAGCATTAGTATTGTACTGCTTATAGCGCCGAAGCTGTGTTTTCACACGCGCCACAACCTCTAACGGATTGAATGGTTTGACGATATAATCATCGGCCCCTAAAGTAAGTCCTTGGATTTTATCTATGTCCTCTACTTTTGCAGTTAGCATGATAATAGGGAATAAGTATTTCTGCCGTATTTTCTGGCAAAGGGTAAAACCGTCCATTTCCGGCATCATCACATCCAGTATAGCCAGACTGACCGGCTCTTTTTCAAGGTAAGCCAACGCATCCAATGGATTATAAAACTTGCGGACAAGGTAATTTTCGTTTTTCAAATATATTTCAAGAAGATCGGTGATCTCCTTTTCGTCATCTACAATTAAGATGGTTTCATTACTCATATATAGCTAACTCTTTTCTTTCTTCTTTCAATACTGATTTCGTTACATCACGATTCTACAACAAACAAAATGAACAATCAACTGTACCTTTATATCGCATCGGTCAGGAATCTTTCAACTCTCAACCAGCATTGTTCCTACAACGCTTCCCTATGTAATCATCTTGCACATTGACAGAAATCACTAAATATGCTTTTTTCATGCAATCCCTATATAATCTCCCTGTATAATTTTCTTATTGAAGTTAAAACTAAAACCAACATGCAGACGCCTACCAGCGTGCCAAAAATTTTTTCTTCGAGCGCGATACCGTAAATCAGCAAATATACGATTCCTACAGCATAATACACAGTTTCCACCCCGAAACAGCCAATCAGTATTTTCCTTTTTACTAACGGTTCCCTGTAATGAAATGAAGCTATAAGCTGAATAAGCCCCAATACCAAAGCTGCTATGTATAACAACTTTATGCCATTCGGTTCTGCGCCCCATCCAAACAAACTACAAATTGAACCTATAATTGCTACTAACCCACAAAATATTCCTCGTTTAAAATTCATCCTCTCCACTCCCTTCTACCAGCAAAGCTATTCTATACAACAATAATCAGCATCAAGGCGAAATGCCGACAGCCACCAAAGAGTACTTCACCTTATACACAGAAATAAGTAAACAAGTTCAGTACTTTAATCCATTTTAATTCTTTTCAGAGTAAAAGTCACAGCTATTATCTTCATAGCCAATAATAATCGCTTTGCATGAACTGCAATTATAAGCGATAACACAAGGTGCGGAAAGCACAGATCCCTCGGACAAAATTACTGCTCCTTTTTCTGTGAAATTTGCCCCGGTAAACATCTTGATTTTTCGGGGAAGCCAGGATATAGGGCGGGGACTTTGAATATATCCTTTTTCCAGCTCTTTTCCGCAATAAGGGCATTTAGTATTCTTCATTTCGCTCTTCCTTTCTCAGCATTTTACTGTTGACTGGCTCGGCTGGTTTTGCTATTTGCGACTATATATCATATATGATGCACCTTTTAGGGCAATGGTAACTACTAATATTATAAAAGAAACACAAAATGCATCCATGTTATATAATGCGCAAGTTGTAGTAACAAAGAGTAAAAATACCAAAAGAATATCTATTACAACCCCTCCGCTTTTATCGTGTAAATATTGATTTCTCTCATCTTGTTCCAACCTCATTTGTTCTTTTAATAAAAGCCTGTTCTTTAAGAGTTTTTTGAGAGAAGCGATTCTATAAACAATATATATAAATCCACCGAAAAAGATAATACGGCTGGTTGAAGCTGCTAAATCTGTCATTATCCTAGAGTCACCGCCACCAGTTTCTCCAACTACAACCATATAAATTAGCATTGCAATAATAAGGAGCCATAAAAAACGAATACGCCATTTGATTTTTTCTGTATAGCTTAATTTATCAAAGTTCTTCATATTTTTTGTCCTCCATTTCTTTATTTTCTTTTAAGCAGCATAGCTCTTCAACGCTTACATTAAAAACCTCTGCCATACGATACGCTAACATAAGAGAAGGATTATACTGTTCCTTTTCAATAGAAATAATTGTACGGTTTGATACATGGACCAGATCCGCAAGTTGCTGTTGTGTTAATTTTGCGGCAGTTCTTAGTTGTTTTACTTTCGTTTTCAAACAATTCCTCCTCCCTTATATGAAGCAAACTTCTTGTGAAGTTTGCTTCATAATATCATGAATATCAGAATAAGTCAATCATCATATACGGAATAATGGTCTGCTGTCTGCAATAAAAAAGCGCCGGTCAGGAATCTTCCAACTCCCAACCAGCGTCATTCCCATTTAATCTTCCTGCACCTCCTCCGGCGATACATCGTCACGAAAACCTTTGAACACCGGCTGGCGCAGGGCGTTTTTCAGGTTTGGCATATACTCCACGATGCAGACATGATCCGGCTCGACCCAGATGGTTTCCCTATTTTCTATCGGAACTATCTGGAAAGGATTTTTCTCTGTCACAGTAAGCGCCGATACTGCTTCTTTCGTCACGCCGGCCGTCACGTGCCCTTTATAAAACAGCCGTTTTCCCCGGTATTTTCCTATAATCAGGCTAAAGACATGCTGCCCTTTCTGGATATAGCCTGCGACCACATAATCCTCATCCGCCATGCGTTTAAACTTGACCCAATCCTTTGTCCGCTTTCCCATGAAATAAAGGCTGTCTTTTTTCTTTGCTACCACGCCTTCCAGTTTTCTTTCATCTGCCGCCGCATAAAGCGCCCTGCCTTGTCCTTCCACAAATCTGGATACCGCGATCCTTGGAGTTTCCTCTACTATGACGGACAGCTGCTCCTTGCGTTCCATCAGTGGCTTCCAGCACAGTTCCCGTTCACCCCGGTAAATACAGTCAAACGCCACAAAGCAGGCTGGATTTCGCTCTGCCTCCAGCTTGATTTTAAAGGGATCAGTGAGCAGTGTCCGTTTCTGAAGGCGGTAAAAATCGGGTACGCCATTTACCAGAACCGAGATCTCCCCGTCCAGGATGCAGCGTTCTTTTACATTCTGATAGATGTCTTTCAATTCCGGGAACTTGCCCGCCATCCGCATATTCCGTTTATTCCGAAAATCCACCCCATTCTGATCTATATATGCCAGGATGCGGAATCCGTCCATTTTCAGTTCATAGATCCATCCCGGATCGTCAAAGGCTTCCATCTGCCGGGCGATCAGCATAGGACTGGCTTCCCGCGTATCGAATAAATCCATCATGCGGTTCCTGTCAGACGCTTCTGGCTGTCCATATCTGGTTTTTTCGATAATTCCAGGCTTTTCTGCAGCGCTTCCATCAGATCAATGACATTGGACGGACCGCTGGTAACCACCGCCACGATCTCCTGACCCTGTATCTTTTTCATGATTGCTTCCTTAAGTCTCGCCTGATATTCATCCCGAAACTCTTCCGCCGCAAAAGGCTTCGTCATATTCTCCACCAAAAGCTTTGCCATATTCAGTTCATTTTCATCCAGCTTCATTTTCGGCACTGGTTTGGGCATCGCCGCGATCTCATCATAATAAAACAGCGTCTTTACTATAATTCCTTCTTTTGTGGGGTATAGCACCAACAGCTTCTCATTTGTCCCCATCACGGTTTTTGCAATCGCCACCTTCTTTTGGGCGAGCAACGCCTGCCGGAGCAGCTCATAGGCTTTCTCAGCCCCCGTATCCGGAACGGCATAATAATCCTTCTCATAATAGATCATGTTCACCTCGGCCATACGGGCAAACTGGATGATATGGATGGTCTTGTCCTTTTTCGTCTTGATCTTTTCCAGTTCCTCCTCCGTCATCACCACATACCGGTCTTTCTCATACTCATAGCCCTTGATGATGTCCGCATTCGTAACTTCCTTCCCACAGTGGGAACAGTATTTTTTATACTTGATCCTGGCCTTGCTTTCCTTATCCAACTGGTTGAAATGGATGTCATTGTCCTGTGTTGTCTTATACATTCCAATCGGGATCAGCACCAGTCCCATGGAAATGCTGCCTTTGTGCGCAACTGCCATATACTCACCTCAGATTTTTTCTGTTAGTATTTGCAGGAGAATTGTTTCTATACAAGGGAAAAACTATGCGCAGAACGCATCTGAAATGGACTATATGCTGTAAAGATAAGATGATAAAATATTAGTTGAACATCTGCCGCATGGTCTTTTATAACCATACGGCAGATGCCTTTTCTTTTTACTGACGAGTTTTAATAAAATAATTTTGTATATTCCGTCTGTGTATCCGCTATATGGTATACATAAACGACTTCCCCGATTCGGCGGTAAATTGCCACATGCTTTTTGCAGATTACCATCCGGTATCCATTTTCATTCAGCCAGTCATCCGGTGTCCTGGAACCGGAATCCGGGAACTCCTCCAGCCGCTCGATACAGTCCAGGATATGGTCGCTGACTTTTAAGGCAGTCTGTGTGTCAAACTGAAGCAGGTAATAATCTTCTATGTTTTTTAAATCCTCCCATGCGGACGGCAGGATCTCTACTCTACACTTCATGAATTCTCTCCCGCAGCCGCTTTCTCGCCTCTGAAACGCTGAGGGTTTCCGCTCCATCTATCCGTTCCTGCTCCGCCTGCAGAACCCTCGCCCGAAGGCTCAAGAG
This sequence comes from uncultured Lachnospiraceae bacterium, assembly GCA_937965795.1. Taxonomy (GTDB): domain Bacteria; phylum Bacillota; class Clostridia; order Lachnospirales; family Lachnospiraceae; genus Hominisplanchenecus_A. Next base: position 29,493 of record CALCMD010000040.1, on the reverse strand, counting down.
CTGTTCCCGTTTTTCAAACGCGTCAATACTCATCAAAACCAGATCACCTTCCCCATTTTTTGTAATATAAATCGGCTCTTTCGTTTCTTTTGCAAGGTTTGAAATTGCCGCATAATCATTCCGCAATGCCGCAGAAGCCTTTATAATCATAATACGCACCTCACTCATATCTTTATTTTGATATAATTATATCTGTATTTTTATATTTTGTAAAGAGGCTTCCGAAAAAGAATCCGAATGAACCGGCACATCTGGTTCTGATTTAATGCAGATCCCACAAAGGTCCGTCCAAAGAAAAGCGTTTTTCCCGCTCTTCCGGAGCAAAAAGGCATTTTTCGTGGAGCAGCCTGCGCACCCCATTATCTCGTCTGTCCCGTTCCACGCAAAGTACGCTTCCTACCTTCTCCGCAAAATCCTCTCTCCATCTTTTGCTGTTCACTCCGCCAGGACCGTCTGAATAAGCGGTCAGCACCACTGCGCAGCCGCTTTTCTTTGCCAGTGCCTCCAGCTTGCAGAGAATCGGATATACCAACTCCGGATCCTCCCCGTAAACCTCTTCCTGTAAATATTCCTGGAGCGGGTCAACCACCACAAGCCGGATGCCGAAATTTTCCACCATCTGCTCAATGCTGTCGTCACCCAGGGCAAAAGGCAGCATATCGTTAATCGCATATACCCGCGAAAGATCCGCTCCGGCTTCCAAAAGCCTCGGACGCAGCAGATCAGACAGGTCATCGTCCGCCGTAAGATACAACGCATTCCCCGCAGGCAAAGCCTTACACTCTCCCAACGGTTTCTCGTTTGTACACGCAGCCATCAGCCTGGCGGCAATCATGGATTTTCCGGAACCGGGAGCACCATGGAGTACCGTAACCCTTCCAAACGGGATATACGGATACCAGAGCCATGCTACCTGCCGTTCCTCCACTTCCCCCATATTTTTTGCTTCTCTTATCTTTTCTTTGAACTGAAACATGAACCTCTCCTTTTTTCACTATTCTCTATAAAATGGCTCTTCGCCTTCCGCTTTTCTGCATGCTTGTGAACACAAACCATTTTGCGGCTTGTCTGCCCTCAAACTGTGTGGTTATCCTTCCGCATCTTCCTGCGCAGGCTCCAGGATCTCGATTTCATCCGGTGTTTCCGGGCTTTCCGTTTCTTCCGTCACTTTACGCAAAAGGACGATATGCCGTTTTTCCGCGTTGCCGTTGCAGGTGGAAAGGGTCAAAAGATGTTCTCCCTTTACCAAAGTAATTCCTGTATGCGCCGCTACCGCCGCACTCAATTCCTCAAAAGCGTCCGCTCCATAGACCAGACGGAAATAAATCGGTTCTGTGACGGCAACCGTCCGGTTATCCACGATCTGATAGGTATCCACCTCCTCTTCCGTATAGAGAAAAAGCCGTATTTCCCCATCCGCGGTGTCTCCCAGCGATCCGAACATGCTCCCGTCCTTCATGTTATGGGCGTAGAGGATGGTATTATCATCCGTAAAATCAGCCTTGTTGCCGCAGTCCATAAAAATACAGCCGGAAATATGTTCCTCCCCGGAAAAGGTATGGTTTAAGTAGTAATCGTTGTCCTCCCCCTGTACCACCGGGTAGTCAAGCCCAAGCGCCTCACACCGGATCCACGCCACGAGATCTTTATTGATCTTTTTTAAAGAAGCAAAATCCACTTCCACCTTTTTCGTATCCTTCGCCGTCCCGGACTCATCCGTTTCCGTCTCTTCTGATACAAATTCCTGTAATCCCTTGTACTCCTGCGTCCCCTCCTGATACATACGCCAGATCCCAACCAGTGCGCTGACACCAAATCCCAGTACCATCAGGCACGCGCACAGCACAAGGATCATTTTCTCATGCTTCATCGCATCCCCCTTACCGAAAAGAAGGGCCGCCGCATCCGCGGCAGGCCCCATTCACAGACAGCCTTTGCCATCCGTACTTCTTTTACATCTGCTTTCTTTTCTTCACATACCATACCACTGCCGCGATACCGCCGGCGGAAAGAAGTACCAGCAGGATCGGGAGCCACAGATTCGTGGAATCCCCTGTCCTGGGTGCTGTCGTTTCTGTAGTTTCCGGTGCTTTCTCATTGGTCAGCTCTTTCGTGATCACAATCTCTTTCGTTTTATCATCCGTATACGCAAAAACAATACTGATTTCCTCTTCACTGATCTTGTATCCCTCCAGTGCCTTTGTCTCTGTCAGAACATATTTGATTTCTTCCACATACTTCCCATCCTTGTAGGTGGCAATCGGAAGTTCCTCGCTTTTCGCAGTACCGTCTTTATCCGTAATGAGCTTTGCCACGGTCTTTCCGGAATCTTTTTCCTTCAGGGTAAATTCCACGCCTTCTAATGGAGCCTTGCTGTCCGCGTCCGTCTTTTTGAGGATCAGACGCCCAACAGGATGCGCATCTTTCATCTCCACTTTCTGGATTTCCCCGGTATCAGCGATTTCAAACTCCACATCCTCCGCGATCAGATAGCCCTTGGGGGCCTGCTCCTCCCGCAGCGTATATTTTCCGACGGGGAGTTTTTCGATCAGATGCGGTTCTTCTGTGGAAGTCCAGCTTTCCACTTCTTTCCCTTCCGCATCGAAAACCGTCAGCTTCGCTCCCGGCACTTCTTTGGAATCGGTGATGTCCGTCTTGCTGATCGCTACCTTCGTTGTATCATCCAGCATGGTATGCTTCTGGATCTCTGCCGTGTTTTCCACGACAAATTCAATGCTTTCCGCCGTAGCGTACCCGTCCGCCGGGATCCGTTCCACCATCTTATAAGTTTTTCCTGCCACCAGCTCTTTGATGATATGGGGCGTTTCTTCCGAGATCCATTCATCCACTGTCTCGCCGTTTTCATCCAGTACCGCAAGGGATGCGCCCGGCAGTTCCTCACCCGTAGCCAGATCCGCTTTTGTAAGCTCCACCGTAGTCGGTTCATCCTCAAAGGTGAAGGAATAGACAGCCTGCGCCGTCTCCTCCCCCTGGTAGGTGAAAGTAAATTCCTGTGTTTCTTCGCTGTTTACAAACCCATCCGGCGCGTACAGTTCTTTTACGTAATAGGTTCCGTCTATGGGCAGGTCTGCCACAAACCGGATCATCCCGTTCTCATCGGTCGTTTTCAGTTCAATGATGGTATCCGCCTCCATCAGCACGTTCCCCTTTGCGGAGAGGATATCCTCTTTCGTGTACAGGCCGAAGACCGCTCCGGAAAGCACCCGGTCTGTCCCTTTTTCTTTTTTCCGCACTTCTACCTGTACCCGTTGCCGGTTATTCTGCCAGTTTTCGTCGTAGGTCACCACAGGCGTGTCCTGGTTTCGGTAGGTAAGGTCCACATATCTCGGCTCTTCATCCAGCACATAGCCGTAAGCCGTTCCCACCTCTTTGACGTAGTACCGTCCAACGGGAAGGTCCGATACCTGTGCAACGCCGCTGTCATCGGTGGTGATTGTCGCCACCAGTTCATCCGCCGCATAGTAGTCCGCGCTCACGCCGTCCGCCGCTTTGATCTCTTCCGCCGCGTAAACCTCAAATGTAACACTGCTTAAGCTTCCCGTGATATACTCAAAAAGGTGTTCCACCCGCCCCTTGGCGTTGTCAAGAAGGGTAACCTTATCCAGAAATTCTCCTTTTTTGTTTACGATCAGCAGCGCTTTTGGAACCTCATCCTCCATTTTTACCTTCTGTACCTCTTTGGTATCCTCAACCGTAAAGGTGATCTCCGATGCGCGCAGATACCCGTAGGGTGCAAATTCCTCCCGCAGCGTATAGGTTTTGCCGACCGCCAGCCTTCTGATCACATGGGGTTCCCCTTTTACAGACGTCCAGGAATCCACCACGTTCCCTTTCTCATCCAGGACGGTTAAGGACGCCCCGGAAAGCTCTGTCCCGGTTGTGATGTCCGCTTTGGTAATCTCTACCACCGTCGGCTCATTTTTCTTAATCCCGGTAAGTGCAAGGACGGGAATCTCCTGCCCCTGATAGCTGGCGTCAAACTCCAGAATTTCATCGGAAGATACATACCCATCCGGCGCGGTGATTTCTTTGACATAGTATTTCCCAAGCGGCAGATCCAGCGTAAAGGCTGCCTGCCCGTTCTCATCGCTCGTCACCTTCTGAAGCAGCGTATCCGCTTTTACAATCACCTTATCTCCGGAAACGATCTCTTCCTTATTATAGAGCGCGAATACCGCTCCGGAAAGTTTCGCCTCCGTCTGTGCATCCTGCTTTTCCACGGTAAGGGTCACTTTCTGGCGCTGATTGGAAAACTCCGCTTTCCGTTCCACCACCGCTGTATTCTGGCCCTCATAAGTAAATTCCACTTCCTGCTCGGCCGTATTTCTCACATAGCCCTCCGGAGCCTTCGTCTCCACGATCCGGTATTTTCCAAGCGGCAGGTCTGTCACTTCCGCTTCCCCGTTCTCATCGGTCGTCACAGTAGCAACCAGCGTATCCTTTGCGTATTCCATATGACGGTTGCCCTGTGCATCCGTCTGATGGTCCGCACTGTAAATATCTTCCGCCGCGTAGACCGCAAACTCAGCTCCCGCAAGCGGGCGTTCCTCATATTTGAAATCTTTCCCGAAGGATACTGCCATCTCCCCGGATTTCTGGATAATCAGTTTTCCTTTTACGGGATGGTTTTCATAAGAAACGGTGATGATCGCGTCATTGCTTACATTTTCCATCTCATAAGCGGTATTGCTGTCCACTTTGATCTCTTTATAGTCTGTATTCAGCGTATAACCGTCCGGCGCCGTCACCTCTTCAATCCGGTAATTCCCGCAGTTTAAGGCATTCGGGAGAATAAGGGATCCATTTTCATCCGTAAAATAGGACTTGTGTACCGTTACCGTAGGATAGGTAGTGACCTGCTCCACGTATTTTCCCGCGTCCATGTCATAGACTTTGAACTCAGTATTCGGAAGCAGCACGCTCTGTCCGGTTTCGCCATCTTTTTTGATGATCTTCAGCTTCGCCATGAATTCCTCATCAAGAAGCACCCGCCACACCTAGGGTTCTGTCTTGTTTTCGGAAATCGTTACCTTAAAGTCCTCCACAGGAGTAAAATTATGCGGCGTGGTCGTCTCCCGCACGATATACGTGCCGTAGGGGATCGCAACTGAGCAGGCATAGCCTTTTTCGTCCGTAAACATCTCCGTCTTTCCATCCGCCGTAAGGACAATCGGCTTTGCCCCCGCAAAATCATAGCTGCCATCTTCCTTTTTCGTCAGGCTGCTCTCCAGATAAGCAGAGAAACCGGCTCCCTTTAACAGGTCCGCATCCGTTTTCCCATTGTTTGCGGCCTTGATCAGCTGGAACGGCTGTTTCATTACCGACTCCAGAGAAGTCGCCGTGCGCTCCACGGTCTTTACCATGTCCCCCTCATAGGTACACTCCAGATCATATTCTGCTTCATCCGCCAGATACCCCGCGGGCGGCGTCAGCTCTTTGATATAGTATTTTCCCAGATACAATCCGGACACTTCTGCATTCCCGTCTTTATCCGTGGTAAGCGTCGCTACCTGGTCGCCTGCTTTATAAACTGCCCCGGTTTTTCCATCCGGATGCAAAATATCCTCTCTTGCGAACAGTCCGTAAACCGCCCCGGTAAATACCGCGTCCCCTTGCGGTGTATCGGTTTCCTTATCCTTTTTCACCAGATGGATCCTTGCGTCCACACGGTTATTGAAAAACGTATGGAAGAATGTCACCACCGCTTCCTTATCCCCCGTATACTGGAAATCAAAGGCATACGATTCCTCGCTGTTGCGCAGGTAATTTTCCGGCGCCTGAAGTTCCTTTATATAATACCCGAACCCAATCGGAAGATCCGCGCCAAAGGACGCCTTCCCTTCTGCGCCTGTTGAAGCCGTCTCGATCAGCGTATCCTTTTTCACTACGGTGTTCCCGTCCGTGTTCTTGATGTCCGCACCGGCGTACAAACCATAAACGCCTCCGGATAAGGGAGTCTTCGTCTCCCCGTCCTGCTTTTCTACCGTAACGGAAGCCTTCTGCCTGTCGTTGGTAAACGTGGTACTTCCCACCTGGCATTCCACATCCGCGCCGGCATACTCCAGCTTCACAACCTGGGACTCCCCGGTACAGATCAGATTATCCGGCGCTTTCCGCTCAGTTACCCGATAGGAGCCCAGATACAGAGAATCTAACGTAGCGCTCCCATCTTCCCCGGTTGTCAGGGCTTCTTTTACCAGATCGCCTTTCTTGTAGATGATCCTTCCGTCCGCCGCTGTAATATCGGTTTCCGCATACACATTGTAAACCGCACCCTTCTGGCGGCGTTTCTCATAGCGGAACGTAACTCCGTTTTCCGTAACATCTGCCCCGGTAAAAACTTCCCCTTCCTTATAAACAGTCAGGGAAGCCATCTGCTCTTCGTCTGTAACCTCCTGGGATACCGTTCCTCCCACCTTTAACTGGATGTTATAAGCCTTCGTATCCAGACGATAGCCGCCGGGAACGGAGATTTCCTTCAAATACACCGTGTCCGCCGTCTTCGTCAGCGTCACACTGGAATACCCTTTCTCATCTGTGGGCGGCATCTGGACAATCAGGTTTGTTCCAGCCTCGTCGCCGTAAATGCCATACACGGCCCCGGCAATCGCGGCATTGCTGCCTTTGTCCTTCTTAATGATCTCCACCGTGGCCTGCTGTACCCAGGTAACTTTAAATTCCACATACTTCTCGTCCGTGACACCTTCTCCAAACACCAGCGCCAGATCCTGCGTATCGTTTCCGGTTGTGATCTTATAGGCCGAGAAATCTTTGGTGATGCTGCCCTTCATCTTTGCGGACCAGGAGGCGCTTGCATCCGATGCCTGGGTAATCGGCGCACTTAAATAAAAGACCGTACCCCCGCCTATCTCCACCTCAGCGCCTGCTTTGCTCGTTTTTCCGGTCGTGACATTGTGGAGCTTCACACCGGAAGGCAGTTTCATGGTGATGGACTGCAGTTCATCAGCCTGGAAGGTGATCTCTTTCGTCCGCTGGATGTCCCCTTCTATATACGCTGTGGTGTCCGCCTCCGAAAACGACATGGCAACATCCGGAATATCCGGCTGGCTGACGCAGTATTCATAAAGCTCCATAGCAAGCGACTGCCCCGTGCTGTTCGTCCCGGAAAAAGCGTCTCCGCTCCCATTGGCGTAAGACGCCGCCAGATGCGTGACGATGAACCGTTTCCCGATGGAAAAATCCGGATATTTCTCAGCGAAAAAGCCTTCCTCACCGGAAGCTTTGGTTCCGTAATAGCAAACCTTCGCCAGAACTTTGCTGTCACTCAGCCTGGTGATCTTATAATTGCCGTCCCCAGGCCCGGCTTTAGAAGGCTGCACACAATATGCCGTCGCTTTGACATCCCCAAAAGTTACCGTATAGGGATAAGTCACGTAAGACCCCAACCCATAGTCCGCATAATAGTAGGCGCTTCCTCTGGTAACATCCACGTTCTGGGTGGAAGCCCTTGCCGCAAAAAGCGCAGGCGCTTCCGCCGTAAAGGATACGCTTTCCCCCTCTTCCAGTTCCAGAAGATCCACATCCTGCTCCACTGCCTGCAGCATAACCTCGCCAAGCGTCAGGCCGCTCTCCTCATCATAAGTGTCCTGCTGCTCCGCTTCTGAAAGCGCCGCATCCAGTTCCTCTTCCGAAAGCGGTTCTCCGTTTTCTCCTGTTACGACATCTGTTTCCGTCATGCCTTCTGTAGTGTCCGCTTCGCTTCCTGCTTCTGTCTGGCTTTCCGTCTCGGGAACAGCCTGCGTTTCGCTCTGCGTTTCTTCGCTTTCCGGCTCATTTCCGGCTTCTTCCAGCGCCTCGGTTTCATCTGCCGATGGTTCTGTCTGCGCTTCCACTGTCTCAGCTAAAAGCGTTTCCGTCTCCATCTGTAAGCCTGCTTCAGAAACAGGCTCCGTTTCTGTCTGGGGCTGCGCCTCCGGATCCGCCTCCCCGTCAGATTCCCCGCCATCTTCCGACTCACCGGAACCCTTCTCCCCGCCTGCGTTCGTTTCCGCTTCACGGGGTGTTACCGTAATGTTCCTTGCGATCAGGTATGCCTCTCCCTGTACGGGAGTCACCTCATATACACATTTGTACGTGCCGGGTACCTCCGGATCAAAAGCCGTTCCGTCTTCCATCTCCGCCCATTTTAGCTTTGCTTTTTCTCCCTCCTTCAGCTTCAGGCCGGTAAAATCCTTCTTGATCTCAAAGGCATCCCCTGTATAAACAGTAAGGGCCAGCTCCGGATCTGCCTCTATCTCCGAAAAAAGCTCCTCTTCGCTTTTTTCCGTCTGTTCTTCCGTCTGCGCTGACTCCTGATATATTCCGTCTGCGCCGGCTGCTGCTGCAGAAGTTCCTGCGCTAAAGAGCGTAGTGCAGCACATAGCAAAAGCCAGCGCACCCGCAATCCATCTTTTTCTGCGTTTTTTTTCCAAATATCTGTTCTCCTTTCATGGCCTGCTGATTGTTCTGTTTCTATCGTATGGTTCCGCTTCTCTACGGTCTGTCCCGGATTCTCATGGTATTCCCCCTTTCTGCTGCCGGTTATGGGCAGACAAAAAGGAAGCTGTGCCGCCGCAGCTTCCCTTTTGTCTGTTCATACCGCTATTTATTACAAAATTTTTCATCTGCCTGTTGCCGTTGTCCCTTCCCTGCGTCAGGGCATAAAAAATCCCCCTGACTGCGTTTCCGCCTCCAGGGAGATTCATCCACTTTTTCACTATTTATTTTTTGCCTGCAAATAAGTCTTTAATTCTTCTATCGTATGCTCTGCATGTGTCCGCCGATTCCAATGGATCCCTCATAATCCCCCTACTGTTTCATTTTATACTTTCTGTCCAACGCTTTTCTCACTTCTTCTGTTGTGATTTCACCGCGTTTCTCCCGTTCAATCAGCTTCTTCATCTCAGGAGAAGGCTCCAGTCCATCTACTTTAATCATGCCAAGTGCATAGTCCCATTTTTTATCAGCCCTAACTAACATCTGTACACCACTCCTTTTTTAATTTGGTAATCCTATTGTACCATGAATACCTTTATGAAGCAAGCAGACGAAAGCGCTTTGGTGTTCCCAACCCACCTTCCGCAGCCATCGCCTGCTCCTCTTATGCAATCATCGTTTTCATGCCGTACCCATCGTTTTTTTCTTTCCGTGTCAGCCAGTCGTCAATGCCTTTATAGTTTTCCTTCCATATACCATCCATATCGGCATCCCATTTCATACGGGAACAGTTTAACTTCAGTTCATCACACATTTCCCAAAGCTTCAAGCAGCCCTTGCGTATGGTATTTCGTTTCTGCCGCTTTTTCAGGCATTCAAACCCGGAAAAAGCGCTGTCTCTCCATTCACATTCTTTGCAGTCGTTATCATAATCCGCTTTACACTCAAGCGCCATCATCTTGTCCATGTCGTAACATTCCAGCACGTTTTCAAGCCCCTGTTCTTTTAGCCGGGAAAGCATCTGATACACCCCTTTATAGTTGGAAACGCCGGGATTTCCGATATACGCAAGGCCGCTTCTCTGATATGCGATCTCTGCTTTTAAAATTCCTTCGGTCACCCGTATGGTATTTCCGGTCAGTTTCCCGGATAATCCGGCCGGGCTTTTGCTGGAGGTTCCGCCATCCATGCCTTTGCTGGTAAACCAGGTGTATTTCCGCTTTTTTACCGGCTTATCTACCCGGATCTGGAACCCGCAGATCTTTCTCTCTTCCGTAAAGACCGGGCAGAGATACCCTTCGTTTTGGGGATAAAACGCAGCCTCCCAGTCGCCGTCCCAGTTCCGGAAAAAACCAGGGACGCCTTTTAGTTGAAATCCCTGGGCCAGCAGCTTCCTTGCGATCCTTATGGAATCTTCACTTTCGGTACTCCGGTATCCGATCCACTCCATGCGGGCAATCTCCTGCCGGGTAAGCCCACGTCTGCGAAGATCCGCCCTGTGGCGTTCCTTTAATTTCAGCATGGAGAACATCTGCGTATACACTTCATGCAGATAAGAAACATCCAGCTCCGGCGCCGCCTCTTTGCCCGCCTTTTCTTTGATACGTGCTATGCGTTTCTGGCTGTAGAGCCGGATTTTCTTTTCTCCGGTATCCAGCTTTTCTTTGATCTGCCAGTAGGCTTCTTTATACCGTTTGTCTCCATACAGCCCGGCCAGATCTGCGTACAGGGTCAGCATATTTCCGGATGCGCCGCATGCGTAGCAATGGTAAACGTTTTTGATTTCACCATCCCGTATGACACAGAAATTGCACTTTCCTCTCGTGTCTCCGCAAAATGGGCATACCACCCCGAATGCGTCTTCCTTCCCGCCTTCCAGCCTTTGTATGGAAAATAAGTCCGCTACATCTGCGATTGTAAAAGGTATTTCATATACCATATCGTCTCCTTCTTTGCAAAATTGAAAGAAGCGCGCCTTTTGGCGCGCTCCCCATTAAGCTGCTTTAGGCATATAAGCCTTGGCCTCCGCCAGAACTTTCGCAGCATCCTTCATTTCCTGGTTGGCTCCATTGTACCGCTCCGCGATCCATTTGATCGTTTCCCATCCTTTCAGGCTTTCCAGCAGTTCCCCAAGCGTATGGCCTTTAAAGAAACCGAAATTGCAGATCACGGCTTTGGCGTTTTCCACTTCGGTCTGTTTCTCCTCTGCCAGGTCATTCCCAGCCTCGGCATCGCCCATTTCTCCATCTTTCGTTGCTTCCGCTCCGAAAGCAGGTTCCGCACCATCAGAAATCCCAAATGCGCCGTCATCCTCCGCGTCATCAAACGGGATTTCCTCCGTTTCCGCCACTGTATGGAAACCATCTCCCAACTCCGTCACAGCGTTCTGTCCGCTTTCCTTTGAAGCTTTGGCTTCCTCATTTTCTTCTGCCTGTTCTTCCGTCTTTTCCGCTGTCTTTTCCACTGCGGATGCTTCCTCCGCCTTAGCGCTTTCCGGTTCCGCTTTTTCTTTTTTCTCCTGAACCGCATCCTTTGCACGGTCTAAAAAGGAAATCTGCCCTGTCCCTGCCGATGTCTTTTCCACCTGCTGAGGGGCTGTCTCCTTCACCTTTTCTTCCCTCGGCTCGGTTTTAGAAGATACGGCATTGCCATCGCGGACCGGCTTTTTATCCGTTTCTTTTCTCTGGATGGGAGTTTTCCCCTGTGCGGCTCCCGCTTCCTGCTTTCCGGAAGGCATATAGGAATCGCCTTTTTCTGCTTTCGGCTTTCTCCCCGCCTTTACGGTTTCCGCTTTTTGTACAGGCTCCTCCTGTCTTTCTTTTCCTTCGTTTTCTGTTTTGGCCCCTCGCATATCCGGATCTTCCGCACCGTTCTGCGGGATGTTGAATTTATTAAGCAGATAATACTTCAGCCCATATGTCATGGCCGTTCCCTTCGCCTTATCTGCCACCTCATGCGTCCCGATCAGATGGACCACCGCCTTGCTCTGCTCCTGGGGACGGTCTGCATTCGTCCAACAGATTTCCATGTCCGCTTCATATCTCCAGAGGTTTCCGTCATGGACAAGGAAAACCGGCCGGCCGGAAGCGTCTGCCTGCGTCGGTGTTTCTCCCAGGATGTCAAAATCCACACCATACCGGTTCAGCGCCGGAGCGAGGAACTGGTTGATGTCATCCAGCTTCACAAAATCATAGTCTACCTCCTCACTGTACCGTTTCCGGATCAGCGCGGGGATTTTCCGTCTGATTTTTACCATTTTCTGATTCAAATTCAGATATTCATACTTACTCATTAATTCGTTTCCTTCCTTTCTGCTTTTTTATGCGTTCAGTCGCTCTTTTCCACTTGCCGGGAAACTGCTTTCCCTGCCGGCAGATCTTTCCAGCTCCGCTATTTCTTCCCGAATGCATCCATAATAAATGCGATTCTTTGAAATGTCCGCAAGAGCGCTTTCCAGCCACATGCTGGTAACGTCGTTCACCCCGGACATTTCATCTTCCAAATAGCGCAAAAGCAATTCGTCCGTAAAAGGGATCCCAAATACCGAAAAAGAAAATTTCGGAAGATACCGGACGTCCTTTGCGCATTTCCCCATTTGCAGATACTGTTTCGCCTTCAGCCGGATCTGGTCCCGGTTAATTGCAGGGAGCAAATCCTTTCCGGTAAGATCGGATTGTTCCACCAGATCATCCCAGCACTGCTCTATGAGCCTTCTTCCAAAGTCGGTCACCTTTTTCTCCAGTTCTGTCTGTATCGCATCCTTATCCGGGAAAATAAATTCCTCCGGGATCCCGGCTGCCCGGTAAAGCTGCACCCCTGTTTCGTAAAGGGTACAGTCGCTTTTCCGGAAGATACCACATAACTTAATCTCGTGAAATTCCTCCATACATTGATCCTGGTTCTCGGCATAAATCAGCACACAGTTTCCAATCGCTGCTTTAAAGAGCATCCACCCGGAAAAAATGCCGACCGGCTCTGCTTCCTGGTTCAGCCATTCCAGCAGTTTTGCCGTGTGCTTTCCCTCTTTGATCCAGTCCGGAAGATCCTTTGCCATATCCATTCCTCCTTTAGCCGACCTTAAATATACGGGAGCGGATGCTCGGAACATATCCTTCCAGCCGTCTCCAAAAATGGCGACTGCTCTTTCTCCCTGTCAAACCACTCCACAAAGAAGCGTGTCAGGTTCTGCTGCAGGGTCCGCTGTGTGCGAAGCGCATAGCGGATAAACCCCCGATACTTATCTTTGCTGTCCGCCAACAGATAGAGCGCCAAAAGCATCGCCATCTGTTCGTCGCTTCCGTAATCGGCTTCCATCTCTGTAGCGCCGGAATACGGGATCTGATGAAGCACTGGCTTCTGCTTCACATGCATACAGATGTCATCGGCAAGCAGCTTCGATGATTCATTCCGAAAATCATAACAGCTCACTTCCGACAGTCCTTCCAGCCACGCGTATCCAAGATAAGTACAGTTTTCCCGGACTTTCGGTTCCTGTCCTGCCATCGTTTCCATAAATACCGGGTGCTTCGTCTTGAAATTATTTAAGTATTCATCTACGAGAAGCCGCGCAACAGCCTCCCCGTCCGTAACGTTCGTCATACTTCATCCTCCTTGCCAAAACCTGCTTTTCCAGTTTTTAATATTTTACATCTCCCGGAATGTCATAATCATGCCAGCGCATGGAGATACACTTTGCGATTTTCTCTTCCATTCGAAGCAGCCCGCTTTCTGTCTCTTTCGCCTGCCTGGCGATAGAAAGCGCCTCACAGATACCGCAGTATACTTCATAGGCGCTGCATGGATCATCCCCCGCTGCCGCCTTGTAGCTTTCCACCGTTTCTGCCGTCAGCTTTTTCCCAAATCCAGCCTTACTCATAATGCCGGCCATCGTGTTGACCGGATAGCTGATATGGATCCTGCAAAGACGCATCACATCCCGGAGCGTTTCCTTGTAATACTCAAAAATGGATTCTATATTGCGTTCAAAGTGCTTGATTGTTTTGCACTCCTTATGCTTCAGCCTTAACGCTTCTCCAAGGACTACCGTCCGGCCCGCGCCTTTTACCGAGTAAAAGATATTTGCGCCGGAAGATCCCACATCGGAAGTGGTGATGCGTACCGCCGCGCTTAACTTCTCACTGGCCTGTTTTCCATACTGTTCCAGCAGCTCCTGATAGGCTTTTGACAGCTTTTCGTCCTCCATCTCCCATACGGCCACTGCCCTGGAATGGTCCACATAACCCAAACGGAAATCCACCTTTTCATAATCCCCGTTGATGTAAGCAGAGGATACCATGTAAAGCTCCGGCATGGAGAGGATCGAATAATCCTTTTCATCTCCGGAAAGGACTGCCCGTACCTTGCCTTCTCCAAAGCGTACCAGCGCTTTTCCCTTCGATACTTTCAGGCATTCGTTCAGAATATCCGCCAGGACGCTTCGATCCACGTCCGAAAGCGCGTTTCCGTCTACCCTTGCCCGCCCTTTTAAGGTTTTGATCGCTGTCGTTCCAAGCTGGTATACGCCCTCCGGCAGTTTCAGCAAAAGTGCCGTATGCTCCTTGGTGTCATTCAGCAGCGCTTTCATGTCCACATCCTTCACAGGCGTACACGCCGCTTCATTTTGCGCCGCCGTCAGCACTTCCATGCTCTGGCATGGCACGCGTATCCATTTTGCCCGTTTTTCGACTTCGTCCAGATACTCGTGGAATTTCTGTTCATCCTGAAATTCCTGTTCAAAATCATCTTTATAGTACATGCGTCCTCCCTTCCCGGATACTTAGGACGTCATGCCTAACGCAACTCCAACACTCTGGATCTTTCCATCGCCAACGCAGAAGCTGTATCCATCTGCCGCCATTTCCAGCAGCATTTCCAGTTCCAGTTCATTTGCATTTTCCCATTCTACCGTTACCATAAAAATCCTCCTTTTGTTCTTTCTGCCGTTTCCATTTGCGGCCTCTTGCCGCCTCGTTCCTCCTTTCTTTTTTGCGCACAGCTCGTGACAAATCACTCGCTGTACTTGACCGTCAAATGTCTGTTCGTGTCCTAAAGGACTAGCTTTGCGTCGCCGCACGACAGCCGCATGACGGTTTTTGCGCACAAAAAAAGACACAAAAAGAATCTACTCTTTTTGCATCTTTCTATGCGTCTATGTTTTCTTTGCTTTTTCCGGGCCAGCGCCCCAAAATACGCCCTTTCGGGTATCCCTGCCGCCTTCCGGCGTCCTGCAGGGAACTTCCAGAATGTCTGGAACAAAATTAAAATCCCTTCCCTTTTGGGGAGGTAAAGTTTTAATTCATCTTAAGAGTACCACAACATCTTGTACTTGTCAAATACATTTATTCTATATATTGTGTTTTCTTTTCTCAAGCATACAACATCTGGGGACAGGAAGGAACGCCCCTTCCTTTATCCCCAGCCATGCCGCTTCGCACCTACTCTTCCGGCGCTTCCGCATCACTCAGCGGCACAATGTTTTTCGCCAGGCTGCGCCCGTTTCCATCATCCCCGATTTCAAATGACACCTTCTGCCCGTCGGAGAGTTTTTTAAACCCCTCCTGCTGAATTTCCGAGAAGTGGGCAAAATAATCTACGCCCTCTTCATCTGTAATAAACCCATAGCCTCTTCTTGCGCTGAACCATTTCACTGTACCGGTTGCTCTTTTTTCCATGATTATGATCTCCTCTCTGTTCTCTTATATTTTTTCAAAAATGATTTTCCGTATTTTGTATTATTCCTGCCATTACAGGTATTTTTGCAGATCCGCAGGGATCCCTGATTTTTTCCATCCTTACCTCCTTATGAAAAGCATTCTGCTTCGCCTACACGGCAAATGACTCCGAATCCTGTTTCCCGCGTCTATGCCGTCAGCTTTTTCCGTTTTTTTCCAAATACGAGTGCTCCGCCTGTCAGAAACAGAACCGCAATCCCGATAAAGCCATACTTCCAGCCCCCAAATCCGCCTGTCTGGGGCAGGGTGAACTGAGGCTCATTGGTAATCTCATATAAGCACTCATAGAAGAACCATTTGTTTGTATAGCCTAAGTCTTCTTTTGCGCTTTCAAAATCCACGTTCCCGTATGCTTCCGCTTCCTCTTTTGTCATGGTGATCGGCAGCTCCACGGTGATCTTATCTTTTAACAGGGTCTGTCCGGGTACGGTTTTCACCTCTGTAATCTCATACATTCCATGATCCAGATTCTCAAAAACGATCTCTCCGTTTTTATCCGTTGTCAGGACAGTTGTTTCCCCTTCTTTTAAAAGCCTGTTGTATTTTGCTGCCTGCAGGGTATCGGTCTCTGCCGCTTTTACGAATTTTAGTTCAAACTGGACGCCTTGAAGCGGCGTTGCCCCGGTTTTGTCGTATTTTTTCAGACGGATCTTTCCGGGATGCGGGTCATTGTACAGTTTTTGCATTTCCACCTTCTGCTTTTTCGTGGTAAACCCATGCACCGTATCATCGATCTGGTACTGTGCAGGCGCCTTTACCTCCTGCAGCGTCACATAACCGCCAATGGGTAAGATCACCGCTTTGGAAGCCGGATCAATATAGAAAGGATCACTCTTCATGGACGCATCTCCTTTATACAGATGCTGCTCATCCATATAGACTTTTCCCTGCTTATCGGACTGCAGATACCAGGTTTTCTTCAGCTGCCCCGCATTTGCGGAGGAATCGTCATAATAGCAGACTTTGAACACAACTCCCTGTATCGGGTTCCCATGCATGGAGAGTTTTTCCACCAGGGCATCCAGTTCCATAAAATCGTATGGCTCGCTGATGCCTTTGGTAAAGGAAGCAGTTTTGGTTTTCAATGCGTCATTCGGCATGGTAACCGTTACGGATACCGGTTTTTCAGCAAGCTGGTGCCCGGCAGGGGCGGTCAGCTCCTTGACATAATAGGTCGCGGTCCCGGAGCCTGCCTTCAGATAATAAGTCGGTGTCTTTCCCTGATCGTCTGTCCGAAAGGCATTATCTGCCACCTTAACGCTTAACTTTTCATCCGAATAAAGCTGTACACGCTTTGTACAGGCTTCATCTGAAAACACGCCGAAAGTAGCGCCTGCGAGGCTGTAAGGATTCAGTTCCAGTACCTCCGGGGCTGCCTTTGACGCCTTTTCAACAGTCAATTTCCAGTAGCGCAGTTTGTCGATGGAGGTAGGGATATTTCCCTTTACAGCAAGCTTTCGGATCGTATATGCCCCGGCAGCATCCTTCTGCGCCACCAACTCAATCATGTAGGTATTCGAATCAAGGTCGTAAATATCCGAGGGCGGCATGATCTCCTTCATACGCAGAAAACCAAACGGCAGTATGGCCGCTGTCTTCTTCTGATTATCAATGATCGCATCGCTTTTGTAGGTCTTGCCGTTATAAGTAAAGGACGATACATAATGCGCGTAATCATAAGACAATACCCCATTTGCATCGGTTTTAAAATACCATGTCTTTACCGGCGAAAATTCCTCCGCCGTTTTTTCAATGCTGTACTCGACCTTATAGATTGCGCCCTCTACCGGCAGTCCGGAATCATCCGTTTTCGTCAGGATCTTTCCATTAAAATACATCGGGTAGTTATAGATCCAGTTGTTCGACTCCATAGAAGCATAGTCCGCATTGTTCACCTTCTCATGGAGTTTCACCACGCCGCTGTCAGACTCCGTAATAACCACCGGGCCGTAAATATCTGTATTCTGTGTACAGCCTGTGATACGTCTGGTCTCCACAACATAATACGTTCCGGGGTCCAGAATATCCGAATCCCCGTAAACCGTGTCGTCCTCTTTGTCATTTAAGACGATCGTTCCTTCCGGATCCACCGTCGTATCAAGTACTTTGGTCGTTGTGTTATAAGCGGATGCCGGATAGATTGCAAAGGTTGTCTTCAGATAACCATATCTGTTCGGATTGATGTCCATAAATTCCGGGTAAGAAAATCGTTTATAAACTCTTAATCTTGCCCCATTTGTCAGGGAAGAGTACGTTTTGGAGCCATAGAAACTCTGGTAATTTCCATGGCTGTCGCTTCCCGGATGCAGGCTGCAGGTGATCTTTAACCGGTAATCGTCTCCCTTTTTCTGGATATAGCATTTAAATGTCGCGGTATAGGAACTGTTTGGCCAGAGCGCCAGATAATCATGTCCGCTGGAACAGCTGATAGAGAAATTGGTCAGGTCCTTGGTATCCATATCGTATCCTTTTCCCGTGATCCATTCGTCTATCGCGTCCCGTTTTTCAGAAATCCGGGCGGTACCGGTATTACAGCCGCCCACGCTCCCGGATACCCAGGAATGGTTTGTCGTATTGGCTGCCCCGGTCGTCACGCGCCCGCTGATGTTTTTGCTTTCCACAGTCGTCCAGGATGCCGCGATCTCCATATATTCCTCGTCGTCTTCATCCACTTTTCCAAGAACGGTATCCTCCAGATGCTCCATGTCGGTGTCTGAGAGCTGGTCTACCGCAGCCTCCTCCAAATTATATTCCTCACCGTCTGCCCAGCCGCCGCCTGTAAAAAACTTTGCCGCCTGGTATCCCGGCCGGTACATGGACAGGATCACCGCCTCTTTAAGTTCTTCCGGGACAGAAACTGCTAATTTCTTTGTGCCATCCGGATTATCCATCAGGCTGCAGACAGCCGCTGTGACACTTTCGGAAGAAGAAGCGAACTCCACCTCGTACTCCGGGTCAATGCAGGTAATGGTAAAAATTTCATCGGAAGATCCTACTTTTACCAGATCTCCGTAACCGCTGTAATGGCTGTCCGCATCCTTTCGGAACATGAGGGTGGATTCCGATGAGGTCAGGTAAATCCCATGCTCCAGGCTTTCCTTTTCCACCACCTTCACGGTATTGGCTACAAACCAGGTATACTCCGGATAAAGGAAATAGGACATTTCATAAGTCACGGTATAGGTTCCCGGTCTGGTGATGTCAAACCCTCCATCGTCCGCCAGGTTGTTTACTTTAAAGGTTTCCGGATTGTAATCAATCAACAGGCCGTATACATCAAAATCCGCGTCATCTTTTAAAACCGTAAACGCTCTTCCTGCCACGGTTTCCCCCATATACTCCGGAACAATGCCGCCATACCCCGCATTCCTCTCCTGGTTCACCGCGGACGGCATCAGCTGCTCCAGCATATAGGAGCCTTCGGTTGCAAGGCTTCTGTCCTCCGTAAATTCAAACGTCACATACAGGTTCCAGCTGTAATTTTCCTCATTTTTAAGGGAACAGCGGTATTCCACCAAAACCTTTTCCCCTGCAGCCCCGGTATATGCCGGAATCTCGCTGACGCAGGTCGCTGATACGTTTTCATCCTCCTGATACGGATTGTAAGCGGCAAAATCAAGCCCGGTATCCCTGGTCCAGATTTTATAGGTCTGTGAAATAGAAGCTCCTTTTCCCGGATACGTTCCATCTTCTTCACTGCCGGCCATATCTGTCAGTTCCTCGTCTGTCAAACTGTCATCTTCGGTTTCCGTCTCTTCTGTTTCTTCCCCCTCCGTTTCTGCGGCCACATAGTCAGTCGCATACACCACGCCTTCGTTTACTTTGATCCCGTCAATTCCGGCTTTTGAGACACAGCCGCTGAATTTTGCTGCGGCTTCTGATGTTGTACCGGCGACCGTGTTATAGTCCACCGTTGCGCCATAGTTTGACGAAAGAAGGCGGACGCCGTTCTCGTTGCAGGCTCCAATGATATATGCCGCCTCCACGCAGCCGGGCATGTAATCCATTACATCTGCCCCATTATTTCCCGCGGCTCCGACTACCAGAATCCCCATAGATACCGCCTTTTGTATTTCCGCTTCCAGTACCGCATTCACCACGTTTTTTTTCGATGCCAGAGACAAATTGATAATGGCTGCGCCATGTTCCATCGCATATTCCATGCCTGCGACAATCGCGGAGACGGTGCCACGCCCGTCATTTCCCATGACCCTTACCGACAGGATCTGTGCATCCGGATTTTGCCCTGTGATCGCGGACACCATATCATTGCCGTGGGAATGCCCTTCCAGTGCGTCGTCAATTAAGGATACCCGGTCCACCACATTTTCTGATGCGGAGGCGCCCGTATCCAGAAGTGCGATCACCCTTGTCTTCCCATCTGCCGGAAAAGAAGCGCCCTCCGTATTGGAGAGCGCTGTTACCAGATTATCCTCTTTGTTTATCGTATCCTCTTCGGTTTCGCCGGCCGGTGTATCGGAAGCAATCTCCATCACCGCGTCCGGTTCTACCGCATCGGCAGCATCCTTATAATACAGATATGCTGCTATGCACATTTCCACCGTTTCATATTCAAGCAGGTAGATGTCATCGTAACTGCCGATTACCGAATCATTTTCCCGTATCTTCTTTCCATCTTTTACCATAACGAGAAGTCTTCTGGAAGCAAAATCTTCCGCATTCAGACCTTCCGGAATGGTTATAGAACGTTCTTCCTCCTGCGTTTCCTTTTCTTCTGTTTCTTTTTCAGAAGAAAGCTCTTCGTCTGTATCCGTTTCCGCTTCTGTTGCTCCCTCTGTACCGATTATTTCCGACACACCGGATTCTTGTGGGACCTCCTCTGTCTGCTCTGCGGCTGCTTCCGGTTCCTTTGCATCCTCCGTTTCTTCCCCTGCTGCCTCATTCCATGTGACAACGCACTTTTCAGATTCCTCATCTGTCTCTTTCGGGTAAAAAGCGGCGCTTACTGCAATGGCCTCCGCCAGATCATTCGCCACCATGATTGTCTCCGAGAATCCGTACCCCGCAGGAAGATCCGTTTCAAGGTATCTGGCGGTAAGCTGCCCCGCCTCCATCTCCTCCCGCAGGCAAAATTCCCCATATGCTTCCTCGCCGTTTTCCCCTGCCAGCGCAATCGGCAGGCAGCTGTTCTCATTGGCGGAAGGAAATTCCACATCCTCACAGGCTTCTGTCAGCACTTTATCCGATATGTTCCTGCCGTCTGTTTCCTCTCCGTTGTAATCCCAGAAATACAGCCGCAGCTTTTCAGTATCTTCCGTAGGATTAACCGCGGATACCTTCAGTTTCTGTGAAAGTCCTGCCTGTTTTGGATCCGGACACTCCTGTGTAGGATTCAAAATCTCCAGCGCAAGTTCCACCTTCGCCGGTTCTGCCGCTCTGCTTTCCTCTGTACGATCGGATCCGCTTTCTGAGATCTGCTCCGCCTCTGTATGCCCCACGGTTTCCTCTTCTGTCTGCCTGCTCTCATTTGTTTCGTCCGGTTTTGTTTCCGGTACCCGCGTTTCTTCCGCAGTTACCGTTTCTTCCTGCTCAGACTCCGTCTGCTGTTCCCTTACGGCCGCTGTCTCTTTTTCCTGTTCCGTCACCTCCTCCGACTGCGCGGCGCTTTCTGCTGTCTCTTTCTCCTTTGCCGTCTGGCTTTCCGGCTCCGCCGCCATCATAGCTTCTGTCGCTACGTCTGTTTCCACGACCGCCATCTCGCTCATCCCTGTTTCGTTTTCATAGGCCATGACGGATAAAGCGGACGGTGAAACTACCGACAGCATCATGGAAGCCAGAAGCGTAACGGAAGTAATCTTCTTGACATGAAACTTCATTTGGATATTCCCCCTTTATGTTCGATATTTACGGATCACCCTGATTCCAGTAAGCAGGGCAAGCCCTGCCACAAACAGCGCTAAACTGATTAACACATCCCTTCTGTATTCCTGCATCCATTTGGATTCCACCGCTTTTGCCTGGAACCCCTCTTCCTTGCCGGCATCTTCCGTATCTGTGGTCCGCCGTCCCCGTACCAGAAGCCGGTGAGTATTGACTCCATAAGGCGTACAGGTGACAAGCGTACAGTAATCTTCCCCCGGCGTAATAGAAAGCTCGTCCAGTTCAGAGGGCAGTACCGTTTTGATCTGGTCTACCTCATAAACCAGCGTTTCCCCATAGATGCTTAAAATAAAACGATCCCCCTTTTCCAGTTCCACAAGGTCTGTAAACAATTTCGCGTTGCTCAGTCCCGTATGCCCTGTAATCACACTGTGCGTACTGGGACCGCCTATGGGAAGGGATGTCCCCTGCAGATGCCCTGCTCCTGCTTGCAGTGTCTGCTCAGATGTTCCATGATAGATCGGCAGGGACACTTTGATTGCCGGGATTTTAATAAATCCCATCACGCCATCCTCTGTCATGCATAAAAGAGAATTGTAATTGTCCGCGGAGCTATCCCCTGCCTCCCCGATAAACGGGTCTTTAAGCTGGATATGTCCACTCGCAATAATCTCATTATATTGTCTTGCCAGTTCAAGCTGTGACTGCCGCTTGGAATCATCGATCTCTTCCGCGGTTTCCTCCACAGCCTGAACCAGGGAATCCGTCCGGTGTTCAAACACATAGTTTGCAAGGAATGGATACAGGATCAGTGCATAGGAAACCAGAAAAAGCAGGAGCACCAGCATAATTTTTGCGATGCCCTGTTTTCTCATAAAGATCATGCCTCTTTCTTAGATTTTTTCACGAGCAAGACTACGCCGGCAAATGCAACCGCGCATCCTGCAAGTGTAAAGAAGATGGTGCCATATCCGCCTGTCTGCGGCAGCTCAAATGTAGAGGTATTCACAACCGTCATATCTACGCGGGCATTTGTCGAGTTCACATTTTTTACCGCATCCACGCTCATGGCAGTGTTCTTTCCATCCACGGTAGCGCTTGCACGCTCACCGGCAGCCTCGATCATCTTCTTATGTTCGTTTCCTGTGATGTCCTTGACATCATAGAGCGTAGTCTGTGAAGGTGTGAAATCATCGACCGTACACTGAATGTCAATGGTGATCGGCTCTTTCAAAAGTGCATAGCCCGCAGACGTATGAATTTCTGTCAGGACATAGGTATTGGCCTCAAGCCCATTAATGATCAGCTTTCCGCTGCTGTCCGGGCTAAATACCGTACCTTCCTCTTCTTTTGCTCCTTTGGAGGCATCCGTCACATAATAAAGGCCGTCTTCTGCTTTCTTTGCAACGATATAGTGCCCGTCCGTCTCATTCTTTAAGACGAACTGAACCTTTGTGGGGTCGCCCTTTGTTTTGGAATCCGTAAATTCCTTTTTAATATTTAATCCGAAGGTATAAACACGGCAGCGGTCCTCCAGCGTATCCATATAGTCCATACTTGTCCGCTTCCAGGTAAGGGTGACGTCATTGGTATTTCCCGCATCCCCAAGGACCGGCGTTGCATCGGAGTTCACTGTTGCGGAATAGGAAACGACAAGCCAGCACTGGGAGAGTGTCGGGTCAATTTCCTTTAAGCCTTCTTTTGTCGGGGCAACCGTCATCTGGTTATAATCGCTGTTGCTCCCTGAGTAGGTTTCTTCAAAAGCGCTGCTTCCGTGCGCCCATGTCTTAATGGCATTCGCCGTATTGTTTGCCCTGGCGTCCGCTTCATTATTATAGAAGTAAACCGCCGCGTCTTTATTGTAAGTAAGCCCTTTATCCAGCTTATCCACAAACGTATACTGTGTCAGGTAAGTAGCTTCCGATGTGATCTTCGGCAGATGACTGACAAAGATATAATCCATCACATCCCCTTCCGAACCTGTCGCAATATCCGCATATTCGGGTTTGTCATACAGCGCCGCATCGTCATGCTGGCGTACCAGCTTATCCAGATCCGGGATGTTTGTCTGGTTCTTCGGATATACATCCACATCATAAAACCAGTCGTCCCCTTCGTTATCTGTCATGGGCAAAGAAACAAAAAATGGATCCACCGTTGTATGGACGTTTGCCGGAACCTTTGTTTCCACGAACAGGTAAAGCCCTACCGAAAGCCCGGTTGCGGAAGGCGTCCCATCTGCTTTTGTAAGCGGCATACGCGTAGAACCGTTCGCTGATACAATGTAGTTCTCCAACGTGTTCTTCCCTGCCGTATTATTGGTAAGGGTATCGGACAGAGATTTATTCAGCTCATCGGAGGTATGTTTGTGGTCGCCCCGTGCATCCGCAAGGCTTAAGGCTGTTTCCAGAGCCGGCGGAATATCATACAGGATCTTTACGTTTCCATTCACGCTTTCTGTATGAATATCGCCAACCTTCGTATAAGTAAATTCCACCCCTTCGATCACATAATCCTTTAACGTGGACTCCGCCGCGGCATCCTTTTTCCCATTTGCAGTATACTGGTATATGTCGATGCCATCCTCCGTAGCTGCTGTCATGTCATATTTATGGATTGTGACAGACGCGCTTCTTGCCGTATCAATAATATCATTTGGTGCCGCCAGCACCGGCATCACACAGGATACCGCGCATGCAGCGGAAAGCATCATTGCGCTTAAACGCATCATAAATTTTCTCATATAGGTCTAAACTCCTTTCAGGACAATTCTTTTTTGTTTTGGAATACATTATTTCCTTTTCCTGCGGAACAAAAGGAACAGAAGCGTGAGTAATATACAGGCTCCGGGAAGAAGGATTCTGAGCAGGTCTTCCTTCCGGGAAATCGTTTCTGAAAAATTTCCTTCCATAATGATCCCTTTTTCCGCCAGTTCCCGCTCGGCAAGTTCCTTTATTTCCGTTCCTTTTTGCGTCTGCGTTTCGGATGTTTCTTCCTTTGTCTCTTCTTTTTTGCTGCGCTCACAGTAGATCACCAG
The DNA here is from genome assembly GCA_937965795.1 of uncultured Lachnospiraceae bacterium. GTDB lineage: Bacteria > Bacillota > Clostridia > Lachnospirales > Lachnospiraceae > Hominisplanchenecus_A. Next base: position 5,427 of record CALCMD010000040.1, on the reverse strand, counting down.
CCGGTACTTTGTTCCGGGCGACATATACGGATAACAGGAAAACAACGTCACCATATCCTTCCCCGGCCAGATGTTTAAAATCTCACACTCGGAAGCAGGAATGATCTCTGTGCCGGTAACCTGATAAACCAGTTCTTCCCATGGATTATGGATATGGATTTCGGAGCCGATTTTCAGTTGGTCAATATCCCGAAAATACGGGCTTCCGCCCCATCCCCGGTGAGCTGCGATCACACAGTTCGTATTTTCCCCTCCAAGCGGCATGCTTGTCTCCGTTAAGACGACCGCGCCATTTCCCATATTTTCTTCTGTTGCGCCAATATAAAGCGGAAGCGACAGGGAAATATCCGGTATCTCGATGTATCCGATGTTCTCAGAGCCACCGTTTAAGGCCGTGATAGCATCCGGTATCTGCCGGAAATTCCAGGCATCCGTAATATCCTGTCCTTCGGTGGACAATCGAAGATTATATTCCTGCAGCGCCGCCAATAATTCCGGCGATCCAAAGCGGCTCTCTGTTTCTTCCGTATCCTCCTTAACGGAAGCTTTACTCTCTTCGTCCGGACTTTCTTTTCTTTCCGGTCCCTGCCCGGCGTCTTCTGATTCATCCTCTTTTTGAAACTCTTTGGCGATCCGGCTGACTTCCCTCTGGTTTTTCCATTCCCGGTAATCCGGGTAAAGGAAAATAGAAATCCCGACCGCCAGGATCAGTATTCCGATCATTGTTTTCGCTATTTTTTTCATCATTTTTTTCTGTCATTCAAATAAACCCCGACATAGAAGTGTTTCATCTCCTTTTCCATTTATTTACACAAAGCTCTCCTGCCTCACCTCCCTTTTTCTACTTGCTCGAACCCATAAAAAGAACCGAGGTTCCATGCTGCATCCACGGTCTCGATTCCCGACAACGCCTCCTTTCTGCAATTAAAGTAAAACCGGTATCGGACGCCCTTTTCCACAGGAACACTTTTCTCCAGCAGAAGTGTCGTCTCCCCTCCATCCGGTGACCGGATCTTAACCTTATAAAACTTCCCCAACGGAAGTTTTCCGTAAATCTCAAGAACCGTGCCCTCCACCACTTCATAGTTTCCTAAAAGGCCCGCCTGCAATACCCGAAGCGCCTGTATCAATACGATCATGCTTATAATTACAGACCAAAGCACATATCTTAAGCTCTCCATCCGGTTTCCCATAAATATGCCAAATAAAAGGATAAGAAAAGACAGGATACCCAATCTCAGTACCCTGTCCTTAAATACCCCAGGCAAATCCTGGCATGACTTTATTTTTTCACGGATGTATCCCGGCAGCTTTCGTCTATAGGACTGCCTCCTCCATTTCTTCAAAAATCTCCTCCTTCCGGATGCTCTCAATCAAAAGCTGCTTTCTTCCATACAATGCAATCACATCTGCGATAAAATCCTGCTGCACGCTCCGCTCAAATCCGGTATCTTCAACCACAACCAGCTCCGCCACCTGCTTTGCATGGTCCTCCAGAAGCTTCAGGTGGCTGTCAATCCGCCCGTCCGCATCCAGCCGCTTCAGCAGGCTCTCTTCCGCAGGCGTAAGTCGGTGCTTTTTCAACGCCCGCAGGGAAAAACGAAGCCCTTTTCCCATCGAAAGACTGTTCCAAAAGACAGCCAGCCGTTCTCTAAGGGGATACTGGGCGCGCACCATCGTCACCCGCCGCATCAGTCCTTCCACAGCCTCTTCCGCTGTTTCTCCTTCCCCTGCGGCGATCAGTCCTCTTGTCTCCAGTCTGCGCAGGCAGTACCGGAACTCTGCCTCCTTTACCTTCTGTGCTTCCTCTTCCCCAAAGGCAATCCGAAGAAGTCCCATCACTCTTCCCATGACATCCTGCTCCTCGCAGAAAGCCCACAGCATGGCGCTCCATATCTCGATTTCCATTCCGGTCAGAACTTTTTCCTCTTTCATAACCGCCACACAGAACCTTCCATCCATGCCGCTTTTCTTTACTCCGATCGCTGTATACCACTTCATAAGCATTCCTCCTAAAACAGTTCCAAAACCTCTATAATTTTAGGGATCACGTAACCAAGCGCCATACCGGCTGCCACGCAGATGCCGGCATGGGCTTTTCTCATGTTCCAGACCGCCTGATGCTTTGTCCCGATGATCCGTACACTTCCAGGCACGTTCCACCGAAGCTGACGGTAAAACTCAATAAATTTCTTATGATCAAACCCAAAAGAGCGGACACAGAAAATGCGGCGTTTCTGCTCCTTTTCATCCAGAAGAATAAAGCTCTCCGGCTCTCCCTTTGTCTCCTTCAGTACGACATAAAACTCCGGGATGCCTCTCCGGCTGCCTTCCACAATCTTGTCGATCTCATCATAAAAAATACGGCAGGACTCATAATGCCCGTTTTTCTCCGGCTGGCAGACCGCCAGGCTGTCCCCGGTAAGCTCCATGTAACAGTTTTCCGCCTCCATGATCCGTCTGCCAATCTTTATGATCTGCCCAAGCAGCAAAACAACGGTCAAAGCGAGCACACCGCACAGATAAGCAATATCCCAGCAGCGTATCTGATAAAACAGAAGGTACAAACAACTCCCTTCCATGACGCTGAAAAAAGCCGCCGCAATATCATACTGTTCCCGAAGGTCCATCAGTCTGTAAACATCATCCTCCGTTGCCCTTAGCCGCAATCCATTCCATCCTTTCTACGCCGTAATCTGTTGTCCGGTTCCAATGTTCTTTCCCCCTTTCCCACATTCCTGCTGTTTTTCCATAAATTCCGTACATTCCCGTATGGTTTCCCCACACAGATAAGTTGAAAACATTCCGATGTGCATATCCCTCTCCCTGAGATTCAGCCGGTACTGCAGCCAGATATACGCACCATGTCTTGTCATATACCCTTCCTTCCACAAAGCATCCAGCGCATGATGCGCTTTGATCCGTTTATTCCGCAGTTCTCCGTCTGCCAGTGTTCCTTTCGGACGCATGCTCTTTTTATGCACTCCCACATAAGCGTCACAGGCCGGATAGCCGCTGCACACATACAGGTACCCTTCCGGATCCAGATTATCTTTCCCATACACATAAGCGGCCGGGCGGAGCACCGCGGTTCGCCCACAGTACGGACAGATAACCGGCTTCTGCCGTTCCTTTTTCCTTTTTGCCATCAAAATCCCCCTTTCTTTCCTCCGCTTACCTCCGAGCTTACACAATCCGGTTTTTCTGTGACAACAGTATTTCGGAAAAAAATTTATAAATTTTTGTTTTATGCGCCGCGTTTGATCAGACGGGTGATGATTCCCTCCGCCACTTCATAATTGTCGTTGATCCTGGTAACGACAAATCCGATCTTATCCCGTTTGCCCGGAAGGCTTGGCATATTGCAGGAGTGGGCGACTGCATTAACGCCAATATCCAGCCGGATAAAATAGGTACCCTTATACACATCTGTGATGGTTCCCACATATTTTCCCTGCCTGTGGCATTTCTTTAAATTGTCCTTATTGATGTTCGCCGTAGCACTCTTGGCATCCACAGAAACGGAAATCTCGTCCGGGGACTTTGCCCTGACCTCGTTGACCGTCACAAGCACCAGATCCCCGATCTGGAACTTTTCTGCGGCATCCACCATCCATTCCCATGCCATATCCCTGGCACGCACGGATACTTCTACCCCAAATACTTCCAGCCTCACTGCTTTTGCCGCCACAGCGATCACCCGCGCCTGTACCATACGTCCCGGATACAGCATCGGCTGTGTTCCATCTTCATCCGCGAAATAAAACATCTGGCGTTTTTTCAGCATGGCGTCCTTTCTGGACGCTACCACGCTCTTTGTCTTGGTATCCAGGTCCTTGATGATAAAATCAATCTCACAGCCCAGCATATTGTTGGCAATCCTGGTCTGACGGTTTAAGGTGTCTGCATTTTCCCGCCCATCGCCGTTTAGATTGATCATCATCTCGTTCATCGGAATGATGATACGGAACCCGTTGAAATAAGTAACTGCCACCACCCAGCCGCTCTCCAGCTTTTCCACGCCGCCCAACTCACCGGTCAGGATTTTTCTGGTACGGTGTGCGTTCAGAAGCTGGTGCCATCTGGCGTCCTCCTGTTCTTCCATGCTTTCCACACGCGAATCCACGTCAATGGTCAGCACTCCGTCAAGCGCCGCCCTGGGCACTTCTTTTTCCGGCGCAAAAGCACCGGATGCTTTTTTCGTTTCTTCCATATGATCCCTCCAGTCTTTTTTCATAATAAAAGGCACAAAAAAACAGCTTTCCGAAAAAAGCCGTTCGTTTTGTGCCTTCTTTTTACGACTACCATTTTATAATGGTTCAAATCGGATGTCAATGCCACTCCGGGCGCAATACCGTCGCAATCTCTTCGCAATTTGATCCCATCATTTTTTTGATCCCGTCCGAGAACCGGATTCCGGAAAAATACCAGATTTCTCCATTTACGATACGGCAGATCCGTTCCTCCATAAGATACGAAAGGCTGGCATACTCCGGATTGTCTCTGGCCCATCCGGTCGTCTCAAAAAATTCCTGTTCTGTCTCATAAATCTCAATACAGTCTTTTGCCAGTTCCAGCTTTATAATATCCTCATCCCGAAGAAAAATATCAAATTCCCGTTCCAGTATGCGCTTAAAGCTGTACCGTACCAGGGAATTATTCCGTATATCAAGTGTCGGTTTTTTCAGCCCTATCTCCTCCTTCCTGCCTGGAAAACAAATCCTCCACCTTTGTAATCTTCCTGCTTCCCTTTTCCTTTTGTCCTTTTCGTCTCTCTTTTTTGGGAACTTCCGCATCTGCTTCCAATATCTCCCGCTTTTCCCATTCCATCTGCTCCGGCGTCTCTTCCGTTTCCTTTTGTTCCACCGAAAACTGCTGCTTTTCCTGTTCCCATTTCACATACCAGTCCGGGATATGTGTTTCCACTTTTTCCATCCGAAGCTTCTGCGCATCCGCGTGTTCTGTGTAGTCCATTTTCCTAAATCGCAGCACCTTCTGCCCACGGATGATCAAAAGCCCCCGATCCAGCGGATACCGCAATACTTCATCCGGCAGGAGCAGCTGGCGTTTCCCCACGGAAGTAGACTCTGTATACTCTGGCACATAATCGGTTGCCCGGATGGTATAGTAATTCTTTCTTATAGAAGACACCGACACCGTAACCTCCCCCGTCCGGTCGCTGAAATAGGAAGCCGTCGTCATGTCGTTGCATCCTAAGAATATGGAGAAATCACAGCCTCCAAGAATTTCCTCCCACTGGTTGTCCGGATACCGGTTCTGAAGCTGCGGGATGTTCTGAAACAGGATGCTCATTCCAATGTTTCTTGACCTGGCCGTTGCCAGCTTCTTTTTAAAATCCGGTACCACGCCGATATTGGGAAATTCGTCGAGTATAAAATTCATCGGGATCGGAAGCCGGCGCTCCTC